>QBWB01000001.1 GCA_003284185.1 Prochlorococcus sp. AG-315-C08
TAATTTTATTTATTTCTCAACAGTTTTAAAAGTCTGTCGAAAACAGTAGGAATTGGTGCACGAAATTTCATTTCTTTTAATGTTATTGGATGTATTAAACCTAGTTCAATTGCATGTAATGCTTGACTAGAAAGATTCATAGGTAATTTCTTACACCTACTATAAGTTTGATCTCCTATTATGGGATGTCCTATGTGTGCACTATGGACACGAATCTGGTGGGTCCGACCAGTATCAAGTTTAAATTGCAATAGAGAAAAATTACCAAACCTTTCTATTAGTTTCCAATGGGTACATGCATATCTGCCTAATTCTTCATCGACCACAGCATATTTCTTCCGGTCTTTAGGATGTCTACCAATTGATCCGATAATAAGTCCTTCGTTTTCTTTTGGGGCTCCATGAACTACAGCAATATAATTACGTGATGCAATTCTTTTTTGTATTTGAATTTGTAGTTTAACTAAGGCTTCTTGACTTTTCGCAACTACGATACATCCGGTAGTGTCTTTATCTAATCTGTGTACTATTCCTGGTCTTAATTTACCTCCAATTCCCGGAAGATTAGGGCAATGGTTTATAAGTGCATTTACTAAAGTTCCTGATTTATTTCCTGGTGCAGGATGAACAGCAATTCCTGCATTTTTGTTTATCACAATTAAATGATCATCTTCAAATAAAATGTCTAGATCAATTTTTTCTGGTTTGAGATAGGGAAGAGGTTCAGGTGGTGGGACCCAAAGATGAATTTGGTCACCTGGTCTTAGAGGTGTTTTTGCTTTCCCAGTCAAACCATTTACTTTTGCATAGCCTGCTTCTATAAATTTCTGAATATGAGCTCTACTTTGTTCTGATCGTTGACTAACTAACCATCTGTCAAGTCTCATTGGCATAGCTCTATTGTAGTTAAGCTGAAATAATTCACCTTCACCTTCTCCAAATGCATGTTGAATTTCATTTAGCATCTATGGAACCTCAAGAGAAATATTGCCTAAAAGATTTTTACGAAAATCATCAAGTAACCTTTGAGCCATTCGAATAGTATCGCCTGAGGTGTGACGTTGTGCTGCTGATAGCAGCCATGAAGTCTCATTTTTAATTTTTTGGTCAAAGAGAATCCCATAGCGTTCTTCTAAAAACATTAATTCTTGTTTAAATTCATTCTTTGTATTTAAGTTTTTAAGAAGATTCATAAACTTTATGGCTACTAATTCAACATCGTATGCTGCTTGTCCAATGTCATCACATATGGCCAGTTTAAGCGCAGCATTTTGATCTTCTAATCTGGGAGGTAAAACGCCAGGTGCATCGAGAAGATCTAGATCTTGCCCTAGTCTTACCCATCTCAAGCTTCTTGTTACTCCTGCTCTTCTAGAACTAGAAACAACTTTTTTGTTCACTAATCTGTTTATAAGGGCAGATTTTCCTACGTTAGGAAATCCAAGAGTAAGAACTCTGACTGCACGATGTTTCATTCCTCTATCTTCCCTTCGCTTGTTTAATTCTTGTCCAGCACGAATAGCAGCTTGTTTTATTTGCAAGACTCCTGTTCCAGCTTTTGCGTCACACCACCAAGGAACTTTTCCTTCTGATCGGAATTGAGTATCCCATGATTTAAGAATTTCTTTTTTTATCATATCTTTTCTATTAATTATTAGAAGTTGTTTTTTGCCTTTCAACCATTTCTGAAGATAAGGGTGCGAGGTTGCTAAGGGTATGCGTGCATCTCTAACTTCGAAAATAAGATCAACTTTATTGAGGTTTTCTTTTAATTGTTTTTCTGCCTTGGCAATGTGACCTGGATACCATTGTATTAGCTTTTTTGTCACGGGATTCTGAACACTGAAAAGGTCAATTGAGTCATTTAAGGATTTAGGTTTTCATATTAATGTTGGGTCCTTATCTATTAAAATAATTTAAATCTAGGCTTAATTTATCATTTAATAATACTTTATAAACTAATTATATCAATAGAATTATTCAATAGATAGATTAAAACTTGTATTTCTTTTTTATTTTATGTAAAAAAATTAGAACGGTTTCATATTTTGCAAATCTTAGTAAGGTTCTTTTTTTTCAACTATTTAGTAATTGTAAGGATTAAAGCGATTATGAATAGGTTAGGCGTTTGTAAATTATAAAGGCTTATATCTTTTTATAGAGTGCCAGATAAGTTTTCTGTCTTAGCAATTAGCCAATTGGTGCAGTCTAAGGGCTATTGTCACTCAGTTTCCTTATTTAATACACACAATGGCTAAGAGGTCCCTGTCAACTCTCGGCGCTGAAGATCTATATGGAAAGCGTGTGTTGGTAAGAGTAGATTTTAATGTCCCATTAAGTGATCAAGGGGAAATAACTGATGACACTAGAATTCGCGCGGCATTACCAACGATTAATGATCTTTTAGAAAAAAGTTCAAGAGTTATTCTTGTTGCTCATTTTGGACGACCAAAAGGAAAAGTTAATGAAACAATGCGTTTAACTGCTGTTGCTCAAAGATTAAGCGAATTACTTGGGAAAACAGTTTTAAAAACAGATAGTTGTATCGGTTCCGAAGCGAAGTCAAAAGTTTTTGATATGTCAAATGGGGAGGTTGTTCTTTTAGAAAATGTTCGCTTTATTTCTGGAGAAGAAAAAAATGATAACGACTTTGCAAAGGAATTAGCTTCTCTCGCAGAGGTTTATGTTAATGATGCTTTTGGAGCGGCTCATCGCGCTCATGCTTCAACTGAAGGAGTTACAAAGTTTTTAAAGCCTTGCGTTGCAGGTTATTTAATGGACAAAGAACTAAAGTATTTGCAAGGAGCGATTGATCAGCCAAGAAGACCTTTAGCTGCCATTGTCGGAGGCTCAAAAGTAAGCAGTAAAATAGGTGTTCTGGAATCTCTAATTGATAAATGCGACAAAATTATTGTTGGAGGAGGTATGATTTTTACCTTTTATAAGGCTAGGGGGCTTTCCGTTGGAAATAGTCTTGTTGAAGAAGATAAGCTTGAATTGGCAAAGGCTTTAGAAGAAAAAGCTAAATTAAAAGGAGTAGAATTTTTATTACCTAGTGATGTTGTATTGGCTGATAAATTTTCTCCTGATGCTAATAGTAAAGTCTCTAAAGTAGATGAAATAAGTGAAGGTTGGATGGGATTAGATATTGGATCGGAGTCGATTAAGCTTTTTCAGGATGCTTTGAAAGGTTGCAAAACTGTAATTTGGAATGGACCAATGGGGGTATTTGAGTTTGAAAAATTTGCAACTGGTACTAATGAAATTGCTAATACACTTGCTGAATTGAGTTCAGATGGATGTTGCACAATTATTGGGGGGGGGGATTCTGTAGCTGCGGTTGAGAAAGCAGGTCTTGCCAAAAATATGTCTCATATTTCTACCGGAGGTGGAGCCAGTCTTGAACTTTTAGAAGGCAAAGTTCTTCCAGGTGTAGCAGCTCTAGATGAAATTACGGACTAAATAACATTATTGCTAACTGGAATATTTTGATAGCCTAATCTACTTCTATTTTTTTTGTAATTGTAAAAATTCCTTTCTGATGAGCAATAATTGCTGTAATTGTCTGAGATCCTGGCTGTAAAGGAGCAGTTATTGATTTAAATAAGCCTCCTGAACCTTTTGCTTTCATTCCAAAAGGGATACTCAATTGTTGGTTAGAGCGCGTATTTTGAAGAACTATCATTTCTCCCGTTATGAAAGAATTATCTATTGGTTTTTCAATGATTAAATCAAAGTGATAACGCTCACCAGTAACTACTGTCTGGGGAGAATTAACTTTTATTTTGAGTTGCTTAGTATAAGATTTCAGAATTGACTCTGCATTTATAATTTTGTAATCTATTATTTTATTGTTATTAGTTTCTAATTCAATAGTTTGTCTGGAATCTAGATCATATTGTAGGCTTCCGATATAACGCTTAGAGGTGATTTTTACATCTAAATATTTTTTGTTTTTATAATCATTTTTTGGCTTAATTGACCATTCTATTTCTTTGTAGTTCTTTGTAAAATTATCGTATTGTTTCTCGAATTTATTGAAGGATTTTTCAATAAATAAGTTTTTTAGTGACAATAAGTTTTGTTTGTTGAGTCCTTTTTCTAATTGTTTGCTTAGCGATTGAATATGTATATTTTGGCTTGTTGCAGGGCTAGAATAGAAAATACATATCAATAAAAAGCTTATTAAATTGAGTCTTCGTGAGTAGTGCACCTGGACTTCTTATAATTATTATAATTTAGCATTAAAAAAACTTTTTTGATTTATGCCTAGGCTTTTAATTGCAGCAAGCGGTACTGGTGGACATATCTATCCTGCATTGGCATTCGCTGATTCGCTCTCAAGTGCCTGGGAGGTTGAATGGTTGGGGGTCCCTGATCGGTTAGAGATTGAACTTGTTCCTGAAAAGTTTCAATTAACTACTGTAAAAGTAGGAGGTTTGCAAGGAAATATATTTAGGAAAATATATGGTTTTTTAAAATTACTTTTTTCTTCTATTGAAGTTTTTAATTTATTGCATAAAAAACAGATAAGCGTTGTTTTTACTACTGGTGGGTATATATCAGCACCTACAATTATTGCTTCTAAGGTAAGGGGAATCCCCGTACTGCTCCATGAATCTAATGCGATTCCTGGACGAGTAACTAGACTTTTAGGTAGATTTTGCGATCATGTTGCCCTGGGTATCCCCTCGGCCTCTTCATACTTACCTTTTTGTAAAACAAGTTATACAGGTACACCTGTTAGAGAGGAATTTCATTCCAAACAGTCTTTACCTGATTGGGTTCCCAAAGGTAACGGACCATTGATTTTAGTAATGGGAGGTAGTCAAGGTGCAACAAAGTTGAATGAAATGGTCAGAAATGTTTTACCTTGGTTAATTGAGAAAGGATGTAGAGTGGTTCATCTTACAGGTAGTAATGATTTTTTTTATAAAGATAAAATCAAAATTAAGCATCACGATAATCTTGAAGTTATGCCTTTTAGTACTGAAATCCCTGCCTTGCTTCAACATTCTGATCTTGTAATAAGTAGGGCCGGTGCAAGTGCAATTTGCGAAATCATTATATCGAGAACACCTTCTGTTTTAATCCCTTTTCCTCAGGCTACTGATCAACATCAAGACTTAAATGCAGCTTATCTTGCAAGCTTTGGCGGTGCTATAATTGTGAACCAACATTCTCCTAATGAAATTATTTTATTAAATGTTTTGAATCATTTATTGGGGTCTATTTATTTGAAGAAGATGAAATCTAATATGAAAAATTTGTTATGTATAAATTCTGAAGATGTGTTAGCTAAAATAATAACTAATTTTACTAAATAATTTCTTTAATTGAATTAATTATTTTAATATTATGTTTTCTTTTCTGGAGACTTATCCTGAGCCAATTTTCTCCTAAGTTTATAAATGACCTGCAATCTCTTAGAAGAATACCTTTGCGTTTAAGTTCTTGAAGAAGAGGAGTTAGAGAAGAATCACTTTTTATTAATTGGAAATTAGTAGTAGTTGGTAAAGGTTTGAAATTTGAAAAACTAGATAAATTACTGTCCAGCCATTCCCCTTCCTTCTTTATCCATTTATGGACTTTATTTAACCATTGATTATGCATTTTCTTATCTTGCATAATTATATTAGTTGCATTAATAGCAAAAGTATTTATTGGCCATGGGTCTCTTATCTTTTCCCATTTTGATAATCTTTCTGAAGCAGTAACAACATATCCCATTCTTACTCCTGCAAGCCCTAGTAATTTCGTAAGACTCCTAACAACTATCAGATTTTTATATTGCTCAGTTAAATCTATAACCGACTGTTTTTCTCCTTCTGGCACAAGAGAGATAAATGCTTCATCACATATAACTAGCTTATACATATTTAATAAATTTTTTATAGAAAATCGACTCCATAATTGACCTGTAGGATTATGAGGATTTGTAATCCATAGGACATTTGTTTTTGGTATGAGAGGAAAATGTTGAGGTTTACTAGTACTCCAAGATATGGGCAGATTCGTGTAAATATATGGAGCGTTCCAGCATTTAAGTGCTCTTTCGTAATCTCCAAAACATGGTGAAGGTAGAGAACTTAAACCATTTAAACCAGCATCTCGGGCTACCCAGGTGAATAATTCAGATGCTCCATTGCCTGGCAAAATCATTGATGGGTCAATATTATGCCATTGTGAAATTGCATTTTTTATAGTGTGATAACTTCTGTCTGGATAAAATTTTATTGAGCTATCTTTTATTGTTTTAAAAAGACATGTAGTTAATTTCCTTGGTAATTTAAAAGGAATAATAGATGCACTTGCATCTATTATTTTTTTTGTCTTTATATTTAATTTTCTTGCTTCTTTCTCAATATTGCCTCCATGAGAGTCGAAGTTTTTTTGTGAATCAAAAGTCACGATTTATTTTTGAAATTACAAGGTAAACATAATTATTTATTCATAAGAGCATTATATTTTTATTTCCATGGTTCTTGAGATCCTATTGCTTCTTTGATACTTTTGAATCCATTGATTTCCATTTGATGGACTAGACCATCTAAAATATCAGGTACTAACCTTGGTCCTTCAAATATCCACCCAGTATAAATTTGGATTAGCGAAGCACCTGCTGTAATTCTCTCCCATGCAGATTTTGCTGAGTTTATTCCTCCAACGCCAATGAGAGGTAGATCATTATTCATAGTTATTCTTAATCTATTTATAACTTCAAGCCCTCTTTTCTGAAGAGGCAATCCGCTCATTCCCCCACTCTCTTGTGAAAGTGTTTTACCAGTTTTTATTATTCTATTCTTTAATTGATATCGATCTAAACTTGTATTGATTGCGATTATTCCATCAAGTCCTTCTTGCTTTGAAACTAATGCTATTTCATCAATAGCTTCATTTGAAAGATCAGGAGAAATTTTCACTAACAAAGGAGGACAATTAGGTAAATTTTTAAGCGTTTTTATTAGTTTTTTTATTTGTTCAGTCTCTTGTAAAGAACGAAGTCCAGGAGTGTTTGGAGAACTAACATTGATTACTGCATAGTCTGAAATTGGACCAAGAAGTTCAAGAGACAAGGCATAGTCTTTATTGGCATCATGAAGATTAGTAATTTTTGATTTGCCTAAATTGATACCCAGAACAATAGGTCTATGACCTGGAGGCTCTAATTTTTGTTCTTCTAAAGTTTTTAAAAATTTCTGTGCCCCCAAATTATTAAATCCCATACGATTTAATGCAGCTTTTTCTTTTGCAATTCTAAAGAGTCTTGGCTTGGGATTCCCTCTTTGTGGGTGCCAAGTAATTGTCCCAAGTTCAGCAAACCCGAACCCAAAATAATTCCAAACCCCTGCCCCGACTCCATTTTTGTCAAACCCTGCAGCTAGTCCAATTGGATTTTTAAAATTACAACCAAAAATATTTTGATTTAGCCTTGAATCATTTCGTTGAAGATTAATTGTCGCTTTTGAAAGTAGATTCGAAAAAATTGGTACATTTCTTTTTAAGGATGCCAATTTAAGTGAATTTAGAGCTAAATTTGAAAGAGTTTCTGCATCAATTCCATCATCTTGAGACAATAATGGGCCGAGAAGAAGTCCGTATAAATCGTCTTTATTTTCTTTTGAAAAGTTTTTCATATGTAATATCAGCTTGATTATTTTATTCTAATTAAGTTTAATAAAATATTAAAGTAGTAATCAATAATTAAATATATGATTTGAAACTTTATATGGTTAGCAAAGATTTATTTCTTGTCATTGTAAGACTTTAGATATATTTTTTTCCCTTTAGAAAAACAAACTGCTATTTCATCAACTCTATCATTATCTCTTTCTCCACTATGACCTTTAACATACTCAAGTTTAATTTTTGGAAGTTGAGGATCATCAAGAGCTTTCCAAAGATCTTGATTGAGAACTGGTTTTCCTGATGCGGTTTTCCAACCCTTTTTTTTCCAGTTTGGCATCCATTTTTCTAGGCCATCAATAAGATATTTGCTATCAGTTTTGATAGTTAGACAAGGATGGAATGGTGTATTTTTTAGTTCTTGTAAAAGAAATAGAGCAGCTTGTAATTCCATCCGATTATTAGTTGTTTCTGGGTTGAAACCACCAAATTCAACTTCACTTTCATCCTCGAATCTAATTAATGCACCCCAGCCACCTGGACCAGGATTTCCACTGCAAGCACCATCAGTTGCAGCGGCAACAGCCAAATTTTGTTCTGCTTGTGACATAAAAAAAAAACCGGTCTTAATTGACCGGCTTTATATAAGCAGATAATGGATATTTTTCTAGTAACACGAAATTAATTTATTTCAGAGTTACCTTTCCTCCAGCGGCTTCTATGGCTTTCTTTAGAGCTTCGGCGTCTTCTTTGGATGCTCCTTCTTTGATTGTTTTGGGAGCAGCCTCAACTATTGCTTTTGCTTCGCCGAGACCAAGACCTGTGGCGTTTCTAACTTCTTTTAAGACTTTGATTTTAGCTGAAGCATCAAAGCTCTCTAAAACAACGTCAAATTCAGTTTTTTCTTCAGCAGCTTCGGCGCTATCGCCACCACCACCAGCTCCAGGAGCTGCCATAACTACCCCAGCAGAGGCTGCGGCTGAGACACCAAAAGCTTCTTCTATTTGCTTTACCAGCTCAGAGGCTTCAAGCAAAGAAAGGCTTTTGAGTGACTCTAAAATTTTATCGGTTTTTGCAGACATGATTTAAAAATCAGCAACTAAGTAAGGAGAAAACAAATTGTTAGATAAAAAAGTTCAGCTTTCGCTGCTTTCTGAATGTTGTTTGAGAGATCTTGCCATTCCAGAAGGAACCTCATTGATACCAATAGCGATTTTGGTGGTTATGGAATTCATCGCACCTGCAATTTGAGCCATAAGTACTTCCTTGCTAGGAAGTTTTCCAATCGCTTGGATTTCTTCTAAAGACAAAAGTTTGCCTTCGAAAAGACCTCCCTTTGTTTCAGATTTTTGTGTTTCCTTTTGAAATGCTTGTACTGCTTTTACAGCACTACCAACATCTCCTTTGATTAAAACAAAGGCGTTGGTCCCAGTCAGCAAAGAATCTAAGCCATTCCAGGAATCTTTTCCTTTAATGGCTTGACGCATCAAGGTATTTTTTGTGACCTTGCATACACCATTGTTTTCCTGCAGTCTTGAGCGCAAGTCAGACATCTCTTTAATGGATAAGCCCTTGAAATCAAGAACTAATGCCATTTCTGAGTTGTCGAGTAGATCCTCTAACTTTTCGACAATCTGTTTTTTGCTTTCCAGCGTGCGGCCCATAATAATTGGATCGAATCGGGGGAAGAACTGGACATGCGGCCAAAATCTCTTTTAGGAGTCGAGGCCGCTGTTGATTCAATCCAGAAGAAAAAATCTTTGCGAATGCCTCGGCGGGGTTTATGGAGCTGTTAAACAAAATGGTTAACAGACTATTACCTGCTGTCTTGGGCTGGGCGCATGCCCTATGGCTTTTAAGCCA
Source organism: Prochlorococcus sp. AG-315-C08 (assembly GCA_003284185.1). GTDB lineage: Bacteria > Cyanobacteriota > Cyanobacteriia > PCC-6307 > Cyanobiaceae > Prochlorococcus_B. The sequence goes on from QBWB01000001.1 coordinate 9,490, forward strand.
AGCAGTTAATTTACTACAGAAAGGTCAGCTTTCTTTTTGTAAGTCCTGTAATTCGTTGATATCTACTTGTATAGAGGGCCCCATAGTAGATGTAATAAAAAAGCTTTTCCAGTACTTTCCCTTTGAACCACTGGGTTTATTCCTATCTATAGTTTCTTGCAAAATTTTGAGATTTTCTAGTAGTGCTTCAGCAGAAAAACTTGCTTTACCAAAACGAACATGCACAATTCCTGCTTTATCAGCTCTAAATTCAAGTTTCCCTGCCTTGAATTCTTGAATGGCTCCAACTAGATCCGTCGTGACAGTTCCAGCCTTTGGATTAGGCATAAGACCTCTTGGACCAAGAACTCTTCCAAGTTTGGCCACTTTTGGCATCATATCTGGCGTTGAAATTAAAAGATCAAAATTCATTTCACCTTTATTGATTGTGTCAACTAGTTCTTCTTCACCGGCTAAATCTGCACCTGCAGCCTTTGCTTCCGCAACTTTCTCACCACGTGTTATTACAGCTATTCTTATTTTTTGACCAGTCCCCTTAGGAAGCGCAACTGTTGTTCTTAATTGCTGATCTGTATATTTGGGATCTATACCAAGTCTGATGTGAGCTTCAATTGTCTCATCAAATTTAGCATTTGCATTTTCTTTTACTAACTTGATGGCTTCTATTGGTGAATAGTGACGCTCCTCCAATTTGGATACGAGCTTTGTCATTCTTTTAGAGAGTTGTTTCATAAGAAAAAGGGGTGCATACGACTTTGTGTCTCCCCCGTTAGGTGAAAGTTTTAAGGATTGATTTTACGATTAAATTAGTCTTTTATGGCAACTCCCATATTTTTTGCTGTTCCTTCGATAACTTTCATTGCTGATTCAATACTACTGCAATTGAGGTCAGGTAGCTTTGTTTTGGCAATTTCTTCAAGTTGATTTCTATTAATTGATCCAGCTGTCCCTTTTGCAGACTCACCTGACCCTTTAGCAATTCCCGCAGCTTTTGTTATTAGGACTGAGGCAGGAGGAGTTTTAGTTATGAAAGTAAAACTTCTATCTTCGAAAACTGATATTTCTACAGGAATAACAAAACCAGCTTTGTCTTGGGTCCGAGAATTGTATTCTTTACAAAAGGCCATTATGTTTACCCCATGCTGACCTAGAGCAGGGCCAACAGGAGGCGCTGGATTGGCTTTGCCGGCTTGCAAGGCCAACTTGATCAGAGCTACAACTTTCTTTGTCTTGGCCATCGGCTAATGAAATTAAACTAATGCGTAAACCTGAAGATAAATCAGGTTGAACTATTGAGTAAACCTAACTCCTAGGCTGACCAGACGGCAAAAAGAGTTTCCAAAATCAATTTTGTTTGGTGATTTGAGAAAACTCAAGTTCAACGGGAGTTTCTCTTCCGAAAATTGATAATAGAGCTTTAAGCTTGTTTCTTTCTCCTGAAACTTCAATAACTTCACCTTGGAAATCTTTAAAAGGTCCTGAAGTAACGATAATTTGATCACCTTCTTCTAAATCTAGTTTTACAACAGTTTTCTTTTCAGCTGCACGCTTGAATATCCTATTGACTTCCTGACGGCTTAGTGGTCGAGGTTTTATGTGTCCACGAGATTTGCCTGTGGCTTTTCTATCTTCAGCTCCTACAAAATTGATTACATTAGGTGTGCTCCTTACTGCCATCATAGTGTCTTCGTCTAGCACCATACGAACAAGAACATAACCTGGAAATACCTTTTCTTCTATGGTTTGTCTGCTGCCGTCTTTTTTTAATTTAACTGCCGGTGTTTGGGGTATTTCAATTTCTATAATTCTGTTATTAACCCCAAGTGTGATAGCTCTTTGTTCGAGTGTTGCTTTTACTTTCTTCTCGCAACTTGAAGCAACTTGTATTGCATACCACCGAGCAATAGTTGTTTTTGGTATCTGACCTGAGGAATAGTCCTGTTCTTTTTCGTTTGGCTCAGGAATATCAATTACTTTTGACTCATTATTTGGATTAGTTTCAAGATCTGTCACTGGTAAAAATTGTGAGTGGTTGAATGATTTGGTTTATTTGGGCTCAGCGGAATATCTGAGTAGAAGCCCATCCATAAAAACGACTTACAGCTGCTATTGAAACTGCAGATAGTGAGACCATAAGAATCACAGCAACAGATTCACTGAATAGCTGTTGGCGTGAGGGCCATACAACAAGTTTTAATTCATCGATAGTAGAAGGCAAAAAACCTTTTTTTAAGGGTTGTTTCTCCTTCTCTGTAGTAATGATTTGCTCTTGGTCATCTTTAGATGTTGGGCTTGTCACTTGGGGGAGAATTTAGTAGAGATTACTTTTTGACAGGAAAGAAGATAAATATATATTAACTTATGTTTGTTTGATTAGTTCCCTATTAAGAAAAGAAGTTTTTCAGATCCATCATTGGAGGTTTTTACATTAATAGTTTTTGCGCCTTGAAAGGCTTCTTCTAAAATTTGTGTTGCTAAAGGATTTTCTAGTCTCCTTCTTATAACTCTTCTAAGTGGCCTGGCTCCATATTCAGGCTCATGCCCCTCCTTTGCAAGAGTTTTAATGGTTTGATCATCAACCTGTAGCTCTAAATGTTGTTGAGCAAGAAGTTTTTTTAATTCCTTAAGTTGTAGACGAACGATTTGTTCTAAATCTTCAATTTTAAGTGGTCTGAATCTTATTACCTCATCAATTCTGTTAAGGAATTCTGGTCTGAATTGCTTTGTTAGGGCTTCATTTATTGTTTCATCTAATTCTTGTGCCAGCTTATTTTGATCTGAATTTTTGTTTTTTGCGTTTAGTGCATTATTTAAAATTGCTTTGCTGGCTAAGTTACTTGTCATAACAATTACTGTATTTCTAAAATCAACTGTTCGACCTTGAGAATCAGTTAGGCGTCCATCATCTAAGACTTGTAAAAGGATATTGAAAACTTCCGGATGAGCTTTCTCTATTTCATCCAGTAGCAAAACTGCATATGGCCTTCTTCTTATTGCTTCTGTTAATTGTCCCCCTTCTTCGTATCCAACATATCCAGGAGGAGCTCCTAAGAGTCTTGAAACCGCATTCCTTTCCATATATTCACTCATGTCAAGTCTCAAAAGAGCGTTTTCTTCATCAAACAATGAAGTGGCTAGTGTTTTAGCGAGTTCTGTTTTCCCAACACCTGTTGGTCCAAGAAATAAAAAAGATCCTATAGGTCTTCTTATATCTTGCATGCCAGCCCTAGCTCTTCGAATTGCGGCTGAGACTGCTTTAACAGCAGTAAATTGGCCAATAACTTTTCTCTCCAAGTCTTTTTCTAAATTTAAAAGTTTTTGCCTCTCTCCGGCTAAAACTTTATTAACAGGGATACCAGTCCATCTAGATACAACATCAGCAATATCTTCTGACTCTACTTGTTCTTTAATTAATGCTTTTCCTTGTATATTATCTTTCTTAATATATTCTTCAATCATTTCTTTTCTTTCTTTTATTCTATAAAGTTCCTCATATTCTAGTCTTTCCGCTTCTTCAAGGTATCCTGATCTTTCAGCTTCAATAATCTCAACTTTTAATTCTTCATCCTTTTTATTCAATTCTTGTAGCTCATCAAATTTGTCAAGTTCATCTTGCCATTTTTGTTTTATTTTAGTTAATTCTGTAATAGCTAATTTCTTTTGTTCTGTAAGAATATGTATATTTTCTAATGAAGATTTATTATCTGCCTTGATAATTAATTGTGTTAATTCATCAATTTGAGACTCCTTTTCTTTTATTTGTTGTGGCATAGACGAAGACTCGATCTTGACTTGAGCTGATGCTTCATCGATTAGATCAATAGCTTTATCAGGGAGACATCTATCACTTATATATCTATCAGCTAATAGGTTTGCTGTTATTAAAGCTTGATCTGTAATAGTTACACCATGATGGAATTCATACCTCTCTTTTAGCCCTTTTAAAATTTCTAGACTCAAATCTAAATTAGGTTCTTTAATCAAAACTTGTTGAAATTGCCTATCTAATGCCTGGTCTTTTTCGATAGTGCGTTGATAGTTTTCAGGGGTTGTTGCTCCAATACAACGTAAATCTCCACTTGCTAATAATGGCTTCAATAAACTTCCTGCATCTAAATTGCTCCTCTCTTTGCTTACAACTGTATGTAATTCATCAATGAATAAGATTCCCCCAGGTTCGCTTTCGCTTATTTCTGTAAGTAATGATCTTAATCGCTCTTCGAATTGACCACGAAACTTGGCCCCGGCGATTAACGCTCCAATATCAAGTGAAATAAGTTTTAGACCTTTTAATGAATCAGGAACTTCGTTGAGTACAATTCTTTGAGCTAATAATTCAGCAATTGCTGTTTTCCCTACACCAGGGGCTCCAATTAATACAGGATTATTTTTGCCTCTTCTAGATAAAACTTTGATAATGCTTTTTATCTCAGGATCTCTTCCTATAACAGGATCTAATGATCCAGCTGCAGCTGCAGCTGTTAGATCTTTCCCATAGGCTTCTAAAGCTTTTGGCTGTTCATTTTGATTGAAATTTTCTTGCTCCTGCAGCTCATTTTCATTGAGACGCTGAATGCTTTCGTCATTTTTGATTGCCAGACTACTTTTTTCTTTTGTGATTGATGTCTGCGGTTGCTTAACTAGGTTTTTTGATTTAACTTCAGTTGACCTTAAAGATTTGGAATTTATTTGTGAAATCTCATTAATTGACAGGACTTGGCTATCTTTAGATTTTCTAAATGATTTTGGTGCTGGGAGACGTCTGAGTTCTCCTTCGAGAATTTCACTTGGCAAGCCTGCTTGATGAAAAAGATTTTCACCTAAGCGTTGATCTCTACCAATTGCAATAAGAATATGGGAAATTTCAATTAGGTTTGATCCCCATCTAGAACGAAAATTCTCTGCGTTTTCAAGTAGATTTTCCAAATCTTCGCCAATAAATAGATCTTGTTGATTATTTATTGGCAAATCAGCGAGAAAATTCTCTAGGTTTTCATTTAGTTCCTGATGGTTTATAGGTAAAGGGTTTGTAAATCTTTGAAATTTTTTATTTCTAAAAAGGACTTGTATAAGATGCTCTACGTCTAAATTCTCATGTCTCCATCTTCTGGCTGATTGCTCAGCAGTTAATAAAAGATTCCATGCCTCATCGCTAAAGCAATCTGGATCTGAGGTGAGACTTCTTTCCATTCTTGAAGAGTTTTGATTCAAAGTGGTCATTTTCCTGTTGAATTCATTTTGAGACTTTTTAGGAGAAATGTTCATTCTTATGCTCTCCAAGTTCCGTTATTTAGGTCTTGGAAAGCAAGTTGGATTAACAATTAAGCAACTTATAGGAATATTGTGGTCCATAAGATCTAAAAAACATCCTTAAATCAGTGACCGATTCTCTAGAACTAGTTATAGATACAATAATGGCTCGAGAAGTTTTGGATTCTCGCGGAAATCCAACAGTCGAAGCTGAGGTGTTCTTAGAAGGAGGAGCAATAGGTCGTTCAATCGTTCCAAGTGGAGCAAGTACAGGGGCTCATGAGGCACATGAACTGAGAGATGGAGGTCCACGATATAAAGGGAAAGGTGTCATTCAAGCTGTTAATCATATAGAGGAAAAGATAGCGCCTGCTCTTTGTGGACTTTCGGCTGTAGATCAAGCCACTGTTGATTCAGTAATGAAACAGCTCGATAACACAGAAAATAAATCTAATCTTGGTGCGAATTCAATTCTTGCAGTAAGTATGGCTACGGCAAGAGCAGCAGCTAATGGATTGGGATTGCCTTTATATAGATATTTGGGGGGACCGATGTCTTCTCTTTTGCCAGTTCCACTAATGAATGTAATAAATGGAGGAGCTCATGCCGCAAATAATTTAGCTTTTCAGGAATTTATGTTAGTTCCACATGGAGCTGAAAGTTTTCGAGAAGCTTTAAGAATGGGAGCAGAAGTCTTCCATGTTTTAAAGGAATTATTAGTTAAAAAGGGTTTGTCAACATCTGTTGGAGACGAGGGAGGATTTGCTCCAAATCTTGAAAGTAATAAAGCGGCTGGTGATCTTTTAATACAGTCAATTGAGCAAGCGGGTTTTAAACCAGGTGAACAGATCTCTCTTGCTTTAGATGTAGCGAGTACAGAGTTTTATGAGAATGGAAATTATTCTTATGGTGGAGATGTTTATTCGAGTGAACAAATGGTTGAAGAATTGTCTCAATTGGTTGATTCCTATCCAATTATTTCAATCGAGGATGGTTTAGCTGAAGATGATTGGGAAGGATGGGCTTCACTCACTAGAAAGTTAGGTGACAAGATTCAGTTAGTAGGGGATGATTTATTTGTTACTAATACTCTTCGTTTGCAGAAAGGAATTGATGGGAATATAGCAAATTCAATATTAATCAAGGTTAATCAAATAGGCTCTTTAACTGAAACACTTCAAGCTATAGATCTTGCCACTAGATCAAGTTATACAACTGTTATTAGTCATAGAAGTGGTGAAACTGAGGATACAACAATTGCAGACTTAGCTGTTGCAACTAGATCTGGTCAAATTAAAACAGGTTCATTGAGTCGAAGTGAAAGGGTCGCAAAATATAATCAACTACTTCGGATTGAAGATGAGTTGGGGAGCCAAGCGACTTATGCAGGCCTTGTAGGACTTGGACCTAGAGGAAGTCATATAAATTAATTTTTTCAGATAAATTAATTTTTTTAGTATCAATTAAATTCTTTTTTCCTGAATTTTATCAAGTCGACTATCCCCTCTCATCTTAAATTGTAATTTCATCCAACTTAAGCCGATCGGGAAAGCACAAAATAGGGGTATTAAGAATAAAAAAGGTTTATTGGTTGAAGCTAGTAAAGCAGAAGAAATTGAGAGAGAACCTAATAGAACAGAATTAGCAAGTATTTTTTGAACATTAATCATCCGACGTAATTGTCTATCTGACTCTCCCATGCGTATTTGAAGTTGTAAATCTCCCTGTTCTAATCTATCAAGATTTTCATCTAATCTTCTCGGTAAGCCAACTGCTTTACTTCCTATTTCGCTAACTTGTCTGCCTAACTCATTAAATAAATCATTTGAATTTGAATTGTTTGAAGTCATCAGAGGTAAAAGAAAAGGTTTTGCTATTGCTATTAAATTAAAACTGGGATCAAGTTTACGACCTACACCTTCAAAAGTTGATAATGCTCTAAAAACAAATATCAACTCGATTGGTATTCTAAATGATTTTCCATAGGCTAGTTCAGAAAGATCTCCAGAAAGCTTTTCTATTATTTGAGCATTAAAAGGAGGTGTTAGAGCTTCCTTAAGCATAACTCTTATTAATCTTCTTACAGGACCTATTTCAATATCTGTCTCTAATAAACCAGCAATCTGTAACTCTTTAACTAATCCATTAACGTCTGATAATGCGGCAGCCTTTATCATTGCACTTAACCTTCCCCTAATGCGTTCTGAAACAAAACCCATCATTCCAAAATCATAATAAATAAGTGAACCATCCTCTGATACTGCTAGATTCCCAGGATGAGGATCTGCATGGAAGAAGCCGTATTTGACTAGTTGTTCTAAATAACTTGTGGCACCTATTTTTGCTATTAATAAAGTATCAAGATCTTTCTTTCTGAGTGATTCTATATCATTAATTTTTATACCTGGCATGTATTCAAGACAAAGAACTTTTTTTGTGCTCAAATCCCAAATAACACTTGGTATTAGTATTTTCTTATCATCTAAAAATTGTTGTTTAAATCTTGCTGCATATTGAGCTTCTATTCGAAAATCTAATTCTCTAAGTAATACTCTTTTGCATTCTTTTGCTATGCCCACCCAATCTTTTCCTTGACTTAAACTTTTATTTTTTTTGACCAATCTAGCAACTTGTTGCATGACCTCCAAATCAAGTCTAAAAAAACTTTCTAGGCCTGGTCTTTGTATTTTTAGTACTACTTCCTTCTGATTGGTTAATGTGGCTTTATGTACTTGAGCAAGAGATGCCGCACCTATTGGATTTCTATCAATACGTTCAATCTTATTTTTAGAATCTCCAAGCTCGCTGGTTAGAACTTCTTCAACATCCTTATAAGCAAAAGGAGGAACTTCGTCTTGTAAAGAAGAAAGTTCATTGACCCATGAAGAAGGAATTACGTCTGCCCTTGCAGATAATAGTTGGCCTAATTTGATAAAAGCTGATCCTAAATTTACTAATTCTTTTGTAAGCCATTTGGCTCTTATCCTTTGCCTTAATTCTTTTTTTTCCTTACTGTATCTCCAAAGGTAAGTCCACTGTCTAGAGTCAATCCAAAGAAAAAATAAAAGAGATATTAGTGTTATCCAGATTCTTAATGCCCTTCCTGTTTTTAGTAATTGGGAAAGTATAAGCTTCAATTTTTCTCCTCAATATTGCGATTGAAGTTCATAACTTTTGATCTAAGGTTGTCAATTTTTCTTTGAATTAGATCTTCATGTGATGGATTTTTCTTAGTCTTTTCTTCATCTTTTGGTCGAGTTGTTTTTGAGGCTTTTTCTATACGTATCGATTCTTCGATTACTTCATCTTTAAATTGGCTCCATTCTTCTTTGATTCTGCGAGGTGCATCTTCAGCTATATCCGCCAATTCTTCAGCGGAATGGATTATTGTTTTTCCTATTCGAGCTGCCACCCTATTCAGTGTGGCTTTAAGCAAGGTTTCTGAATCGCTCAAGAATCTATTTAGTCAGCTTTTACTCTAAGAGATTTAGTAACTTTTGGTTTGTCAAGATTTTTCAGAAGGCTATCAACATCTTGTGCTTGAAAAAATGCAAGATTTTTTTTGTAAGCTGATTGGTTCATATTGTTTATTTTTTTAGAAAATTCTATGGTGAAACTTAGATAAGAATTATCTGAAATAATGATATTAATTTTTTTTGGGACTTTTAATACTTTCGTAGGTGAGTTATTTCTATTTTTTATTAACTGATTGAGGGGTGTTTTATTGTCAATATTGAGTCTGCTCTCTCTGTGGGAGATTTTCTCTTCCTTCCTTATAGAAGGAGGATTTTTAAAAATGATGGATTGTTCTTTATACAAAGATTGATTCAGGTTTTCTTGATTTGAGGGGTTTGTATCAATGGTTGATAGCAAGATATTCTTCGTTGTCGAATACCCAAGCCCTATAAAGGCTCCCGTAAAAAAAGGCCAAAACCATTTTCTTGAACGAAATTCGAATAGACTCTGAAAGGTTAAATTATTTTAGTCATTGGATTTATATGTATTTATCTTTGGGATTTGGACTTCGATCTAGGCAGATTTACTCTTTATCAAGTAAATCTATATAGAAGCTTGTTAGGTCCATCGAAAATTGACACAATCTTAACTACAGTTGGATTAAACGAATTTGATTTCACTTGGACTGAAAGGCTAATCTTTTACTCCAACTCAAATCAAAACTTTTCTTCTCGAAAGAGATAAAAAACTACTAAGAGAATCTTCCAGTGGAAACCATTGAAACTGATGTTGTAATAGTTGGCGGTGGACCTGCTGGTTGCAGTTGTGCCCTGTACACCTCTAGAGCAGATTTGAAAACAGTCATTCTGGATAAAAACCCAGATGTAGGTGCATTAGCAATAACCCATCAAATTGCTAATTATCCTGGTGTTTCGAGTGAGATGAGTGGAGAAGCCTTATTGAAATTAATGAGAGATCAAGCAATTCAATATGGATCAGATTATCGAAGAGCTCAGGTTTTTGGTATTGATTCTAGTGGGGATTTGAAAACTGTTTATACACCGGAGGGTACCTTTAAAGCGAAAGCTCTAGTTGTTGCTAGTGGAGCAATGGGAAGGCCAGCATCATTCAAAGGCGAGGCTGAGTTTCTTGGTAAAGGAGTGAGTTATTGCGCAACATGTGATGGTGCTTTTTATAGAAATCGCGAAGTTGCAGTTGTGGGCATTAATAAAGAGGCAATTGAAGAAGCAAATGTTTTGACCAAATTTGCTTCAAAAGTTCATTGGATTACAACTAATGATCCAAAGCCAGATGATGCTCATGCACAAGATCTATTGGCGAAATCAAACGTTAATCATTGGAGTAAAACAAGATTAATGCTGATAGAAGGTAATGAATCCGGGGTGACTGGTATTAAGCTCAAAAGTCGTGCTAGTGAAACGCAAGAAGATTTACGTTTGGATGGCGTGTTTGTCTATATGAGTGGTTCTAAACCAATTACAGATTTCTTGGGCGATCAAGTTGCATTTAAAGAAGATGGAGGAGTTTTAGTTGATGATTTTATGTCTACAACAGTTGAAGGAGTTTGGGCAATCGGTGATATTAGAAATACTCCTTTTAAACAGGCTGTAGTGGCAGCTTCTGATGGTTGTATTGCTGCAATGGCAATAGATAGGTTCCTAAATAGCCGTAAATCAATTCGAGTTGATTGGGTACATGCATAAATAATAAATATTAATTTTTATAGTGGGGTCGCTTCAGAAAGAAATGCAACCCCCCCGTAATAACTAAGAACTGATTTTATACTCTCTTTAATCTTGTCAATTATTTCTTGTTCACAGAAAATAATTACATGAGCATTTGCACCAAATCCAGTAAATTCCATATCTTCTGAAACAATTCTCTCTGGTCCTCTGCCAGTTGCATGTTTCAAAATAGTGTAACCAGGGACTTCTGCTTTTTCTAATACTGAGAGAACATTATCCAATTCTCTTTCACTGAAAATCAAATCTAATCTTTTCATGAAATTATTTTAACTAAGTTGAGGGATCATTTTGTTGACTAAGCTCATGTAAACAGGTATTCCAATGATGATATTAAAGGGGAAGGTTAGCCCAAGAGTTGTTGAAATGTAATAACTTGGTCTGGCTTCTGGTACTGTCATCCTCATTGCAGTTGGAACAGCCAAATAAGATGCACTTGCACATAGTACAACAAATAAAAGTGCATTTCCTGGTTCTAAATTTAAAAGTCTAGCTACTAATGAGCCTAATACTGCATTAAAGATAGGCATAATTATAGAAAACATAATGAGAAAAGCCCCTGTTTTATTAAGCCTTGCAAGTCTTTGAGCAGCTACTATTCCCATGTCTAGTAGAAAGAAACACTCAGCCCCATAAAATAATTCCCCAGTAAATGGTTCCATTTTTTGTATGTCGGAGGGATCAAAAGTTGCAGTTAAGAAACCAATAAGCAGGCTTCCAAGTAATAAATAGACTGATCCATTAAGCATTGATTCATGAAGAATCGCTCCCCATTTCATTATTCTTTTCTTAGGTTTATCTTGAGTAGCTCCATATTTAACAAGAAGAAGACCAATTATGATTGCTGGTGACTCCATCAATGCTAAAGCTGCAACCATGAAACCATCAAAAGGTATATTTTGACTTTCAAGAAAACTTTCAGCTGTTATAAATGTAACTGCACTTATAGATCCATATGCTGCAGATATTGCAGCTGAATTATAAACATCAAATTTAATCCTGAGTATAAAAAAACAAATTAGTGGAATAAATAGAGACATTAATATTGCAGCCAGCACAGTTTCAAGTACTGGTTGGCCAAAACCACTTTTACTTAGTTCAATGCCTCCTTTAAACCCTATTGCCAGTAATAAATATAGTGAAAATAACTTCGGTAGTGGAGCTGGAATCTCAAAATCAGAGCGTAAAGCATATGCTATTGCCCCCAAAAAGAAAAAAAGTATTGGAGGGCTTAAAGCATTTTGTATTACTAGATTATGAAACATTGCTAGTTAGTTAAGCATTAAATTAATTCAAAATTAATGATAGAAATGGTTAAATATTAATATCATTAATTGCAGCGGTAAGAGCTTCTTTCCTGGAACCAATAACAACCACTCCAAATTTAGATAGTCGTTCTTTTACTCTACTATTTGCACCTGCAACATATGCTTTCCTTGAATTCTTAGATGCCTCTTGGACCATATCCTCAATAGCCAAAGTGGCAGTTACACCCAGCCTTGGCACATCAGTTATATCAAGAATTAAGACTTTATAATTTCTTATAAGCATCATCCTTTCTGTAATTCCCTTTGCGGCTCCAAAACTAAGAGGTCCCTTTAACCGGAAGAGCATTACTTCTCCAGCACAGCGATCTAAAAGGGCTTTCTCATCAGAAGGTAATTGTGCGTTGGCAGGATTAATATTTGAAGAAGAATCTAAGGGGTTGTCTGCTTCCATCCCTTCTAATTGAGTTTCTGTAATGGAATCAATTGTAAGCATATTTGCAATGAATACTCCTACAAGCACTGCCCAAATCAAATCCCAGAAAACAGTCATTAAAAGGACCCCATACATCACACTTGCAGTTTTCAGTGAAAGTCGATGAGCCCTTAAAAGAAATCCCCAATCAATGATGTCTAAACCAACTTTGATGAGAATTCCTGCAAGAAGAGCAGTAGGTATCTGAGCGGCTAGTGGCCCTGCGCCAACTAAAACTATTAATAGGACTAATGAATGAACCATCCCAGAAATAGGAGTGGATCCACCTGATTTGACATTGATTACTGTCCTCATGGTGGCTCCAGCACCGGGTAAACCTGTAAAAATACCGGCTATCGCATTGCCTATTCCTTGTCCTATTAATTCACGGTCAGAATTATGTCTAGTTTGAGATATATTGTCGGCAACTAAAGATGTGAGAAGAGAATCAATAGCACCTAGAACTGCTAGCACTAATCCAGCTTTAAGAATTATAGGGAAAAAATTATTAAAGCTTGGGTCAGGCAGACTTATTGATAGACCACCTTCTGGGATTGCTCCTATTCGATCTAGGCCGTTATCACCAAAAAGAATTATTGATAAAGGGGTAACAATTAATAATGCTAAAAGAGGTGAAGGTATCCATTGGCTTATCCGTCGTGGAGTAAGGAATACTATTGATAGAGTCATTATGGCAACTGCTATAGCTGCTCCGCTTGGTTCGAAATTATTAAAGAGTGTAGAAAGAGACTCTAAAACGCCTCCTCTGGTTGTTATTCCTAGGAGAGGTCCGATTTGGAGAGTAATGATAATTACCCCAATTCCAGACATAAATCCTGAGACTACTGAATAGGGAACCAGTGTGATGTATTTCCCAAGTCTTAATAGGCCAAATAAGATTTGAAATAACCCACCAATAACAACAGCCGCCATCACAAGGGGCAAAATCTCTCCTGCAGATAAATCTCTAGGGATCCCAACTGAAGCAAGACTGGCAACTACTCCAGCAACTGTGACGCTCATTGGTCCAGTTGGACCGCTTACTTGAGCGGGTGTGCCGCCAAATAAAGCAGCAAGGAACCCAACCACTACAGCTCCATATAGCCCATATATTGCACCGCCAGGGCCTAATGCAGCATTACCAAATGCTAGAGCGAGAGGAAGCGCTACTACAGCTGCTGTCAGGCCTCCTAAGACATCACCTCTAATATTTTTCAGGTGAAAGCCATTAATTAACGCCAATAGCCTCTCCTTGATTGATTTAACTTTAATAAGCCTATATCTTCAAGGTTCGATTATGCTTGGCTTTTTTACTTTTAAATACTTGGATTAAAATTAGATTGACTTATTAGGTTGTCTTTAGCCTAGTGACTTCTTGTTGAATGAATGGGGATGGAAGGTTTTAAGGATTATTTCAAAATTCTTGGTGTTTCTAAAAATGCCACGAAGAAGGAAATCAAGTTTGCATTTAGAAAACTTGCGCGGGAATTTCATCCAGATTTAAATCCCTCAGAAAATAATTCAGAAGCAAATTTTAAAGAAATTAATGAAGCTTATGAGGTTTTGTCTGATCCAGAGAAAAAAAAGATCTATGAAGAATACGCTAATTACTGGGCTAAATTAAAAGGATTAAATTCAAGAGATTTTTCAAGAGAGGGTTTTGATGCTGGGTTTCAAAGCTATAAAAATTTTGATGAATTTGTAAAAGATTTCTTAGGAAAATTTAAGGGCGTGGGTCAAGATGTTTTTTCTAGATTTTCTTCAGAACAGTATGTTCAGTCATGGAAAGATTCAAATAAGAATTTAAATCTAGATGCAGAGTTTAATTTGAAAATTACTTTTTCAGAAGCTTTTAATGGAGTAAAAAAGAGTCTTCTAGTCAATAATGAAAGAATTGATATCACAATCCCTAAAGGAGTTAAATCTGGGTTAAAAATTCGGGTTAAGAATAAAGGTAATATTCAAACTGGGAGTGGAAAGAGAGGAGATTTATTTCTTTTAATTAATGTTAAGTCTCATCCTATTTGGAAAGTAGAAGGTAGAAATATCTTCGCAGTTCTACCTGTAGCTATAGATGAATTGGCTTTAGGAGCCAATGTTTCTGTCATTACACCTGAAGGCAAAACATATTTATTAATTCCACCTGGTACGTCACCAGGACAAAAGTTGAAATTAAAAGGCAAAGGATGGCCAGATTCAGATGGTTCTGGAGATTTATTTTTTAATCTAAAATTACAAGTACCCAGTCAATGGTCTAGTAAAGAGCTAGAACTTTTTGAAGAACTTAGAGATCTTCGAATGGATGAACCTCGATCAAACTGGTTTGATGAAGCGCGCACATAAAAAGAAGTAAAGTTAATTTATCTTTTTTGTCTATATGGATCTCACTTATCGGCCACGTCGCCTCCGCAGAACAAGTTCCTTAAGGGAAATGGTTAGAGAGAATGTTGTTTCGGCTTCAGATTTTATATATCCACTTTTTGTACACGATAGTTCAGAAATTCAGGAAATAGCTGCGATGCCAGGTTCATATCGTTGGTCAATTGATGGTTTGGTTGAGGAAGTTAAACGAGCTTGGAATTTAGGTATTAGATGTGTTGTTCTTTTCCCGAAAGTACCTGATGTGCAAAAAACAGAAGATGGATCTGAATGTTTTAACGAGAACGGTTTGATCCCAAGGGTTATAGCAAGACTGAAAAAGGAGATACCAGAAATGTCTGTAATGACTGATGTTGCTTTAGATCCTTATTCTTGTGATGGTCATGATGGAATTGTTAGCAAAGAAGGAATAATTTTGAATGATGAGACTGTTAATTTGTTGTGTCGGCAAGCAGTTGTTCAGGCCCAATCTGGGGCGGATTTGATCGGACCTAGTGACATGATGGATGGAAGAGTTGGAGCTATTAGAGAGGCATTAGATGATGAAGGTTTTGAACATGTTGGAATAATTAGCTATACAGCAAAATATTCGTCTGCTTATTACGGACCATTTAGAGAGGCTCTAGATTCAGCTCCTAGATCTTTATCGAATAAACCAATTCCTAAAAATAAAAATACTTACCAAATGGACCCGGCTAATTCTAGAGAGGCAATAACTGAAGCTCAATTAGATGAGCAAGAAGGATCAGATATCTTAATGGTTAAGCCAGGGTTAGCTTATTTGGATATTATTTATCGACTAAGAGAAGAATCCGAATTGCCTATTGCTGCTTATAACGTAAGTGGAGAATACTCAATGGTTAAAGCTGCGGCTCAAAAAGGTTGGATTGATGAAAAAGCTATTGTATTAGAGACTTTATTAAGTTTCAAAAGGGCTGGAGCCAATTTGATACTGACATATCATGCATGCGATGCCGCAGAGTGGTTACAACAAGAATAAAATTAATTAAAACTTTTGATTTTTGCTTTTTTGAGTCAGAGCTAATGATTGAGAACCAATCCGAAAAAAATACTGAGAGTGTCCGTCGTCTTGGTCATGTAGCGATAAGGGTAGGTGACGTGGACCGTGCAAAATGTTTTTATTTGGGCTTAGGGATGAAACTTGTCTGGGATGATCCTGATTGGTGTTATCTGGAGGCTGTTGAGAGCAGGGATGGCCTCGCTTTGCTAGGTCCTGGCTATAAGGCTGCTGGCCCTCATTTTGCATTTCATTTTACTGATAGAGAGCAAATAGAGGCAATACACAAGTCTTTAAAGAAACAAGGTATCAAGGTGGGTTCTTTACATGATCATCGTGATGGAACTTCTTCTTTTTATTTGAGAGATACGGAAGGTAATTGGTTGGAAATGCTTTATCATCCATCAACTGGAATACCAACTAATCAATAGACAATAATAGTAGTCGTATGGATTCATTTGAAACACAGTTGAATAATTCTGATAATTTAGAAATTTCTTTAGAGACATTGGAGCTATTGGAGTGGTCAACCGTTTGCAGTCATTTGTCTACTTTTGCCGAAACTGAACAGGGTCGTAGAAGATGTAAAAAGTTTGATTTGCCATCCAATAAACATTTAAGCCAAGATCAATTATGTCAAACATTGGAAATTGGTTCTTTAGATGTTTCCATTGATAGTGGAATAAGTTTCAAAGGTGTTCATGACTTGCAAAATATTCTTTTTGTATGCTCTAGAGGAGGAGTTTCCTCTGGTGAAGACCTGTTGAAAGTAGCAGAAACATTAAGAGCAGCCAGGAAATTACGAAAACTAATATTTGATCAAGATACTCGCCCAAAACTTTCTTTTTTGCTGGAAGGCTTAGCAACTTTACCTGACTTACAAAAACTGCTGGAATATGGACTGGATGAGGGAGGTCGGATTGCTGATCGAGCGAGTACTCAATTGTCTGATTTGCGTCGTCATTGGCATGCCTTACGACTACAGAGAAGAGATATTCTTCAAGATATAATTAGGAGATTTTATCCATTGCTGCAGGATAATGTTATCTCTGAGCGATACGGTCGTCCTGTGCTGGCATTCAAATCAGGAACTGCTGATCAGGTCAAGGGAATGGTTCATGATAGTTCCGCTTCTGGAAATACTACTTATGTTGAACCTCAAGCTGTTATATCAATCGGAAATCGTTTAACTGAAATAGGTTCGGAAATCTTAAATGAAGAGAGGAGGCTTTTAACTAATTGGAGTAAGGAAGTTGGGAAAAGTGCTAATTCAATAGAATTTTCAAGTGAGGTCCTTCTAAAGATTGAATTTTCTTTAGCAAGAGCACGTTATTCAAAATGGTTTAATGGCGTCCCCCCCATTCTTGAGGATGAACCAAATTCTCCATTTGATATCAAGAATTTTCGTCATCCATTACTAGTCTGGAATTATTTTCATGATAAAAAACATAAAGTTGTTCCTATAAGCTTTGATGTCTCATCTGATCTGAAAGTTGTAGCTATCACAGGTCCTAATACTGGGGGAAAAACAGTTGCTTTGAAAAGTATTGGACTAGCAGTCTTGATGGCAAAAATAGGGTTGCTTTTGCCATGTACGGGCCATCCAAGAATGCCATGGTGTGAAAATATTTTGGCTGATATCGGAGATGAACAATCATTGCAACAGAATTTATCTACATTTAGTGGACATATACTTCGTATAAGTCGAATCCTTACCGCCATATCAGATTCCCCTGGCACATCTCTTGTCCTTTTAGATGAGGTAGGCGCTGGGACTGACCCTTCGGAAGGGACTGCATTGGCTATTGCTCTTTTAAAGACAATGGCTGATAGAGCACGACTAACAATTGCAACAACTCATTTTGGAGAGCTAAAAGCATTGAAATATAATGACTCAAGATTTGAAAACGCATCAGTTGCTTTTGATAGCGTAACTATTCAGCCAACTTTTCATTTGCAATGGGGTATCCCTGGTAGGAGCAATGCATTAGAAATTTCTCAAAGACTTGGTCTAGATATAGAAGTTATTAATAGTGCCCAAAAATTGATAAACCCAAAAGGTGTTGAGAATGTTAATCAAGTAATTAGAGGATTAGAAGAACAAAGAGAACGTCAACAGTCAGCGGCTGAAGATGCTGCTGTTTTATTAGCTAGAACTGAATTGCTTCACGAAGAATTGCTTCAAGGATGGCAGAAACAACGTCAACAAACTGATGAGTTTAAGGAAAAAGGAAGGATAAAATTAGAATCATCAATCAGAGACGGACAAAAAGAAGTTCGTCATTTAATTAAGCGTTTGCGAGATCAAAATGCCAGCGGTGAAACCGCAAGGCTTGCTGGCCAACGATTACGTCAAATGGAAAAGGGTTATCGAAATAATAGAAAAAATGAACTTAATCAATTATGGAAACCAATCATTGGTGAGAAAGTTAGATTGACTTCCATTGGTAAGGCAGGAGAAATAATATCTTTTTCAGATGATGGTATGCAATTAACAGTCTTGTGTGGAGTCTTTCGCAGCACAGTTGATTTAACTGAGGTCGAGAGTCTTGATGGAAAGAAAGTTCAAGTAAGTCAGGTAGTTAAGATCAATTCTTCTCAGATTAAGAAGAACTTTTCTACTGTTCGAACTAAAAAGAGCACAGTGGATGTAAGAGGTTTACGAGTACATGAAGCTGAGGGAGTAATTGAAGAAAAACTTAGAAATTGTAGTGGTGCTTTGTGGATTATTCATGGCATTGGTTCTGGAAAATTGAAAAAAGGTTTGAGGGAATGGTTCAAAACCCTTCCTTATATCGATAAGGTCATTGATGCAGAGCCTTATGATGGCGGGTTAGGTTGTACTGTAATTTGGATTGCTAATTAATAAAAGTTTAAGAAAATAATAAAAAGTGATTTTACTTTTTTATTTAGCAATCATTTATCATAAGAATTAATATAAGAGTAAGGACGATTTAATATCCCTAAGTGCAATTTATTGATCAGGCTCTTATTGCTGTTAAAGCAGGTTCGGGTGGCGATGGAATTTCTGCCTTTCGAAGAGAAAAATATGTTCCAGCAGGAGGTCCTTCAGGTGGAGATGGAGGCCAAGGAGGTAATGTCATTTTGGAAGCAGATGATAATTTACAAACCCTTTTGGATTTTAAATTTCAGAAATTAATTTCTGCAGAGAATGGTTTTAGAGGTGGGCCAAATAAATGCACTGGAGCCTCAGGAAAGGACACCATACTTAAGGTTCCGTGTGGAACGGAGATTAGAGATTTATCGACAAAAATTATTCTTGGTGATTTAACTTCTAAAGGAGAGCAACTTGTTGTTGCTTTTGGAGGGAAAGGAGGATTCGGAAATGCTCGCTATTTATCTAATAGCAATAGAGCTCCTGAAAAATTTACAGAAGGTACAGAAGGAGAGGAATGGTCTTTACAATTAGAATTGAAATTATTGGCAGAAGTTGGAATTATTGGTTTACCAAATGCAGGAAAAAGCACTTTAATTTCTGTTTTATCATCAGCAAGACCGAAAATTGCTGATTATCCTTTTACAACTTTAATTCCCAATCTAGGAGTGGTTAGAAGACCATCTGGCGATGGAACAGTTTTTGCAGATATTCCTGGTTTGATTTCTGGAGCATCAAAAGGAATAGGTTTGGGACATGATTTCTTGCGGCATATTCAAAGGACAAAGCTTTTAATACATCTAGTTGATGCAGGTTCTCCAGATCCATTAAAGGATATAAGGATCATAGAGAAGGAATTAACATCTTATGGCCATGGGTTGATTTCTCGCCCTAGGCTTTTGGTCTTAAATAAAAAAGAGCTTTTAAATGAAAATGAATTGAATCAACTTTTATTAGATTTGGAGCAATTGATAGAAAAGAAAATTTTTATAATATCTGCAGCTATGAAGATAGGATTAGATAAATTATTGCTCTCTGTCTGGAATGAACTTGGGTATTAATTAATTGTTATGAGTGTAATAGAAGCACTTGTGCAGAATGAAATTGTTGGTCATAAATAAAGAGAATCTATTTAATTATGAACTTCTACAGCTGCTTTGATGGGCAAGGAAAAATTATTGCTCGTTGTCAGACTAATCAGGAAATTAAAGTCCTAGAAAGAATGGGTCGTCCAATTGCTGAAATTCGCAAAATGAAGAATGAGGAAGCAGTTGTATGTTCTTTAGTTGGTAGTCCTTCAGATTTTAATATGGACTATTAATTAAGAGCATTAAAAAAGGGAGTAGTTAAATCTGCTCCCTTTTTTGTTTGATAATTTAATCGTCGTATACCAAACACTCTGGTTCATCTGGATTTGCATCACAGAAAAGTTCAAGTGCATTTGGATCATGTTTGTCTTCAGGATGATGTTCCTTATATTCCTTAAGAGAATTAAGTTCATCTTCTAAGTGATGGAGCTTAGATTCATTGCCCTGAGCTTTTGCTGCTTGAATCTCAGATTCATCCTTCTGAATATGCTCGTCAATGGTTTTCATAGCGTCTTGTAAGAGCAGGATCTTTTGACTAATAACAAGATAATTATGACGGAGGGAAATTGCACGTGGTTTGAGAATTTGGTTGGATTTCCTCACCATTTCCTGACTTATGTACCTCCAAAAGTCATCTTTTGTTGTTTCCACCTTGAAATAATTGGTCGATTTATTCAACTCTCAGATGTTTCTAGCTTCCTTTGGCTTTCTAAAAAATCAAAAACGCTCTTATCTCCTATATCTGCTTCTGCTGGTAGGTTGAATTTCCTTATTCCCATTAGTAGTAAAAGTAAGGATGACACCACTAACATTGCAAAAGTAAATCTTTCATTAGCTAATTCAGTTAAATATCCAATTAAAGCAATAGGAATAAAAATCGTTATCCCTATTGCTTCAATTCTCCTAAAACAAAAAAACTCTTTGAAACCAATTCCTGTTAAAGCAGCAAAAAGTGGGCCAATAAGTAATATAGATTTTGGATTTTCTCTAAGACCATAGATTATATTTGTTAATCCAAAGTGATAGGCAAGTATTGCAAAGCCAATACAACCAGTTAACCAAAAAATTGTTAATGTTTGATGTAAAGGTCTTAAATATATATGTATCCACTTAAGGCTTAAACCCATACTGATTGACATGCCAAGTATCCAAATCCATATTTGATGAGATCCATTAGTGATCCATTGAGCTATTCCTATTGAAAAGAATAAGCCGCAGAAAAGAATTGATAAGCGGTAAAAGAGAACTTCTTTTTTATCATTAGAAGTTACTATGAAGTCACCATAGACTCCTTTAATTGAATTAGAAGATTGAAAGTAGGAATTTGCTTGTTTCATTTTTGATGATTACTGATTTACTATTTTGCTTATACTTTCACCTTTTGGAATAATACTACTTGGATTTAATGGAAACAAAGCTCCGAAATAATCTTTTCTCCAGGCATCAGCATCACATGTTTCTTTAATATTATATAAATTAAAAATCGTTTTTCTCCATTTAATTATATTTGGAAATGATTGAATTGGTCTCTTGCTGCACTTGAATAGAGGTTCATAAATAGATTCCCATCTGATCAGAGTAGGGAAAAGTCTTATATCAGCAATTGTTAAATCTTTACCACAGAGCCAAGGTCCTTTTAAATGAAGGCTTTCTTCAATAATGTTTAGGCTTGAGAATAAATCTTTGGATGCATTTTCGTAAGCAGTTTGATTCCTTGCAAAGCCACATTTATAAACTCCATTATTAATATTTTCTTGAATTAATTCTTGCCATTTCGCTATTTCTTCGTGATAATACTTTGGATTTAGTTCAAAACTTTCATTAGATAAAGGCCAACTATCCAGTATTTCTAATATTTGAGCGCTTTCATTATTTATTAATCTTGGTTTTGAATTGGCTTCTTTTCCTGGATCAAAAAATATTGGTACAGTTGCTCTTTTAACCTTGTTATTTCCGAAACTACGGTAAACCTCCATAAGCGTTCTGGACCCTTTTAAAGGAGGATTGAAAATCCACCTACCATTTTCATTGTCAACCTGAGCTATATGAAGATTGATTGAGTTTTTTAGACCTTTCATTTTATAAACCATCCATACGCGATGAGCCCAGGGACAACTTTTACCAACAATTAAACATGGATATTGATCAATATCTCTTTCTTTTAAATCTTCTTTGCTAGGGATAATTATTTTGCTTTGCTTGTTGGCTGGTCTTTTGTAATTACCGTTTTTATCAGAGGGACCAAGCCCATTCATCAGAAGCTTCCATTGGAAACTCCATATCCACTTCGCTGTTTTTACAAGTATTGGTGGTGTCGCCATGAAATTCTTTTAAGATTATTTTGTGTTATTTAATTAGTTTTTATGTCTGAGATCCAGGTGCTGTTAGTGGCTGGCACACATGGTAATGAAATAAATCCTATCTGGCTTTTCGAACAATGGGAGAAATCAGCAGTTTTAATAAATACTTATGGCATTGCAACTCATAAAGTAATTGGAAATCCTAAGGCTTATAAGTCTGCTAAAAGATATATCCATAGTGATTTGAACCGCAGCTTTATCAAAGAGTTATTTTCAAAAACTAATCATTCAAATTTTGAGATAAGAAGAGCTGCAGATTTATTTCAAATTTATGGAGTGAGTGGAGAAAAGCCCTGCCATATTGCACTTGATTTTCATACCACAACTTCTTCTATGGGTAGTTGTTTGGTTGTTTACGGTAGAAGGGCAAGTGATTTAGCTTTGGCTTCTCTTGTTCAGAGTAAACTTGGACTTCCAATTTATCTTCACGAGTCAGATCATGCTCAAACAGGGTTTTTAGTAGAAGCATGGAAATGCGGACTCGTTATTGAAATAGGACCAGTGGGTCAAGGTTTGTTTAATTCAAGGATTATTTCACAGACAAAATTAGTTCTAGAGTCTTGTTTAGAACAAATTAAATTAGTTGAAAATAATAATGTATTTTTTCCGGATAAATTAATTGTTCATAGACACATTAAAAGTATAGATTTTCCAAGGGATTATAAAGGCTTTATTAATGGTTATGTACATCCATTACGGCAATCAAAGGATTGGCATCCCTTGAATATAAATGATGAGTTGTTTTTAATGCCTGATGGGAAAACTATCAAATTTGAAGAAAAGGAGACATTTAGACCTGTATTTATTAATGAGGCTGCTTATATGGAGAAAAATATTGCTATGAGCTTGACGAAGAGGGAAGTTTGGGAATTTAAAAGTGAATGGAAAAAGGCATTATTTGATTTGGTTCAAAAATGATTAGTTCTCTCGCTCCAATAAACAGTTGCCCCTTGTGTCTCCAATTCGTACTTTCTGTGTCTTGCGTCAGACAAGGGGACTCTCTCCTCAAGTCTATGGCCATCTATAAGCCATTTAATTAGAACCACTTTCGGGCCTCTTCAAAATTCTTAAGAGAATATTAAGCCCGTATGTGCTCTCAGTCGCACATTGTCTTAATAAGTAGTCCAACATAAACACCACGAAAGGGATCATTCTGCTTTATTATCAAAACTGGCAGTATAATTCTGCTCTTATTTATTCGTCCCTTTGGGACATATACATTCGTCCTCATGACCACCATTCAGCAGCAGCGTTCTTCGTTGCTCAAAGGTTGGCCACAATTCTGTGAGTGGGTTACTTCCACCAACAACCGCATTTATGTAGGTTGGTTTGGTGTTTTGATGGTCCCTTGCCTTCTTGCGGCAACAATATGTTTTATCATTGCATTTATCGCTGCTCCTCCAGTTGATATAGATGGTATTCGTGAGCCAGTAGCTGGTTCATTCATGTACGGAAACAACATCATTTCTGGTGCTGTTGTTCCTTCAAGTAATGCTATTGGTCTTCACTTCTACCCAATCTGGGAAGCAGCAACTCTTGATGAGTGGCTATATAACGGAGGCCCTTACCAGCTTGTAATCTTCCACTTCCTTATTGGTATCTGTGCATACATGGGACGTCAGTGGGAGCTTTCATATCGTTTAGGTATGCGCCCATGGATCTGTGTTGCTTATTCAGCTCCTGTATCAGCAGCTTTCGCTGTGTTTCTTGTATACCCATTCGGTCAGGGTTCATTCTCTGATGGTATGCCTCTAGGAATTTCTGGAACATTCAACTTCATGTTCGTTTTCCAGGCTGAGCACAACATCTTGATGCATCCATTTCACATGCTTGGTGTAGCAGGTATGTTCGGTGGTGCTTTGTTCTCTGCAATGCATGGTTCCTTGGTTACTTCATCACTAATCCGTGAGACCACAGGACTTGATTCACAAAACTACGGTTACAAGTTTGGACAAGAAGAAGAGACTTATAACATCGTTGCAGCTCATGGCTACTTCGGTCGTTTGATCTTCCAATATGCAAGCTTCAACAACAGCCGCAGCCTTCACTTCTTCTTGGCTTCATGGCCTGTGATTTGTGTTTGGTTGACATCTATGGGCATTTGCACCATGGCATTTAACTTGAATGGTTTCAACTTCAATCAGTCTGTAGTTGATGCGTCAGGCAAGGTTGTACCAACCTGGGGTGACGTACTTAACCGTGCAAACCTTGGGATGGAAGTAATGCATGAGCGCAATGCTCACAACTTCCCACTTGACCTAGCATCAGCTGAGTCTACTTCTGTAGCTCTACAAGCACCTGCAATTGGTTAAGTCTTTGACTTGATTTTAAAAAAGCCCTCTTTTAGAGGGCTTTTTTTGTTTGCTTTTTTATTATTAATTTATTGAACTATTGATTAGTTTATTTTTTAGTAAGTATTGATTACGATCTTAAAGATAGGTTTATTTATGGGAAGTAGTTTCGGCAAACTTTTTTGTATAAGCACCTTCGGAGAATCCCACGGTGGAGGAGTTGGTGTAATTATTGATGGTTGCCCTCCTCGATTGGAGCTTGATCTTCGTCAAATACAAAAAGATTTAAATCGCAGAAGACCGGGACAGAGCAAAATTACTACCCCAAGAAATGAAAGTGATGAGATTGAGATTCTTAGCGGTCTTTTAGGGAATAAGACATTAGGAACCCCTATTGCCATGCTTGTTCGAAATAAAGATCAACGACCAAATGATTATGCGGAAATCAAAAAAACTTTTAGGCCCTCTCATGCAGATGCTACATATCACAAGAAATATGGAATACAGGCACAAAGCGGAGGAGGGAGAGCATCCGCTAGAGAAACAATTGGAAGGGTTGCGGCAGGATCAGTAGCTAAGCAACTTCTCTTAAAATCTTCCAATACAGAAATTCTTGCCTGGGTGAAAAGAATTCATGATATTGAGGCTGATATTGATACCAGTCAAATTACCTTTAATGATATTGAGGCAAATATTGTTCGATGCCCAAATCAAGAAAGTGCCAATTTAATGATTGAGAGAGTAGAAGCCTTTGGGAAAGAGGGAGATTCATGCGGAGGGGTTATTGAGTGTGTTGTTCGCAATCCCCCTGTAGGGCTTGGGATGCCTGTTTTTGATAAGTTGGAAGCTGACTTGGCAAAAGCACTAATGTCATTGCCAGCGACTAAAGGCTTTGAAGTGGGTTCTGGTTTTGGAGGGACTTATCTAAAAGGAAGTGAACACAATGATCCATTTTTACCCTCCAACTCTGATCAACTGAAAACAGCTACTAATAATTCAGGAGGCATTCAAGGCGGTATTTCTAATGGAGAAGATATTGTTATTAGAGTTGGATTTAAACCAACAGCAACTATCAGAAAAAGTCAAAAAACTATCGATGAAGATGGAAATGCAACAACTCTTAAGGCAACAGGTAGACATGATCCTTGTGTTTTACCAAGAGCGGTCCCCATGGTAGAAGCAATGGTAGCGCTTGTACTTGCGGATCATTTATTAAGACAAAATGGACAATGTTGTGATTACTAATTATATATTTAACAAATAAATTAAATTATAACTTTACTGTCTATATTTTTTAAGCCAGCTATATATTATTTGATCAATTCTTTGATCTATTAAACCTCTCCCAAGTGCTATTGCGTTATACCCATTGGTTAGTAATTTGTTTAAATCTTTACTTTGAAGGCCTCCTGCGCCAATTAGGAAAAGATTTTCTCTATAAAGCTCTTTTATGTTATTTAAGAAGCCAATTCCTAATTTTGAAGCAGGAAAAATTTTTATTATTGTATATCCCATTTCAATTGCTTCTTTTAAATCTTGAGTATTAGATATGCCTGGTATTAGTAATTGATTATATTTTTTTGCTTTTTGCTGTAAATCTTTATCAAAAAAAGGACTCATTGAATATTGTAGGTCTGATTTTAAAATGGAATTGAAAGCTTTAGCGCAGGTAATAGAAGCTGCCCCAATATGAATCTCTGCAAAATTTGACTGAATTTCTGAAATTAGTTGAACCCATTTAATATTGGAATCCCATCCAATTTCAATATGTCTTATTCCATATTCAGATAGATGCCTAAGATTTGCAAAAAGCAATTTCTTTTTTTCCGGAATATCAAAAAAATCGTTATCTAGTCTAATTACGATAATTAATGGTTGCTTATTTAGTGACTCAATTAAAGCTTTTTGCTTACCAATAAAAGAATTTTCTAATTTTTTATTAAGCGTATTCTGCAACTTTTACTTGATGACGAATTAATAACTCTTGAAACTCTAAGGAATCTACAGTTTCAGTCTCCATAAGCATTTCGGTCAATTCTTCAAGTACTTTTCGATTATCATTCAATGCTTTTTTGGCGCGCTTGTAAGCCATTTCAACAAGAATTGACACTTCTGAATCAATTGTTGCGGCAGTGTCCTCAGAAAAATCTCTTTCAGATGCAATGTCTCTACCTAGAAACATTCCACCGCCTTGAGATCTGCCAAGTGCTACTGGACCAAGCTTGTCACTCATTCCAAATTTAGTAACCATTTGCCTGGCAACTGATGCAACTTGTTTGAGGTCATTAGATGCTCCTGTTGTTACTTCATCCTCTCCATAGATTATTTCTTCAGCGACCCTTCCTCCAAGCGCCACGGCCATTTGATTTTGAAGATAGGATCTTGAATAAAGTCCTGATTCCATTCTTTCTTCACTTGGAGTGAAGAAGGTTAATCCTCCTGCCTGGCCTCTAGGGATAATAGATATCTTTTGTACGGGGTCATAGTCAGGCATTACCGCACCAACAACAGCATGTCCAGCTTCATGATATGCAACTAGCTTCTTTCGTTTCTCGCTTATTACTCGATCTTTTTTTTCTGGCCCAACCATAACTCTTTCTATTGCATCTCCAATTTCATCATTGCTGACCTCAGTCAATTCTCTTCTCGCAGCCAATATGGCTGCTTCGTTTAATAAGTTTGCTAAATCTGCACCGGTAAAACCAGGAGTTCTTCTTGCAACCTGATCAAGGTCAATTCCCTTAGATAGCGTTTTATCCCTAGCATGAACTTTAAGTATTTGAAGTCGTCCTGAGTAGTCGGGTCTATCAACTGTTACCTGTCGATCAAATCTTCCAGGACGCATAAGTGCTGCATCAAGAACGTCAGGTCTATTTGTGGCTGCAACAATAATAATTCCTGTGTTCCCTTCGAAGCCATCCATTTCTGTTAATAATTGATTTAACGTCTGTTCTCTTTCATCATTACCTCCTCCAAGTCCTGCACCACGCTGTCGGCCTACAGCATCTATTTCATCGATAAAAACAATACATGGAGCATTCTTTTTGGCTTGCTCAAATAGATCTCTAACTCTACTTGCTCCAACCCCTACAAACATTTCAACAAATTCTGATCCAGATATAGAAAAGAAAGGAACAGAAGCTTCTCCAGCAACGGCTTTAGCTAATAAAGTTTTCCCTGTCCCTGGAGGGCCAACTAGTAAAACTCCTTTGGGAATCTTTGCACCAACAGCAGTAAACCGATCTGGATTTTTTAGAAAATCAACAACTTCAGTTAATTCTAATTTTGCTCCTTCAATTCCAGCAACATCACCAAAAGTTACTTTTGTCTCTGGCTCCATTTGAAGTCTTGCTTTGCTTTTTCCAAAATTCATCGCAGGATTTCCTCCACCCCCAGATCCTGCTCTTCTAAATAAGAAAAACAGTCCTCCTAGAAGGAGAATTGGGAATATAAGACTACTAGCTGCTTGTTGAAGTGGACTTGCTTGAGTTGTAGGTTGAACAGCAATATCAACATCGTTTTTTGTAAGAAGTTGAAGAAGTTCCTGATCAGGAGCCAAATTCACAAAAGCTCGACTTCCATCGCTTTCAACAATTTGAGCTGTTCCTTTATCAGGTGAAATAAGAACTCTGCTTACTTGTTTCTCTTGTACGGCTTCAATAAAGTCACTGTATCTAAGAGTTCTTGTTGCTTTGCTTGGATTTGGCTTATCAAAAAAGGCACTCCCAACAAAAATTACAACTACAACTATGAGGATGTAGAGCCCAATGTTTCTCCAGCGTTTGTTCAAGGTTTTTCTCTCTCTTTATAGGATCTTAATAGGATCATGACCATCTATGCGGCTCGGAGTACATCAACGACGCTTTTAAAGGCAAACCATTCAGGGATTTGTTCTCCACTTCTAAGCATTTTTCTGAACTGAGTTCCACTTAATTTCTTTATTTTAAGACCATTTTTATCAGCATATTCAGCTGTTACATAGCCTTCTTCTTCTGTATAGACCAGATTTAATGAGGGAACTGTTTGCATCTCTAATTCTGAAGAGCAAATCTTGGCAAAATCTTGAGCTTCATATGGCTCATAAAAATCTTCTCCTGTAAGACTTGATTTACATCCAGCCATATCTCTGCCAATGATGAAATGAGTACATCCATAATTTCTTCTGATAATCATATGCTGTAAAGCTTCTCTAGGCCCTGCCATATGCATTGAATAAGGAAGATATGCCCATTTGATTTTTGGGTTATTGACTTCAGAAGCAAGTTTTTCATAGGTTTGAAATCTCACTGATCCTGCAATGTCATCTTCTTGTGTTGGCCCGCAAGTTGGATGAACAAGCACAACAGCATTTTGACTGACATTATTGGCTTTTAAAGCTCTCGTGAAAAGCTCGTAATGTGCCCTATGAATGGGGTTTCTGCATTGGAATGCAACTACATCTTCTCCGTAAGGTAAATTTTCTCGCACTTGAGCAGGTGTTTTGCATGAGAAAACTCTTTTAGGTAGTTCCAAACCCTTAAGAGTTCCACCTAAATAATATTTTTTCCTTTCCATCGTTAGCATCCTCACGGCTGGATGCTCTAAGGAAGTTGTCCCATAACAACACTTGGCTTCATTGACTTTATCTGGTTCCCATTTCTCCTCTATTGAAAATAATGCAAGATTTTGATCTTTGTATTTCAGTAGAACTGAATCTCCAGGTTTGATATCTTCTCTGTCAGTATCAAAAACTATTGGCAAGCCAAATAGCAAACCTGATTGAATTCGATGTTCTTTTACGACTGAATTATAATTATCTTTTTTCATAAACCCTATCAAAGGTGAGAATGCTCCTATTAAAAGAAGTTCAATATCACAAGCATTGCGATCTGAACAATTCAAAGTTTTATAAGAACATTTTTTGAATTCTTCTATCTCTGAATTTGTGGCCATTAAATTAACTAGCTTTCCTCCATAGGGCTTTATTAAGCCTTTAAGATTTTCAGTAGCATTTGAACTAATAACCATTGCTAATTTGACTAACCCGAGAAATTCTCCCAGATAAAGGGCCCTTATTTATAAATTTGTTTTTAGATAATTCTTTCAATAAAAAAAAGGGAGGAAATTTGATCTCCTCCCTTTTTTAATTTCTAAAGATAATTTGTCTTTAATTAGGCTTTACGACCATAGAAATTTCCAGTGATTTTTATATCAACAGGATCTTTTGATCCAAGATCGTTATCTGAGGGTTGGATAGCAACAAAGCTGCCTCCAAATTCTTCAGTGTCAGCATCAACACTTTCAACGGTAAGGGTTATCTGACCTTTACCACCAAGATCGGTTTTAACATTTTCTCTGGCAAGATCCTCATCGTCACCACCAAGAGCAATAAGACCTTGAGCATATTCAACACCAGTTGCTTTAGCACGACTTTTTGGATCAAGAAAATCTGCAGATCTATAGCTAGGTGTTGTTGTTGGTCCTGAGAACTCAGCACCTGGTTCAATTGCTTTACCTTTTTTAGCATCAGCAACCATATCTTTCACAGAGAAAGCAAAAGGAAACTCTTCTCCGTTGGGAGCAAGAACTGTAATTAGTGAGAAATCAATACCACCTTTTTCAGTGAATTTTCCTCCTGACAAGTCTCCATAAACTTCATCAAGACTGGTGTTGAAGCGAGGACTAATGATTTTTGATACGGCAAAATCAGATTTATTTCTCTTATTGCCAGGAAGTTTTACTGAAACTTCAGTGGGTTGAAGGCATAACCCTTTGAATTGACCATCAGCATTAAAAGAACCTGACGAACCAGCTGGTAAGACAGTGCAAGCACCTGCTTCGCCAGTATTAACAATATTGCCAAATCGGGCATTACCTGGTTCACGCCCTTTCAAAGCTGCAGATGCGCTTGATGGGAGTGTTGTAAATGTGAGACAGAAAGCCAGCATCAAAGCCAGCAGAGGACGAAATCGCATGAGAGGGCTAGATGACTGCGGTCGAAACCGCCCAATTAATTCAGTTGGGATACTACAGGGGTTAAATACTTCTTACGACAAGCCTTTTGCAGCTCTAAACAACCCGTAGCTTTTTAATTATTGGTTGAAGACTTTTTTATTCATGAGAAGCCTTTATTTGAAAGGATTCTGGGGAAAATAAGGAAAGAATTAAAAAAAAAACAAAACTGAAATATTAAGTAAATTTATGATTGATAGTTTTGAATTTCATCTAAAAGTTGATGGGATATTGAAAGTTTTGTTGAAAGAAGAATGTTTTTTACCATTTTATTAGGGCCCAGTAAAAAACCACTGTTGCAATTTTCCTCAAAACCTTGATTTTTCCTATCAATTGGGTTGGCCATTAGAAATTCACACCCTTTGGAGATTCTTTTTTGCTCGCCTTTATCTTTGATTTCTTGATCGCTTCCAGTCTCTGCTGCGAATCCGAGAAAGATTTGACCTTGTAATTTCTTTGAACTTAATTTTTTGATTATATCTGGGGTTATTTCTATATTTTTTAAAATTGAATTGATAAGTAGGTTCTTTGGAACCTTTTTATAACTTGGACTGGTTTTTTTGAAATCACAGACTGCTGCAGCCATAACAATTACATTTGCCACAGGCTGTAAATCATTAATAACTGTTTGCATTTGAGTTGCGGTTCTTACTGGATAAGTATTTAGTCCTTCTAAGAGCTCTTTTTGAAAAGTTACGGGTCCATGCACTAAATCAACTTCTGCTCCTCTTAATTTTGCTGCGTGAGACATTAGAACACCCATGAGCCCGCTGCTTCTATTTGTTAATTGTCTTGCTGCATCTAAATCTTCGATAGTAGGACCAGCTGATATTAGAAATCTTTGACCTATTAAGTCTTTAGTCAGAAATTTATTTTGTGCTTTAAAAAGGCATGCACTTTCAGAGGCTAATTCAATAATATCCAAATTAATCATTTTCCCATCTCCTATTCTGTCACACGCTAGAAGGCCTTCACTGGGGTCTAAAGGAATAACTTGCTCTCTTTTTTGTAGGCTATTCCAGTTATTTTTTACTGATTGATTCGACCACATTGAAGTGTTCATTGCAGCCGCAACTATTATTTGAGAATCTGCGGCTAGCAGTGTGCTTGCTAACAGCCCATCAGCATTTCCGTGGACAAACTTGGATAAGGATGTTGCACTCATGGGAGCAACAATTATTAAGTCTGCCCACTCAGCCAAGGAAATATGCAAAGGCTTAGCTTGATAATCTTCCCATTGATCTTTATCTTGAAAGCATTTATTTCTGCTAAGGGTTGATAAAGATAATGGGCTGACTAAATTTGTTGAGTTTGGCGTAAGGATACATTTTACTTCTGCTCCTGCTTGGACTAGTCGACTTACCAATATAGGAGTCTTGATTGCTGCGATACTTCCCGTAACTCCAACTAATACTTTTTTTCCCAACAGTGACGTAGAAGAAGTCATAATATTTTGATTTTATCTTAAATGAAGCATGGAAAGAAATTGGATGGTTATAAATCCTTTGGTTTTATTTTCAAAATCTGGGCTTCCTTGGAATTTAATTCAATATTAAATATGATTAACGTTATTAATTAAGATTTCAGAAATAATATTTTTATAATTTAGATTGTAATTCGTATTTGTCTTGAGTTAACATTTTGATCTTTTACTTATATGATTCAGTATATGTTAAATTGACTTCTTTTTCTTTTTTTCGCTTTTGATATATGTCATCAAAAATGCAGTCAACGATTTTATATAGATTTTCGTTAAATCTGATTGATAGATTAGCAAATTGGTCTGCAAATCCATGGAGAAGGTATTCGTTATTAGTAATTATTTTTTTAGGAGGTTTTCTTATCGGAAGCTCTTTAGGAATGATAAACGGTGTATTAGCCCTAATGGATCCTGTAGGAGCATTCTTTACTTTGATATTTTTGGAAGGACTAATTCAATTGAGATTTTTCTTCTTAAGGTCAAAAAAACCCATAATACTTATAAGAGTTTTTGATGTATTTCGTATTGGAATTGTATATGGACTTTTCTCTGAAGGTTTGAAGCTTTTATAGGTAAAAGTAATTCTGAATCTTTTGAGTTTTGGGTCAATTATGATTCAATTATATTTCTATTTGCAAGTAAATATAATAGTGACATTCTTGTTGGTATTCCATTACTTACTTGATTTTTAATAAGACTAATTGAATCATCTTCTAAGATTTGGCTGCTGATCTCTATCCCTCTATTGACTGGACCTGGATGCATTACAGGGACTTTTTTCTCGCACCACTTTAAGCTTTCATGCGTGATTCCATAATGATTGTGGTAAGTATCAAGATCAGTGAGCATGTTCTGATGCATTCGTTCCTTTTGCAACCGAAGAGTCATAACAGCATCACTACCTTTTAAAGCATCTTTAAGAGATCTTTTTATTACTATTGATCCACGATTTTTAATAGGGTCATACTTTTGTCCTGAAGGAGGTCTTAAAACAAAATCAGAAAATTCATCCGGGAGAAGGCTTTTTGGACCACAAAGTGTTACATCAGCGCCACAGCCTGTAAGTGCCCAAAGATTTGATCTGGCTACTCTAGAATGCAGAATATCTCCAACGATTGTTATTTTTTTATTTGATAGGCTATTTGGTGATGGATTAGTTGGACTAAAGAAATTTGCTAAAGTAAACAAATCTAATAGACCCTGACTTGGATGACTATGAAAGCCATCTCCTGCATTGAGAATTGATGTATTAATGTGATGTTTATCTATATAGTGAGCTAACTCATTGGGAACATTTGTTGATTCATGCCTGATTATTAAAATATCAGTTCCCATTGCAATATAAGTAAGAATTGTATCTAGTGGAGTTTCCCCTTTATTTAAAGAACTAGTAGCGACAGAAAAATTTTGAACATCGGCAGATAGTCTCTTTGCTGCAAGTTCAAAACTGCTACGTGTCCTTGTGCTCGATTCAAAAAATAAGTTAGTGACTAATCGTCCTTGAAGTGCAGGTAGTTTTCTTGATCTTGTAGTTGGAACGTCTTGAAATCTAGTTGTTAATTCTAAAACAGTTTTGTAATCATCTAAAGAAAATTTAGATAAATCAAGTATGTGCTTATGTTTCCAATTACTCATGATCATTCAAATGAGGCTGGGTACCAACATTTATTTTTAGAAGGAGTTTTATCTCCTTTGACTCTTTTACTTATGCTTCTACTGTTTTGAAGATACCAGCGCCAACGAAGATCTTTAGCTTGAGATATACCAATTCTTGTTGTTTGAACAATATCTAACATGTGTTTAGAATTTACTCCTTTAGCTATCCAAAACCCATTCTCTATCGATATGGGTAAATTGTCATGATTTCTATTTAACCCAAATCTTTTAGCCAATAAACCTGGACCAGAGGCTATTCGTTCATCTTCATCTTTAATTGCAATTGATCTGAGAAGAACTCCATTCGCCCAATTGCTCTTGCCTGTCACAATGTTGACACAGTTATATATTCCATAAGAGAGGTATATATAGAAATTACCAGGCTCACCAAAGAGCGTTTCGTTCCTCTTCGTTCTACTTGAAAACCCGTGGCAGGAAGCTTCTTCTTGCGAATAAGCTTCTGTTTCAACAATAACTCCAGACAAGTAATTATTTTTTGATAAACGTTTGATTAAAAAGCAGCCAATTAAACTTGGTGCGACTAAATACGATGGTCGGGCAAAAAAATCATTTCTAAGTTTTGAGTTGACTTTCTTAATGATTTTCTTGACAGTTCCTACACTCTAATCATTAAAGTGAACTTAAGAATTTTGCAATATTTAAGTAAAATCTTTTTAAGGTTTAAATGAGTAAAGTTAACTTTATAAAAATCAATTTTTTTTAATTTGTTAGACACCTTAAAAGATTATTCATCTGTTCGTCTAGGGTTACGAAGCTGGACAGAAGTTCAAGAATATTTAGTAAATTGCAAGGGAATTATTTTACCTATTGGCTCGATTGAGCAACATGGTCCAACTGGTGCAATTGAAACAGATGCACTTACTGCAGAATCAATTTCTAATGAAGTTGCTAGAAGAACAGGTGTTTTGGTCTCTCCTCCTCAAGTTTTCGGAATGGCTGAGCATCACCTAGGTTTCCCAGGAACAATGAGTCTGAGGCCCGAGACTTTAATAATGGTGGTTCATGATTTGGTTATTTCACTTGCCAAAAACGGCTTTGAAAGAATTTATTTTATCAATGGACATGGTGGAAATATCGCAACGCTTAAAGCTGCCTTCCATCAAATTTATGCGACTGCATTAGAAAAAAATCTTGCTGTAGGTCCAAAACTTCGTTGTAAGTTAAATAGTTGGTTCTTAGTCCCTGAGGTTTATAGATTAGCTAATGAGTTATATGGTGATAAAGAAGGAAAACATGCTACTCCAAGTGAAATTTCTTTGACTTTGCATTTGGAACCAAGCTTGCTATCAAAACATCATTCTTTACCTGACCCTGCGCCAGCAGGACCAATTACTAATTATGAGGATTTTCGCAAAAGGCATCCAGATGGCAGAATGGGTTCAGATCCTTATTTAGCAAAGCCAATGCATGGTGAGCTTTTTCTTGAAAAAGCTTCAATAGCACTGAGCGAAGACCTTCTCAATTTTCTATCACAACCATGACCAGAATAAATGCATCGGATGTTCGTAAAGTTGCAGAACTAGCAAGATTAAATTTACCCGATGATCAAATTGCAACATATACAGTTGAACTTGAGGAGATCCTTTCTTATGTTGAACAATTAAAGGAAATAGATACCAATAATGTTCCCCCTACGTCTAGGGCTGTAGAAGTCATTAATGTTATGAGGGAAGACCATGTCGAAGTCACCTGTTCTAGAGAGGACATTCTAGGTCAGGCACCACAGAGAGAGGGTGATTTCTTTAGAGTTCCTAAAATACTTTCAGACTAATTTATTTCTTACTTTCTGTCTTAATAGCTGTTTGATGTATTAATTTAATATATTTTTTTCTCCAAATATTTCTTGGTAATATTTTTGCAATTAATCTCATTTTACTTCTTCTTAATGTATGACTTCTAATTCCTAAAATAATATCGTAAAGAAAATTAAAACCATCTTTTTTCGTTTCGAATATACCCATCCTTTGTGGAGAACCTTTTTGATCTAAAAGTGGTTTAGTCGCTTCATATGCTGGTTTATATTCAAACCATGGAATTGATGGCCATAAATGGTGAACTAAATGATAGTTTTGTCCCATTATTAATATGTTCATAACTCGACTTGGATAAACTCTTGCATTCTTCCATCTGTTTCTAGACTCAAAGGGTCTGTGAGGTAAATAATCAAAAAATATTCCTAATGTAACTCCCACCATTAGTGCCGGTCCGAACCATAAATTATAAATAATATTCATAAATCCATATTTAAGCCCCGCAATAATAATGCATATAAAAATTCCTCTTTCTATCCCCCATTGCATAAGTTCAAATTTTCTCCATAGCTTTCTCTCGAAGAAAAAATATTCATGATAAAAAAATCTTGGAGCTATTAGCCATATTGGACCAAAGGTACTCACAATGTGATCAGGGTCATTTTGAGGATGATTTACATATTTATGATGCTCAAGATGCACTCTTGTAAAAACGGGGAAGCTAAAGCCTAATAAAATTGCTGATCCGTGCCCCATCAGTTGATTTATCCATTTATTGGGGTGAGCTGCGTTATGACATGCATCATGAATAACTGTCCCTTCCATATGAAGAGAAAGAAAGGCAAGAGTAACCAATACTGGTAAGGGCCAATTGCCTTGGTACCATTGCCAAATACTTAAAATAGCAAGTAGATATCCGCCAATAAAGAGACCTACAGTGATATTAAATGGTTTAGGCGGGTCAATATATTGCTGGATGTCATTCTGCCAGTCACGTAATAACTTCAGTTTTTTCTTGGCATCACTTGAATTAGACCTCGAGAAGCACTGGGGCATTGCCTGATCAGATTGAGATTAGATTCATTTGAAAAACATTTTAAGTGAAAATGCCCACCGGGAGACTTGAACTCCCACGACCGAAGTCACTGGTACCTAAAACCAGCGCGTCTACCAATTCCGCCAGGTGGGCCAATCTATCTCAGCGATTAGCATCGGAGATTTTTTATACTTTAGCAGTCCGTTGATCAGAATTTATAGACTATCTTTTGATTCTTGAATCTAGAGAGTTCAAAGCTGTTTGAGTATTTAGTTCCATGAATATTTGGAATTATCCAGAAAGAGATTGGAGTTTTCATTTTCAAAAATCCAATGACACGTCAAAATTAGTGAATAGCATTAAAAAAAATGTTTATTTCTATTCTTGGCTGTTTATCTATTGTCTGTGGTTTTTTGATATTGCTTTTGCCTTTAATCCTCACTGAATTAAGCCGACAACGAGATTGGTTAATGGGTGGTTTATTTCTAGTCTTAGGGTTAATACTTTTGGTAGAGAATGATCTTTTTGGAGGGTCGTTAATTTTACTAGTCATTTCGGGTGCAACCCTTTTTGGAAAAATGATCTTAGAGGTTTTTCAGAGTAGATGGTTTCAATTGAGTCCTATGGAAAAAGCTCAAATGGGATCTTTTGAAAAATGGGCTAAATCTTTTAAACAGCTTGGACAGATTATTGGTCAGTTAATGAATGGACTTTTTGAATTTTTTAAAATTTTTAAAAATCAACAAAAAAAATCTTTAAAAGAGAAGAAATGGGTGCATCCAGATTTAAAAAAGGAACTAGAGACTCAAAAGGTTCTTCCATTAGATGATGCTCAATCTTACAAGATCAATAATGAAGGATCTACTAAAAATGAAGAGTCTTCTTGATAGGGTTAAGGGGCCTTGGGCGTTCATAATCATTATTCAATATCTCTAAAGTGAATCAGTTTAATAAAGGGTCTGAAAAAGATCGTCCTTCATACAAAAACACTCTCAACCTTTTGCAAACCAAATTTGGTATGAGAGCAAATGCAACGCTGAGGGAACCAGAGCTGCAAAGATTTTGGGCTGAAAAAAACATAGATTTTGAGTTGGGTTTAAATAATCCTGGCCAAATATTTACTTTGCATGATGGACCTCCATATGCAAATGGATCACTTCATATGGGGCATGCGCTTAACAAAATTTTGAAGGATATAATTAATAAATTCCAAATATTGCAAGGAAAAAAAGTCAGTTTTATTCCAGGATGGGATTGCCATGGATTACCAATTGAATTAAAAGTTCTTCAATCTTTAGATAAATCACAACGTTCAGAATTAACTCCTATAAAGCTACGAAAGAAGGCAGCTAAATATGCCAAAAAACAAATTTCCATTCAAATGGAGGGGTTTAAAAGATGGGGTGTATGGGGAGACTGGGATAACCCATATTTAACTTTAGATAAGAAATATGAGGCATCTCAAATTAGATTATTCGGTGAGATGGCTTTTAAGGGTTATGTATATAGAGGTTTTAAACCAGTTCATTGGAGCCCTAGTTCAAGGACAGCACTTGCTGAAGCAGAGTTAGAATATCCTTTAGGTCATATTAGTCAAAGTATATATGTAGGATTCGAAGTTGATAAAATTCCTAAATTATTAGAAAAAGAACTATTTGATCAAGCCCCTGATCTTTTTACTTCTGGTGGCATTTTAAAAGACACCAAGCTTGCGGTATGGACCACAACCCCTTGGACTATTCCTGCTAATTTAGCAATCTCTATTAATCAGAAATTAGATTATGTCTTTGCGATTAGCTCAGATGATAAATTGATAGTAACTGCAGCTAATCTTTTATCAAAAGTATGTGAAACTATAAATATTTCTTATAAGAATAGAGTTGTTTTGAAAGGTAAGTCCTTGGAAGGCATTACTTATAAACATCCATTATTTGATAGAACTAGCCCTGTTGTAATAGGTGGAGATTATATTACTACTGATTCTGGAACTGGATTAGTTCATACTGCACCTGGTCATGGTGTTGATGATTTCAATACTGGTATAAAATATAAATTACCAATTTTTTGCCCAGTTGACGAAAAAGGGAACTTTACAGATGAAGTTGGCAAGTTTTCTGGCTTAAATGTATTAAAAGAGGCTAACAATGAAATTATTAGTGATTTAAATATTAATGGAGCTTTACTTAAGAAGATTCCATATGAACATAAGTATCCTTATGATTGGAGAACTAAGAAGCCAACAATTTTTCGCGCGACAGAACAATGGTTTGCTTCCGTTGAAGGATTTAGAGGAAAAGCTCTTTCAGCTATAGAAACAGTTAAATGGCTTCCTGATACTGGTAAAAATAGGATTGAATCAATGGTTAGAGAAAGAGGCGATTGGTGTATCTCTAGACAAAGAACATGGGGGGTGCCAATACCAGTTTTTTATGAGAAGGATGGAAAAGATTTTTTGCTAAATGAAGAAACTATTTCTCATATAGCCAATTTATTTGAAATTCATGGAGCTGATATTTGGTGGGAATACGAAGTGTCTAAACTTTTACCACTTTCTTATTTAAAAGAGGCAGATCGTTGGCAAAAAGGTACTGATACTATGGATGTTTGGTTTGATTCCGGTTCTAGTTGGTCTTCAGTTGTCTCTGGAAAAGATCATATGGATTATCCAGCAGATTTGTACTTAGAGGGCTCTGATCAGCATCGTGGGTGGTTTCAGTCCTCTTTACTTACATCTGTTGCAGTAAACGAGAAAGCACCTTTTAAACAAGTCCTTACTCATGGTTTTGCTTTGGATGAAGATGGTAGAAAGATGAGTAAATCTTTAGGGAACATTGTTGACCCCTCACTGATAATCAATGGTGGTTCAAATCAGAAGTTAGATCCTGCTTATGGTGCTGATGTTTTAAGACTTTGGGTAAGCTCTGTTGATTATTCTGCTGATGTACCTATTGGTTCAAATATATTGAAGCAAATCTCTGAGGTTTATCGAAAGGTTAGAAATACTTCTAGGTATTTATTAGGAAATATTTATGATTTTGATTATAAAAAAGATGCTATTGAGATTTCTAAATTGCCATTATTAGATAAATGGATGTTGAATAGGACTGCTGAAGTGATAAACGAGATATCTGATTATTTTTCTAAATATGAATTTTCAAAATTCTTTCAAACAATACAGAATTATTGTGTTGTTGATTTGTCTAGTTTTTACTTAGATATTGCAAAAGATAGGTTATATGTTAGTTCAAGATCTGATTTCCGAAGAAGATCATGTCAGACAGTATTATCTTTGATTATAGAGAGAATAGCTGGACTAATCTCACCAGTTTTATGTCATATGGCAGAAGACATTTGGCAAAATATACCATATGAATTAGAAGAAGAATCTGTATTTCAAAGAGGATGGCCAATTGCTCCTAAATCTTGGCAAGATAGAAGCCTAAATATTCATGTAATTCAACTTCGAAAGATTAGAACAATTTTAAACCGTATGATGGAGATTTGTAGGAGTAAACAAGAATTAGGATCATCTTTAGAAGCAGCAGTTAGAATCGATATAACTGATAAAAATACTCAAGAGGCAATTAATTGGTTATCTATTAATTCAGCAAATAATGTTGACGTACTAAGAGATTGGTTTCTGATTTCTGATCTGCAAGTTGGCGGAGAGCCCTGGGCTGAAGTTTTATTAAGTGAAGATAACGAAATTGGAACAATAGAGATAGCTAAAGCTAGAGGAGTAAAATGCGAAAGATGCTGGCATTATGTACAGAAATTAAGTAAGAATAATCATTGTCCAAATATTTGCTCTAGATGTGAGCAAATTGTACTATCTATTGAAAATAATTAATTTAGTGTTTTAAAGATATATCGAATTAAATATTAGAACTTTCCTGCAATTCTTCCACCTTTTGGTAATTGTAAGATTAGCCATTGAAGTAAACCTAATAAATAAAATATTAAAGCTAAGTATCCCAAAAAATTAGCAGTTCCGATTGTCCAATTACCACCTAAAATAAATTTTATCATTACTTTAGTGCTCATATATGAATTTAATGGGAGCTCTCGCCAAATATTACAGTAACTACTATCAATAGAACTTAAACATTGCCAGCTAACTATATTTAGCCCTAAATGTAATATCCCCCATAAAGAAAGACACCACCTCCAGATTTTTGTAGTAAGTGAAATAGAGTTATAAAGAGGCATTTCTTCTATTTCTTCATTTATATCTATCCAAAACCATACGGAACAAATCATAAGTATTGGTGCGATAAATGAAATCAAATAGCCAATTTGTGCCTCACTACTCAGAAATAAAATACTTATTCCATATAAGCTAGAAATTTTCCAATAAATTGATAGCAGTCTTTCTATAGGAGCCTCTTTTGCTATTTTTGACCAAATCAAAAGAAATAATGGAACTCCAAATGCGAAGGTTGCGGCTAGTCGATACGAGAGCCAAACTAGAATTTGAAATTGAAATTCAGTCAATGAAAAATACCATTCTTTATTATTATCTACCCTCGACTATCTTTTTTTAACCTTATGGTGTTCTATTAAAAATTTTCTCTATATTTATTAGTCTTTCAACTTTTTATCCTCCATTTCTTAATATTTTTCCATTCATAATTAGTATGAATGATAGCTTTAAGGAATTTATAGTCAAGAGAATTATTTTTTCGACCTATAAGAATTTGATGGAGTTTTGTTTCTTAAAGCATTGAATATACTTTTGCAAGCGTTTTAATTAGGATCAGAAAATATAGTTTTAATGTAAATGTAGTGAGACATAGACAACATGTAAATCCTCTAAGCCAATTTTTTCAGGTACCTTTTTCTTTGCCAGACAAAGCTATTATATTTGAGGAGCCTCAATACCCAATTCATTTAGATATAGGTTCTGCAAGAGGAAATTTTTTAATTGAGTTAGCTTCAAAATATCCCAAGTGGAATTTCTTAGGTCTTGAAATAAGAGAGCCTTTGGTCATTTCCGCTGAAAAGAGAAGAAATCAATTGGGTCTGACTAATTTAAAATTTTTATTTTGTAATGTCAATGTCAGCTTGGATAAATGGCTCTTAAATTTAGACCACAATCAATTGCATAGAGTATCAATTCAATTTCCAGATCCATGGTTTAAAAGAAAACATTTTAAAAGAAGAGTTTTACAGCCATATCTTCTTAATTCTTTGGCAAGCTCTTTAAGAATAGGAGGAGAGATTTTTATTCAGAGTGATAATCTAGAGGTTATAGAATCAATGATTGATGTTGTTGAGAACAGTTGCTATTTTGATAGGAAATTATTCGATGGGCTTAAATGGCTAGATAAGAATCCTTATAAAATCTATACTGAGCGGGAGATTTATGCTTTAGAGAGAGAATTACCAATATATAGAGCAATGTATTGTAGAAATAGTAAATTATTTATTAACGCCTGCAATAATGCTTGATTGAATGGATCTGAATTCTTAGTAATTAGTCTGTAGTTATCTATATAATAATTCTTATACATATTTTATTTTATTTCTCCTTATGACTACTGAGTCTAATGAAGAGAAAGATCTAAATTCTTCTCAAAGACTTTTTTTAGTTTTATTAAGTATTTGTCTCGTTATTTCTTTGTTCTTTTTTAAGAATGGATTCAAGCTAAATTCAACACTTGACCAATTAGCCAGAAACTCTCTTTTGCCAGAAGAAGCATTGTTTAACGGTCGTCCTAGTGTAATTGAATTTTATGCAGACTGGTGTGAGGCATGCAAGGAAATGGCTCCTGCAATGATTAGTGTAAAAAAAAGAAATCAAAATAAAGTAGATGTTGTTTTGCTTGATGTAGATAACCCCCAATGGATTGATTTAATTAAAAAATATGATGTTAATGGAATTCCTCAATTGAATTTCTTTGATACCAAGGGAGAATTTAAAGGCTTTTCTTTAGGTGTGAAGAATGAGAATGAACTAAATGACATTTTTTATGCTTTAATTAATAATTCAGCATTACCTTCCTTATCTAGAATCTCAAACTCTAGTGACTTAAATATAGGTTCT
Source organism: Prochlorococcus sp. AG-315-C08 (assembly GCA_003284185.1). Lineage (GTDB taxonomy): Bacteria > Cyanobacteriota > Cyanobacteriia > PCC-6307 > Cyanobiaceae > Prochlorococcus_B. Next base: position 51,712 of record QBWB01000001.1, read on the forward strand.
GATTTGGAAGAATCTATATTTATAGAAAATGCTAAATCTTCTGGGCCAAGAAGTCATAATTAGATGATTACCAGTTTAGTGCAGATGATACAATTGGATAGTTTTGAGAGAAAATCTTTTTACATTCTTGTGCAATATTCATATGCTCTTTTTGTGTTCCATGACCTGTTCTAAGCGTTATATAGTGAATCCAAGAACGACAAGATCCTGTCATGTAAATTCTAGTAGGTGTAGCTAGAGGTAGTACAAATCTTGCACATTCTTTAGCAATACCTGCCTCAAGCATTTCCTCATATAGTTTTTTATTTAACATAAACTGATTTTTAATTTTCTTATTAAAATTGTTTATGATTTCAGTTGATAAATCTGATATAGAATTTTGTCTATTTTTATCATCTTGTCGTCTTAATTCTGGGATTGGAATGTCCCCCAATTGTGTGCTATCTGCGTAACGTTGTGAAAACTCTTGAAATGTGAAGGATCGATGTCTAAGTATTTGTGCTGCAATACCCCTATTCGTTTCAATTTGCAATGTCATATAAGCTTGTTCAAAAACACTCCAGTGTTCATTTTTTATGCAATATTTAAGTAACTTTTTGAAGTCATCATTATCTTGATTCTTTGGATTACTCACTCTGGCAATATATGCCATACTTTTTTCAGCATCAGGGGTAGATGTTATCAATTCAACAATACTCATTTTTAAACTTTGGCTAGAGTTACTTTTTCGGGCTGATGTTGATATTTGCCTTCTCGATCACTGTAAGTTGTCTGACAGGGATCACCTTCAAAAAACAGTAATTGACAGATCCCTTCGTCAGCATAAATTCTACAATCTGCTCCAGAACTATTACTAAATTCAAGGGTAAGATGTCCCTCCCAGCTTGCTTCTGCAGGAGTTGTATTTACAATAATTCCCAATCTTGCATAGGTACTTTTCCCAAGGCAAATAACTGTAATATTTGGTGGGACCTTCATTTTTTCTAATGCAACTCCAAGACCATAAGAATGGGCGGGGAGAATGAAATACTTACCATCTTGGTCTGATTTTAGTTCCGTTGATTCTAAATTTGCAGGATTAAATTTTTTTGGATTCATTACTGTTCCAGGAACATGACGAAAGATTAAAAACTCCTTTGATGACAGCCTTAAATCATATCCATAAGATGAGCAACCAAAGCTTAAAACAGGAGAGCTTTTAGATTCTGGTTCGAGATGCCTTATAAGTTTTTCCTGAAAAGGCACGAGCATTCCTAATGAAGCTTGCTCTGAAATCCAGCGATCGTTTTTTAACATTTAACTACAGCGTAATTCTGTGATTTGGTCAGCCATTTCATTAATTGGGGTTGGGATTGATGGTCCTGTAAGAATGATATCTGTTGATGATGGACGATTATTTATTGTCGACACCACGTCATTTTCCTCAATGAATCCAAGAGAGATTGCCAAGCCTATTTCATCTAAAACAATCTTATCTATTTTGTGTTTTTCTAAACGCGTTTTGCAAGTTTCCCAGATTGCTCTTATGGCTTGTTGTTGAGATCTTTTTTGAAAGCTTGAATTACTAGTATCTGAATTTTCTGGCAGGCAGCATTCAATTGATGGCCTTAACCATTCCAGTCGTCCACAAAGATGAATTGCTCCTTCTGGCCCTTGGTTAACTCCTCCTTTCAAGAATTGGACTATTAAGACTTTACTTCCTAATCCAGCAGATCTTAAAGCTTCGCTTAAAACAACAGAAAAACTACCTCGATACGAAGAAGTGTGAATATGAACTTGTCCTTGCGTTGTTACTAATTGAAGAGGAGTCCTAGAGGGGACTGGCCTAAGCGAAGACCCTATCGATGGAATTGAATCCATCTGTTTAGCACTCGTACTATGGCCTGCGTTCATCAAAATATGAAAACTTATAATTAATCTAGCGGTATAAATCGTCTCATCAACCTATTTGACACTATCTGTGGTGTATCAAGGCTTGGATTTTGTTGATGTAGATAATGAAAGGTGCTTTTCGAGGTTTAAGGAGATATCTACTACTTAAATGGAAAATTGAATAATTTTGAGTCCCTGGATTTTTTTATATTGAAAAATATGATATTAGAATTATTCAGGATATAAAAAAGAATCTTGAAATTAGATGTAGGCTGTAAAAAGTCGCGATGGCTACATATTGTTTTATATCCAGTTATTAATGTCTTCTCAATATTAATTTAACTATGGTCACTTCCTATCGTGGCTTTACTCGTTTCAATCAGCCAAAAAATAACCCAAGCCAAGCAACTACTGCTAATGCTTCTTCTGTTCAATCTCCTGACAAGACACTTTTAGATGTAATTAGAACACTTGATGGTGTCTCGACTGAGATAATAGATAGGTCTAAAACAATTTTTTTTCCTGGAGACCCCGCTGAGAGGGTTTATCTGATTAGACGTGGGGCTGTCCGATTAAGTAGGGTTTATGAGACGGGAGAGGAGATTACTGTTGCGTTGTTAAGAGAAAATAGCCTTTTTGGTGTTCTTTCTTTACTCACAGGACATAGGTCAGATCGTTTTTATCATTCTGTTGCTTTTACTAGAGTAGAGCTGGTATCTGCGCCAGCTACTTCGGTTAGAAATGCAATCGAACAAGATACTTCAGTTGGATTGCTTTTACTTCAAGGCTTATCAAGTCGCGTACTTCAAACTGAAACAATGATTGAGACACTAACTCATCGGGACATGTCCTCTCGTTTGGCTAGTTTTCTGCTTGTGCTCTGTAGGGATTTCGGAGTGCCTAGTGAAAGGGGCGTGACTATTGATTTGAGGCTCTCACATCAATCTATTGCTGAAGCAATAGGTTCAACTCGAGTAACTATTACTCGTTTACTTGGAGACTTGAAGAATTCATCATTATTGGAAATCGAGAGAAAAAAAATAACTATCTTTGATCCAATAGCTTTGGCTAAACGATTCAATTAAAGGGTCTAGTCTATTAGTGTTAAGGATGAGTTATTCGTCCCTTTATTGAGTTATTTCTGTGACAGGTTGGCTTCTAATTTTTTCTTTATTAGTTTTAGGAGGAATAGTCTCTACATTGGGAGATAGGCTTGGTAGTAAAGTTGGAAAAGCACGTTTAAGCATCTTTAAGTTAAGACCCAAAAGCACAGCAGTATTGATAACTGTTTTTACTGGAAGTTTGATAAGTGCGATTTCATTCGCATTTATGGTTGCATTTAATAGTCAGCTTCGAGTTGGATTATTTCAATTAGAGGGTATTCAATCAAGGATTAAAGAAAGAGAAAAAGAGTTGAAAAAATTAGAAAAAAATATATATGCTTTAAGAAGTGGAGATGTAGTAATAAGTAGTGGACAGTCTTTAGTTACTAAAACTATTCGCGTAGCAAATAATGAAGATATAAAAAAAGAAATTGAAAGGTTATTACAGCAAGCAAATTTCTATGCTTTTAATTTAGCAAAAACCAGTCAATCTCAGTACCGCAGGATATTATTAGTTCGTAAGGATCATATTGAAAAACTAAAACAGATTATAGGTGATAATAGAACTTGGGTTGTAAGTATAAGATCTGCTGGGAATATATTAAGGGGTGAGAAATATGTTTATGCTTTCCCTGAGGTGACACTTAATAAAAATATTGTAAAAAAAGGAGAAGTAATCTCTAAAATGGATATTAAAGCCTCTGAGTTTGATTCAGAATCAATAACCAACAAGATCAAAATTTTACTTGCTTCAACATTGGCTGAGGTCAAGCGAAGAGGATCCTTAAGTTCGGAGTTGAAAATAAATGCTAATCAGATTAATGATTTAGCTAAGAATTTAATTGGCAGAAAAGGGAACTTTGAAATTATTTCTAAGGCTATGAAAAATAGTTATAGCGCAGACAAGGTGTCTATTTTACTAGAGTTAAAGTCTTTAGAAGAAAGCATAAAAAATAATAACCAATGACTAAATTAATTTCAATAGATCCTGGTCATAAAAAATGTGGAATATTATTAGCAGATGTCAAATCTAGAGATGTTATTGATGCAAGAATATCTAATTTAGAAAACTTTTCTGACTTGGTTTGTTTATGGAATGAAAAATATCATATCGAAAAGATAATTATCGGGGATGGAACAAATTGTAAGTATTTAGAAGCAAAATTAAAAGAAAAAAAAATTAATAATATATTTTTCATTGATGAACGTGAATCAACATTGCGCGCAAGATTTAGATATTGGGAGATATGGCCCCCTAACTTTATTTTTCGCTTTGTTCCAAAAGAATTACTTTTTCCGCCTGAAAATCTTGATGCAATTGTGGCATTGATTTTGTTAGAAGATTTTTTAAATCAAAGACTTAATTGGTCTAATAAAATCAAAATTAAAATTTGGCCCTGATAGTAAAAATATAATCACCTCCCGACTCAAGCTTGTAGTCTGTTTGGATGAGAAATCTTTCTAATGCATCTTTTATTAGTGCTCTACCTAAAGGAGGTTCAACATATAGTTGACCTTGACTAAAAGCCCAAGTGAAATTCCATTCAAATTCTCCTGCAAAGACTTTTCCCTCTACTTGTTTTTCGTTGAAGCACTGCTTTTCAATTCTGAGATAGGCAGTGGTTGTTGGTTTGTCATACATCTTCCAGAAATCTATAAATTATCTGGTTTATAAGAGTTGAGTCTAGTACTAGTTTTCTCCCATCCATTTGTTTGAAGTAATTCAATCCCAATAATTATCTCCTGTATTACCGAATTTAATATTGGTATTTCTTCTGATGAAAACCTTCCTAATACATGAGATACAGTTTTTGTTTTTTTCTCAGTAGTAATGCTGTTGTTGGGTGATCCAATGCCAATTTTTAATCTATGAAAATCACTTGTTCCTAAATGTTTGATAATACTTTTTAATCCATTATGTCCTCCTGAACTGCCCTTGGAACGAAGTCTTATTTTGCCAAGAGGGAGATCAATATCATCAACTAATACTAATAATTCATTGTTATTTAATCCAAACCAATCTTTAGCTGCACGTATTGACCTTCCACTATCATTCATAAATGTAGTAGGCATTAAAAGCCTTTTTTTATTCTTACCTAGACCGATCTCACAAATCTTTCCAAAGAATTTTTTACTTTGACGGAACTCTAAATTATTTAACTTGGCAATTTCCTCTAATACCATAAATCCAATGTTATGGCGGGTCTTAATATATTCTGCTCCAGGATTTCCCAAGCCAACAAAAATTTTCAATTCACCTGAGCTCATACCCTTGGTAAGAACTTAATAGTGATTTGAAGAGAGTTTTTTTTAGAGGCTTACGTGACATCAATTCGCTTTGTCAGAAGAGTTGTCTTCATTTAAAGACTCGTCGTTTTCGGACATGGCATTTTTGATTTCACGTTCAAATTCTGTAGAAGCACTTTGAAGCCCTTTCAGAGTTTTGCCTAGGGTTCGCCCGAGTTCAGGAAGACGTTTTGGACCGAAAATAATCAATACCAAGCCAGCAATAACTGCTATTTCAGGCAGACCAACTCCAAAAATATTCATGGGCGAACCTCAATGATTCAGAATTTGTTCAATTCACTCCATTCCAATCAATTGAGAACCCCTGAAGAAGAAGAGATTGATTATAAATCTGAAGCATAATTACTAGAAAGACAAGTAATAAGAGTCCTATAAAGGCCATCACGGGGACTGCACCCCATCCAGGTACTACCTTTCCTTGCCCAGAATTGCCGATTGATTTCAGCAAAGATCCAAGTGCTGTTTTTTGTCCCATGTTCGTTACTCGAAGCTCAGATTTTGTTTGAGTCAAGATATTGTATGAGACATAGTCCAAAAGAAGACGCCACTGTTGAAACTTGTGATGGAATGTTCTAAAAAATTTTCAAAACTTGGAATCAAAACAGCCTTGAGCAGTGGATCCATATCGAAATAAATGACAGAAAAATGGTCTTTAGGTTAAAGATTTTTGGTATATCAAAATAAATTTTTTGTTTGTTTTATGACTAAAAATTCAGTATTTAAAAGGCTTTAGAGATCTTTTTTAGAAGAAAATCTAGTTTTCATTATCCAAAAGTCTGTAACACCTTTGCTTTTCTGATTGGAGTTGATGACTTCATAGGATAGGTTTGAACTCTATCTAGTCAGTCCGTATCCATGCTTGCCCTTAAGATTTCCGTCTACACGGTCGTCTTCTTTTTTGTTGGGATCTTTTTGTTTGGCTTTTTGGCAAGTGATCCAACAAGGACACCAAATAGAAAGGATCTAGAAAGTCCTCAGGATTAACACTGACACGCTAATTACTGGTCTCAAAAAGCTCCTGTATTAGCATTGCTCAGTATCATCATTTCGTCGGCAAGAGGAATTTGGCGGCGAAATTTAATTATTTTGTATTCGTAAGCCTTAGAGTTCTAGGGCTTGCTTTTTTGTTTTCACTATTTGACATAGTTAAGGCAGTAGAAAATACTGACTTGGATTTTGTAAATGATGTTAACTATAGTTTGGTTTCTGATAGTTCAATTAATAAATTTGATTTTTTGGGATTAAAGAGATCCGAACTTTTATCTTATGAAAAATATGAAAAACCTATTTTAACCTTGAAGATTTTTGCAGATAAGCAATATGATTATAATCAAAATATTTATGTTGCTAAAGGTAATGCTAAGGCAATCATTAATGGAGGTGTCCTAAGGGCTGACCTTATGAAATATGATAGCCTATCTAATACTTTAATCGCAGAAGGAAATGTAAGATTTAAAAGAGGGGGGCAATATTTTAGGGGGGAAAGTTTTAAATATGATTTGCTTAAGAAAGAAGGAAAGATTGAAGATTCCTATGGAATTCTGGATCTTAATAATGTAATTGAAGATTTGAAATTAAATAGCAAGATCGGTAAATCAATAATACAAAATAGTTCTGCAAATAATTTAAAAAAGAATAGAAAAATTGATTTTTCAGATGGTATTCAATTTGCAATTGGTAATATTAAAGTACCAGTAAATCAAATAACTAGAACTGATAAAGTAATAGGTTTAATTAATAATTGGAGGTTTAAATCGAAACATATTCTTATTGAAGAAAATGGATGGAAATCTGAAAAGATGATTTTTACAAATGATCCTTTTGACCCTATTCAAATTTCTTTTGAAGCATTTGATGTTACGGCTAGAGAAGAAAATGATGAAATGGTTATTACTTCATCCAAGAATTATTTAAACTTCCAGGGGATTGCAAAAATTCCTATTGGACAAAAAAGGTTTGGTGGAGAGAGAAAGAAAAAAAGTAGATTTGAATTAATCTTTGATAGTATAGATCGAGATGGATTGGTATTGATTAGAAGGAATGATTCTATTAGATTAAATGAGAAGATTGATATAGATCTTCAGCCTCAATTCTTAATACAAAGAGCTTTAAAAGGTGAAACTAATAGCTATGAAAATAATAATAATAAAATAAAATTTTCGGATCTAATTGGTGCAAAATTAAATATTGATGCTTATTCTAAAAATTGGAAATATAAGAGTAATACTGATTTTAGCACGCTAAATATTGATAGGTTATTTGATGGTTTAAGGCATTCATCAACATTGAAGAGGGAATTAAAATCGCCTATTTTGAATGAGGTTGATCTTAATATATTTACTGCTTATAGGTTTAGAGCTTGGAATGGGACAATTGGTGAAACAGAAATAAAATCAGCTTATGGTGGATTTCTTAATAAAGGAAATGAGTTTGATTTAGGGCCAATAAAAAATAGATTAAACTTTCGTATTGGATTGGCAAATTATGAAGCAGAAAAACTTTTTAGTAATGCATCAACTAGTCTTTGGCGCTCTAGTTTATTTGCCTCATTAGATAGTGATTATTATCTCTGGCAGAGTGATGAAGAAAATTTAGAAAGTAAATCTACAAGTCTTTTATCTCCTGTTTTGATAAAACCCGAATTAATTGTAAGAACTAAAATTAATTCAGCCTACTTTAACTATGAAGATGGCAGTAATCAGGCTTTTGTGAAATTGAGTGCGGGACCAGAACTTAGATTAGGAAATTTAAAAAGAAATTTCCTTGATTATACTAAGATTTCAATTATGCCAGGTATTAAAATCAAATCAGGAAATAGTCCATTTAAATTTGATAATGCAATAGATTTAAGAACAATAAATCTGGCTTTAATCCAGCAATTGTATGGACCTTTTATATTGAGTCTCGAATCAAATATTAATGTTGATACTGAGTCAGATAACTACCGAGAATATTTTGGAACAAAGTTAGGCTTGTTAGTGCATAAGCGTGCATATGAATTTGGACTTTACTATCATCCAAATGAGAATGCCGGTGGAGTATATTTTCGTTTGAATGGTTTTAAATTCGATAATGGAGTGAAAGCAATGTTTTAAATCTTTTATTTGAAATTGTTTAAATAAGGTAATCTTTGCATTGTTTCTTTTATTCTTTCTTCTTCCTGCAAGAGTTGTTTCGTTGCATCCCATTTCCCAGAAAGGAGCATTTTTTTGTCACCTTCTTCAATCTGTAGTTTGAATGTTTCTTTATTATTTGCTATTGCTAATTCCTGAAGATTGAACTCCCAAATTAGCTTTGGGTTTTTATTGACTTCGTTTTGTAATCTTTTTATTTCTAATTTTGATGAAGTTAGACATGGGATGCCCAAGGCAAGACAATTTCCAAAAAATATTTCTGCAAAACTCTCTCCTATAATTAGTCTGATCCCCCATCTCATCAGGGCTTGTGGTGCATGCTCTCTGCTTGAACCGCATCCGAAATTATCATTTACTATAAGAATCTTTGCTCCTTTATTCTCCTTCAGATCAAATGGATGTAAGCCTTTTACTTCAGTTCTATCATCAGCGAAAACTTGTTCTCCCAAAGCAGAAAAACTGACACATTTGAGAAATCTTGCTGGAATTATTCTGTCTGTATCAATATCATCACCTGTGATGGCCAAGCTTCTGCCTAGAATTGTATTTATTTCGCCTGCTGGAAAATCTTGTTTCATTTTTAGATAGTCCTATGAGAATTTTGAATTTTTCAAGAGTTTCCTTACATCGGTAACTTTTCCATTGATTGCAGCAGCAGCAACCATAGCTGGGCTCATTAATAAGGTTCTTCCATTCGCAGAGCCTTGTCTGCCTTTGAAATTTCTATTACTGGAACTTGCACTTATTTGCCTTCCATCCAGTTTGTCAGGATTCATTGCTAGACACATAGAGCAGCCTGGTTGTCGCCATTCGAAACCAGCTTCAAGGAAAATCTTATCAAGACCTAGGTGCTCAGCCTGCCTGGCTACATGCTGTGAACCAGGAACTATAAATGCTTTTATTCCAGTTGCCACTTGATGACCTTCTACTATTTTAACTGCTTCTTGGAGGTCGCTTAATCTGCCATTGGTACAGCTTCCAATGAAACAAACATCAATTTTTGTCCCTTCAATTGGTGAGCCAGGGGCAAGATTCATATAAGAGCATGCATCTTTGGCTATTTGTTGGTCGTTTTTTGGAAGTAATTCAGGATATGGAATTTTTTCTTTGATAGATATTCCTTGTCCTGGTGTTATTCCCCAAGTCACTGTTGGTTCAATGGTTGTTGCATTTAACTTAATCTCATCATCAAAAATAGCGTTGGAGTCACTGGATAAACTTTTCCACCAACGAATAGCTAAATCCCATGCTTTTCCTTGAGGTGCATATTTTCTACCTTTTAAATATTGATATGTATTCTCATCAGGATTGATATAGCCGCATCTTGCGCCTCCTTCTATAGCCATATTGCAAATGGTCATCCTTTCTTCCATAGAGAGTTTCTCTATGGCGGGACCAGCGAATTCATAAGCAAAACCAACTCCACCTTTAACACCTAACGTACGAATAATATGGAGAATTAGATCTTTCGCATAAACACCTTGGCTGAGTTCTCCTTCAATCCAAATTCGTCTAACTTTTAATTTTTTCATAGCCAAGCTTTGACTAGCTAAAACATCTCGAACCTGACTAGTTCCTATCCCAAAGGCAATTGCTCCAAATGCTCCATGGGTTGAGGTATGTGAATCTCCGCAGGCTACAGTCATTCCTGGTTGTGTTAATCCAAGCTCTGGAGCCATAACATGAACGACTCCTTGATTCTCGCTACCTATGCCATGAAGTTTAATTTCATGAACGCTGCAATTTCTTTCTAGAGTAGAAAGCATCTCTTCCGCAAGAGGATCAAGGAAGGGACGCTGTTGAGTTGTTGTTGGAACAATATGATCAACTGTTGCAACAGTTAGCTGTGGAAACTTGACTTTTAGTTTTTTTTCTTCAATCGCTGCAAATGCTTGTGGGCTAGTTACTTCGTGAATAAGATGAAGACCAACAAAAAGTTGGGAAGGTCCAGCGGATGATTTCCTTACCCGGTGTAAGTTCCAAACTTTGTCATAGAGGGTGTTCGAACTCAACTTTCAAATTTAGTAATAAGGAACTTAACTTTCATTTAGCATACATAAACGTAATCTATCGAGAGCCTTTAAAACGCTTAATTTTTGAATATCTTTTCTTGTCTTATAAGATCCAAATTTTTCTTCCCATGTCACCATTTTATTTGGCCCTTTAATGCAAAAATATACTAAGCCAATAGGTTTCTCTTCACTTCCTCCAGAAGGACCAGCTATGCCGCTTATAGAAATTGACCAATTCACTTGGAATTTTTTTTGGACACCCTCTGACATGGCCTCAACAACTTGAGAGGAAACCGCTCCATATTTTGTAATTATTTCTTCTGCTACTCCTAATAATTCTTGTTTAATTGAATTTTTATAAGCAATTATTCCTCCCAAAAAAACCTTGGAAGAACCTGGAATTTTGGTAAGTGAAAATCCTAAGCCACCGCCAGTACATGATTCCGCTACCGCAAGGGTTTCTTTGTTATTGATTAGCATTTTAATTACTAATTTTTCTAGAGTTTGATTGTTCTCTCCATAGCATTTTGAACCTGTTAATTTAATTAATTCTTTTTCGATAGGCGCTATCTTTTTATTCGCTTCCTCTAAGTTAATTCCTTTAGCCGTGATTCTTAATTTTACTTGTCCAAGACTTGCATAGGTTGCAACAGTTGGATTTTCTTTTTTAAGTAAATGTGGAATTTTATCCGCTAAAGATGATTCACCTATACCTGAAAAGAGTAAGACTTTACTTGCTATATGTTCGTTAGAAAAACTGTTTTTCACAAGCCAAGGGACGGCTTCTTCTCTCCACATTTCTTTAAGCTCACTTGGCACACCTGGAAAAGTCATGACGAAGAACCCAGGAATTGGACTCCAAATAATCCCAGAGGCTGTTCCAGTCTTGTTTTTTAAAATTTCAGATCCAGATGGAACTAAGCACTGCTTCTTTTGACTGTCGGATAATATATAATCTTTATCTTTTAATTTATTTTTTAATTCAATTAAAAGATCCTTTCTTTCCTCTAAGGGTGTATTGAATGCCGAAGCAATTGTCTGAGTTGTTATGTCATCAGGAGTTGGACCTAATCCGCCAGTTGTTATAAGAATTTGGCATCTATATGAAGCTTCAACTATTGCCTCTTTTAGTCTCAAAGAATTATCTCCAATAACAGTCTGTCTAAAATGGTGTATTCCTAAAAAAGCTAATTCCTCTGCTAACCATTTAGCATTACTATTTATGATATTACCAAGTAATAATTCACTGCCAATGCATAGAATTTCAGCACCTTTATTTTTTTTATTTTGTGTTATAGGTTCTTTAATGATTTTCACTATATAAAGGGAATTTATTGCAAAGTTCAGATACTTTTTTTATAGAGCTCTCTTTTACTTTTTCATCATCAGGATTAAGAAGTCTGTTAGCAATAATATCGCCTACATCTTCAAAGGCTTTTTCATCAAATCCTCGAGTAGTCAATGCTGCGGAACCAAGTCTTAATCCACTGGTAACAAAGGGAGATTCAGGGTCAAAGGGCACAGTATTTTTATTGGCTGTAATTTGAATGTCACTTACTAATTGATCAGCAAGTTTACCTGTCATCCCAATGCTTCTTAAATCAAGAAGAACTATATGATTATCGGTACCTTTGCTGACTATTGAAATGCCTCTGTTTTGGAGTGTTTCTGCTAGGGCTTGGGCATTAGATATTACCTTTTGAGAGTAAATTGCAAAATCAGGTTCTGAAGCTTCTTTGAATGCAACAGCTTTGGCTGCAATTACATGCTCTAATGGACCACCTTGAGTCCCTGGGAATACTGATTTATCAAGCTTTTTGCCTATCTCTTCATCTCTTGAAAGGATTAAGCCACCTCTAGGGCCTCTAAGTGTCTTATGAGTAGTTGTAGTAACCACATCGCAATATGGTATTGGATTTGGGTGAAGACCACTTGCGACTAATCCAGCAATATGTGCAATATCTGCAAGTAAAAAAGCATTAACTTCATCTGCAATAGATCGGAATGCTTTGAAGTCAATTTTACGTGGGTAGGCGGAAAATCCACAGATAATTAACTTAGGTTGATTTTCAATAGCCTTTTTTCTAATAGCTTCCATATCAAGCATTTCGGTCTTTTTATCCACTTCGTAATGGCAGGCTTTAAACCATTTACCACTCACATTTACTGGTGATCCATGAGTTAGGTGTCCTCCATGTGACAAATCCATCCCCATTATTGTGTCACCAGGCTTTAGAAGACTTAAAAAAACGGCAAAATTTGCTTGTGCACCACTATGCGGTTGAACATTCGCCCAATTAGCTTTGAAAAGATTTTTAGCCCTGTCAATTGCCAATTTTTCAATTTCATCAACATATTCACAGCCTCCGTAATAACGTTTATTTGGCAGACCTTCCGCATATTTGTTTGTAAGCACTGATCCTTGTGCATGCATGACAGCAGTAGAAGCAAAGTTTTCGCTTGCTATCAGCTCTAGATGTGTTTCTTGACGGGTTAATTCCTTTTTAATTAATTTTGCAACACTTGGATCTGTTTCAATTAAAGGAGATTTAATAGTCACTTTATATTTTTTGAATAATTGGATAGTACGCATATGTCTACTCTAATGAGAGAAAACTTTCTCTTATTTTTTATTTTTATTGGGATTCTCATATTATTCAAAACGCGCCTGGAGAGATTCGAACTCCCGACCCTCTGATCCGTAGTCAGATGCTCTAATCCGCTGAGCTACAGGCGCACGAAAAAACAATATCAGATTGACTACCGTAATAATAGAAAAATATGGACATAACCTTTTCTTCAAAATTCATTGAAATGGAGTGAGATTTTTATAGATGTTCTTTTTGATTTAATATGGGATGAGTTTTAATAATTGGCCAATGCCTTTTTCTGTTCAAAAGCATTTTTAATTAGGAGAATTCTTCTCATATGTCTAGTTCTATCGATGCTTCTCAAATCCATGAATTGGAGGTCTTGATTGCAGACCGCTTATTTCTTCAGGTAGGAAATTGGAACTTATATCTAGGAGATGCTGGTTTAGCTAAGGATTTAGCTATTGAATGTCAAATAAATTTTCAGCATGGTGCCAATGTTGCCGCTAGGAAGGCTTTGGAGGCAGTTCAAGTAAAGCTTGGGGGTGGTAGTACTAAATTACCTTTGTCAAGATTAATTCCACCAAATCAATTTTTTGACTTAGAAGAGATTTTAGAACCCTATTGCAGATAAAATTGAATTAATTGTTTTAGTAATCTTGCTAATTATTGAGGTGACTAATGCTCGAGAAGTCGTTAGGCAGAGAATTGGTCGCTTAGGGGAACGTCTTATCGGGAAAATTGCTGATTCTGATGCTCAGGTAGAAAAGGAATTAATAAAGGAAATGGAGATGGCATTTCAAGAGTTTGGAATAGAGGCAAGAATTCTTTCTG
>QBWB01000002.1 GCA_003284185.1 Prochlorococcus sp. AG-315-C08
TTTCGGTAAAGAATTGAGTGATTGTAATGATTCTGAAGAAGGTAAATAATAAGATAATAGTGTATGAATTTTAGAATTAACTTTATACAAATATATTTGATTGTTTTCAATAATTTCTGTTAATGATTGATCAGCTATAAAATTCTTTAGATGTATATTTGGATTACCCATTAAACCTAGATTATATAAAAGGCTAATACATATAAATTGTGGAATAGTGATTATATATAATAACTTATTTAAATTATTATATATAATATCACTTTTAAACAATATATTATTAATAGCTAATATATATGATGTTAGAAGGAATATGCTTATAATCAGAGTCAATATTAGACTATTATTTGATATATTAAGAACCTCATATTTATATATAAATCCTAAAGTAAATATAATTATAATCAAGATAGATAATATAGTTGCTAATAGATATTTGAATGCATTTAAAGAGTATGTGAATTTAAATGTAAATGATTCTATATAAATAGAAAATATTATAGCTAGAGAAGGCAATAAAAACAAAAAATAATGTGGATATTGTTTTGACATAGAGCATAATAATAATACTGAAATAATTGGATAACCGTAAAAAAGCAAGGGTGAAGGAATTCTATTATTAGATTTGCAAAATAAAATAGATAAAATAAATATTAATCCAATAGGAAATGTAAAATATAAAAAATTTAAAGGTATTAGTGATAGATTGTTTATTCTACTTTCACCAATTGCTTGTGTCTTTGCGAAATCAAATAATGATATAACTCCTTCAAAAGAATGTGTTTGAAAAGCGTAATATAGATTAAGTAATGTGGGTATAAGGCCTACAATAAAACCAAGAAATAATATTAATAAAGAATTTAATTTCTCATCTTTTAACTTAGAAAAAAGAAATGGAAATAAGGCAATAAATGGTACTGCAATCATATAACTTCGTAAAAAGAATGCTATTGAAATAGAAAATGAACTAAAGAACAAATAAATATAGTTAATATTATTACTTCTTTCGAAAGCCTTAATTAATAAATAAATAGATATAAGAGTACAAGTAACAAATGCCATATCAGGACTAGCATATCTAGAATATTGAATCCATAAAGGCATTGAGATAAGAGAAAGAACAGAAATAAATGCAGCTTTTCTATTGGCTAATTCTAAGGTAATATAATAAACAAATATAATACTAATAATCGAGCAAACGAAGCTAGGAAACCTCAGAGCAAGTTCACTTGATCCAAAAAACCTAATTGCTAATGCAATCAACCAATAACTACCCATTGTCTTATGGTGAGCTTCATCAAAAGGAGGTGAAAACCAATTATTAGATTCTTCCAATAATCTAGATCTTCTAGCATATAATCCCTCATCATGAGCTACAAGACTTTGAGATGAAATATCAACCCATAAATATAAACCAATGTATGCAAAAGCAATTAATATGACTATTATATAAAATCTAAAGCTTTTAGATTGTAAAAACTTCGATATTTTCCTTTTAATAGATAAATTGTGTTTTACTGTTCTATTCATAAAAAATTGTACAAGTTATATAAAAGATGATAAATATTCCAGAAATCTATTTAGTCTTAATTTAATTCTAATTCATAAGCAAATAAATGTGATTATCCAAACATAGATTTAGTGAATAATGTATAATATCAAAACAAAAAATTATCCATAAAAAATGGCAACTGCTAAAGAAAAAAAGGAAGAGGTCAAGGCTTCTCTAAAGATATTAAGAGCTGAGTTACGAAAAATGCACTTAGGTGTAACAGAAGAGTTATCTCTTCCAGAGCCAACAGATGTAAAAAAACTAATGATTCAAATGGAAGATCTATTATCAGTTATAGAGCCTAAATCATCCAAGAAATCTAAAAAAAATTAAATTAGTTATCTTGGAAATAAGAATAGATTAATCATTTAAACTTAATTTTGACTAGATATGGCATTAGTAAAAGTACTGTTATAGATAATGGATGTCCAGTTATTGTATACAAAAGAGTTGAGAAAGTAAAATAGTCTAATAACAATTTAATCTCAATC
Source organism: Prochlorococcus sp. AG-315-C08 (assembly GCA_003284185.1). Classification (GTDB taxonomy): domain Bacteria; phylum Cyanobacteriota; class Cyanobacteriia; order PCC-6307; family Cyanobiaceae; genus Prochlorococcus_B. The sequence goes on from QBWB01000002.1 coordinate 2,044, forward strand.
CTTAGATCATATACTGCTATTAGTAATAATATAATTGCTATTATATTGTATTTCAAAAAAAATAAAATATGATATTTCAAAACAATTTATTATTCAGTATCTTTTTTCAGACTCATTGATAATAGAGATGGTGCAAGAGCTATGCTAGACCATGAACCAGCAATGACTCCAACAATTAGTGCAAGTGAAAACCAATAAAGTGAAGAACCTCCCCATATAAGAATACATAATAATGGAAGTAATGTAGTACAACTTGTATATATTGTTCTTGTTAATGTTGCTGTTACAGCATTATCTATCTGAAGTTTTAATAACAATTGAGTATCAACTTGTCTTCTCTCCCTAATTCTATCAAATACTACGACTGTGTTATTAACAGAATATCCAGCAATAGTTAAAAGGGAAACAGCAAATAGTGAATCGACTTCAATACCTTTAAAATAACCTAGCCAAGCAAATACTCCACATACAATTAATACATCGTGCAAGAGTGCAAGCAAGGCTAAGAATGAATATATTTTGTCATATCTAAAATTTATATATAATGCTATTCCAATAAATGCAATTAAAAGTGAGATGAAACTACTTTGAAGAAGTTGTTTTCCAAGACTGGGACCTATAATCTCCACTGAAGTATTTGCTTTTAAAAAAGGACCGAAATTGCTATAAATATCTTCAGTTACAAAATCAGATTGAGAGGCAGAAAGAAATGGAAGACGAATAGAAATAATAGCTGAATTATCTAATAATCTAATTTTTGAACGATTTAAATTAGGAGCCTTTATGGATTGATTCTTATTACTTGCTATATTTAATAAATTTAAATGCTTCATAATATCATCAGTATTTATTAGGCTGCATTTTTGCTCACATTCTCGTTCTAACGTTATCTGTGTTCCTCCTGTATAATCAAGACCTAATTTTAAAGGGCTATTAATTTTAGGATTTATAAAACAAATAAACATACCAATAGCAGAAATCAAACAAAGACCACTTGAAATTAACCATACTAATTTTCTATTTTTAGAAAGTTTGAACTTTGACCGATTATTAATTGATTTGTATGTTGATGTCATCTTTATTGAATAGTTAGAGATGGTGATAAAATCTTTCTTGGTTTAATAAAATTGGAAACACGTCTAAGGCCTTTAAATGACATTAAAAATATTAAAATGGACTTTGTACAAGTTAAGGCGGTGAATAAGCTCAATAGAACTCCAATACCAAGAGTTGCTGCAAAACCTTTAACAAAACCAGTACCAAAATAAAATAAGGCAATACAACTAATCAATGTGGTTAAATGACCATCAATAATAGATGAAAAAGCATTTTTAAAACTTGCATCTATAGAACGAATTAAAGTATTACTACGGCGAAGTTCTTCTTTTAATCTCTCAAATATAAGTACATTTGCATCCACAGCCATACCAATACTTAATATAAAGCCAGCAATGCCAGGTAGTGTTAAAGTAACAGGCAAAAGTGCGTAAATTGCAAGAGTTAATAGGGCATAAAAGGTCAGTGCTAATACTGAAACAAACCCAGCCAATCTATAAACAATTATCATAAAAATACCAACCAATGACAACCCAGTTAAAGCGGCAAAAAGGCTTAACTGAACGTTTTCTGCACCAAGAGAAGGACCTATAGTTCTAATTTGAATAATTTCTACTGGTAGTGGTAAAGATCCACCTCTTAGTTGCACTTCTAAGTTTCGTGCTGCTTCTGAAGTGAAATTCCCACTTATGGTTGCAGCTCCACCTGTGATACCAGCATTTTTAAACTGTTGGCCAACACTTGCTTCACTATAAGAAAGACCATCTATAACAATACCCAACAATCTTGGGGTCCCAGCTATAGATTTTGTTATTTCTGCAAATTTATCACCTCCTTCACTGTTAAAACTCAAAGTTACTTCCCAATCACTCATATTTTGTTCCTGTCTTCTTCCAGCACTAACAAGGTCTTTTCCAGTTAATGAAGTACCTTCAAAAAGAGCAGCAATATCTTTATTGATTGAGTTTCTCAGAAGAAGTAAAGATTCAGATTGAGAAAAATCATCGATTACAAGATTATATTTCATTAATAAATTAGTAATTACTTTATTCTCACTTATCAATTGATTAATGTTTACTGATTCTTGATTATTAGTCTCTAATAGCTTAATAACTGCAGAGACTTGAGCTCTTAACGATTGAAGCTCCTTCAATGAATTTGTTGTACCTTCTTTTTGAATTCTAAATTCTAATAACGCTGTTTCTCCTAGAACTTTCGCAGCTCCGGAAGGATCTTGTTCTCCTGGTAATTCAAGCAACAACTGATTGTCGCCAATGGTTTGCAGCTGGGAATCAGCTACACCAAGTCCATTTACCCTTTTATCCAGAACAGCTTTAACTGATTCAATTTGATTTGAAGTGATTTTTTTTATTTCTTCAGTAGGTTGAACTTCTAATGTCAACTGGCTTCCACCTCTTAGATCTAATCCCAATTGAAACGGGAAATTAGTACATATATATAAACACAAAACTGCAATAGCAATAATAAAACCGAGCCAATAATTTTGACGACTCATATCTATTTATCAACCCCATTATTTATTATCTTTTCTGTAGCTTCAACAATTTGATGAGGTTGAATAATTGTTAAATTTTCTAAGTTTCCATTATATGGAGTAGGAATATCCTGACTTGATAAACGTACAGGCTGAGCATCTAAATCATCAAAAAGATTCTCAATAATTAACGACATTAATTCAGCAGCAATACCGCCTGTTTTCATACATTCCTCAACAATAATAACTCTATGGGTTTTTTTTATAGACTTGGAAATTGTTTTCATATCAAATGGTTTAAGACTGATTAAGTCAATCAATTCAACATCTATACCTTTTTCATCCAATGTCTCAACTGCTTTTAAACAATGATGACGCATTCTAGAATAAGTCAATATTGTGACATCATTGCCTTCTTTAACAAGGTCTGCTTGATCTAAAGCACAAACATATTCTCCCTTTGGCAATTCTTCAGTGAGGTTATATAAAAGGACATGTTCAAAAAAAAGAACTGGATTATTATCCCTAATAGCTGCTTTCATTAAACCTTTAGCATTCGTCGGTGTACTGCAAGCGACAATCTTTATGCCAGGAACAGCATGAAAATAAGCTTCTAAGCGCTGACTATGCTCAGCTCCTAACTGACGTCCAACTCCACCAGGTCCTCTTACTACAGTAGGAATAGTAAAATTTCCGCCGCTTGTATATCTCAACATCCCCATATTATTAGAGATTTGATTGAAAGCCAATAATAAAAAACCCATATTCATTCCTTCAACTATTGGTCTTAATCCTGTCATAGCAGCACCAACGGCCATTCCCGTAAAACTATTTTCTGCAATTGGCGTATCTAAAACTCTAAGCTCTCCATATTTTTCATATAAATCTTTAGTGACTTTATAAGACCCCCCATACTGTCCAACATCTTCACCCATCACACAAACAAATGGATCCCTATCCATTTCTTCATCAATGGCTTCGCGAAGTGCGTTAAATAAAAGAGTACCTTTCACAGTTTTAACAGAAGGCCCGGAATTACCGGTTTATTAATCCAAGCTATCTCAGACTGTGCCTGATTACCCACCTGCGGCAAAAGTAGATAACAGCAACACAGAAAGAAGCATCCCTGGACAGAGCAATAGAACTAAAAGTCCGAGGTCATGAATCGTCATATTTAAACCTTAGATAACTCATATAACCCATAAATACTAATCACTTCTAACTGTTTTGACTTCGATTAAGCTGCGAATAAAAACTAAAAATAAACCTAATCCTATAAATCCAAATGTAAAAGTCGCAAGAAAGCTGATACCTATTATTAATGTCTTAAATCCAGAAGCAATACTTTGAGCTATTGGAGAAGAATAACTGGAGCTGTGATCCATAAAATAATAGACAATTCTCCTACTTAACAAAAAGGCTAGCCAGCTAAGAATAAGACTTGTGAGAGAGCCAGACAAAAAACTTAGAGGTCCCTTTTTAGAATCAGGTTTACCATCAAGAAATTTCTCAGATTCGATAGAGGGAATTTTTTCCATCTCATTTTTTGATCCAGTTTTAGATAACTTCATTTTTCAATTCAACTCCGAATGTTTTCATTGAACATGCCCATGCTGATAATCCAGCATTTTCAAACTTACTTAAATTTTGTTTTAAGACAATTTCAGCTTGATTATAAGTAGAAAATAACCCATAACAACTTGGACCGGATCCACTCATTGAAACAAGTCTAGAACCAGGCAAGTCTCTCAAAACATTAAGTGACTTTTGAACTTCTGGTGAAATAGGACTTATAGTTTTTTGTAAATCATTTTGTATATATGTTTTTTTATCCATAAATTTATCTGTAGACCAATCAAAACTCCTAGCTTCATTTCTTTTCTTCTCAAATTCAACTTCACTGGATAAATAACTTTCAGCGAATTGATCTCTATACCTCTTATATGCCATTGGTGTAGAAATTTGAAATGATGGGTCTTTAACTAAAATCACACCAATATTTGACTGCTTATTATTTACTCTTTCAAGTAGCTCACCACGACCAAAGCATAATTGCCGTCCACCCAAAACACAAAATGGAACATCTGATCCGATTTCCTTTGCGATCTCAACTAATTCGTTTATATCAAATTTAAGATTCCATAACTTATTAAGACCAACTAGAGTTGCTGCTGCATCAGTTGATCCCCCTGCTAAGCCTGCACCTATAGGGATATTTTTGATAAGCTTAATATAAGCACCTAAATGATTCTTTCCCGATTTTTTACGTAACAATTTTGCGGCTTTAATGATTAAGTTATCATCACCAATAGTTAAGTCTGAATTACTAGATTTAAGTACAATTTTATCATCACCAGATAATTGCATTTTAAGTTGATCAAATAAATCAATACTCTGCATTAGCATTGATAACTCATGATATCCATCATTTCTTAAACCAAGTATTTCTAAATGTAGATTAATCTTTGCAAAAGCAGATGCAATCAAATAATCGTTTGTAGTTTTTTGATCAAACATTCTCATTAGAAAAAGAAACTTTTAACGCACTCGCTAAGGCCAACCATTCAGAAGGCGAAATCTCCTGAGGCCTTTGTTCTAGACTAATCCCTAAATCAGCAACAAGATCATCTATTGGAACATTAGAAGTTACAAAACTTCCAATAGTATTACGCAATTTCTTCCTTCTACCTGAGAAAGCTATCCTTAAAAGATTTTCGAGAAAATTTCCAATGCCAACTAAATCCTGCTCATAAGATAAAACAGGTTTAATAAGAAGTACACTTGAATCAACTTTGGGTGCAGGTTGAAAACATTTTGAAGGAACATCACAAATATATTGACAATTAGCCATAAGTTGTATTCTTACACTAAGAGCACTAAAATTACTGTCTCCCGGTATAGCAACTAATCTTTTAGCAACTTCTTTTTGCATTAAAAGAACTAAACATTGATATTTATTTTCTGGAGGATTACTTAATTCTCCTATTAATCTTTTCAAAAGAGGACCTGTAATATTATACGGAATATTTGCCACCACCTTATTAATAACTTTGCCGTTATCAGGTTCCATAGGAATAGATAAAATATCTCCCTGTTTTAAACTAAACCTCGGTTCATTATGAAATCGTCTATTTAAACCAACAATCAAATCTTTATCCAATTCAATGGCATGAATAAACCCCGCTTTAGATTCAATCAATTTTGCAGTCAAAGCACCTCTGCCTGGACCAACTTCTAGGACACAATCTTCAATTTGCAAATTTGCTGCCATAATTATTTGTGTCAACACACCCTCATCCTTTAGCCAGTGTTGTCCAAAACGTTTCCTAGGAGTATGCCTTTTAAAATTCAAATCGCATTCCTCACCATCAAACAACTCACGTTAGGAATGATCACATATTTGTTTAAATATCTCTAAGTTATTTAAAATAACCATATAAAAAAAATTATTCATAGCAATATACATTTTCTATGATGAGCCTTGATCCACATAGCCTAGAGCGTCTAAAAGCACTTGGACGACAACTTCCAAAAGAGATTAGTAAAGCTAAACCATCTAAGCCCAATAATTTAAAATCTCATAATAATAAAAATCTTCACCCGGTTGAAATAGAGGAGAATCCTGAAAAGCTATTTCGCGAACTGATGGACATAAGTCATGATGGAAGTGTGCCTGATCATTTAATAGATCGTCTTAAAAAACTTGAATCTCACGAAATAGAAAGGAACTCATCCAATCCTAACAATATAGACTTAAGTATTCCTTCAAGCTCTAAGAAAGAAATCAATGATGATTCCTTAAACCTATATACAGCATTTAATCGGCTTCTTCTTGAAGATGATATTTAGCTATAAATAATATACTTTACCAATGTTAAATATCTCACGTTACCAAATAATAGCAGTAGGTAAAGTTAAAAGAAAATGGATAAAATCAGGTTTAGAATTATATTTAAATAGACTTCCTGGCCTTAAAATAACTGAGATTAAAGATAGTAATCAAAAAAAAGAAGCACTGGCAATTAAACAAGTCTTAAAAAAAAATGAACTACTTATAACTCTAAACGAAACAGGTAAATCTTTCTCATCAAAAGAATTTGCATTAAAGCTCCAAGAATCTCATGATCAACTTCTTACTTTTGCTATTGGAGGTGCTAGCGGCCTTAGCCCGGAAATCAATGACGACGCATCATGGCAATTAAGTCTTTCACCGCTTACTTTCCCTCACGAACTAGCGCGGCTGCTTTTAGTAGAACAGCTTTATCGAGCACAAACTATTACTCAAGGAGGTCCATACCACAAGGATTAATAAGCAAGCAAGCCAACAACCTACTCCTCAGTGGAACATGTGTACTATTGTATGCAAAGCTTCGTCTTTCTAATGGGTCTAAAGAATTTAAATTCTGCTTCAAAAAGAGCAATACCAACATTATTAATTCCATTAGCAGGAGAATCTATTTCAGCTGGTTTTCCATCTCCAGCGGAAGATTACATAGAACTTGATATAGATTTAAATAAACATTTAATCAAGAATCCAACAAGTACTTTCTTTCTACGCGTTAGTGGTAACTCAATGAATAATACAGGAATATATAATAATGATCTTTTAATAGTAGATCGCAGTATAAATCCTAAACCTGGAGATGTAGTTGTCGCAATCCTCGATAGTGAATTTACATTAAAAAGACTTATTAAAAAAAATGAAAATTATTATTTAAAAGCGGATAAGGAGGACTATCCAGTAATAAATTTATATGAGTATAATGAAGTAATAATATGGGGAGTTGCTATTTATTCTATTCACAAATTATAACTTAGAAATATATTCTAATGTCTAAAACAATAATACAAATCGATGGTAATAACTTCTATGCATCATGTGAGCAAATGATTGATCCTTCTCTTAGAGGAAAGGGATTAGTAATACTTTCTAATAATGATGGATGCATAATCTCTCGTAGTGCAGAAGTAAGAAAAATTGGGATTCCTATGGGAAAGCCTTATTTCAATTTAAAACAAGATTTAAATCAGCTAAATATAGAGGTAAGGAGTGCAAATTATGAACTTTATGGAGATATAAGTAATCGTCTAATGAGTATACTGAGAGTGAATTGTGAACAGTTAGAGGTATATTCTATAGATGAAGCATTTGCATGTATAACCCGGCCAGAAAATCAGAGTCTCCATACATGGGCAAAGAACCTAAGATCATTAGTATATCAAAATATAGGTATTCCTATTTCAATTGGAATTGGCAATAGCAAAGTCCAGTCAAAAATAGCTAACCATATTGCAAAAAGAATAAAAGAAAATTCAGGAATATTTGATATTGGTATTATCAAAAATAAAGACCAGTATCTTACTTTAATTGAAATAGAAAAAGTTTGGGGCGTGGGCAAGAAAATGTCCAAATGGTTAAGGAAAAGAGGAATAACAAATGCTCGAGAACTAAAAGATATGTCAAGAGAGGAAATCAAATACAAATTCGGAATTATAGGAGTACGATTACAAAATGAGCTTAAAGGTGAGATCTGTATTCCTTTAATTTCAAAGTCTTTAATAAGAAAACAAGTCTGTGTTAGTAGAAGTTTCTCATATCCAATAAGTAGAATAGAAGAGTTAAATCTAGCAATAAGTCATTATGTTCTAATTGCAAGTGCAAAACTTAGAGCATATAATCAATTATCCTCAGAAATTACAATATTCATAAATTCAAGTCTTTATTCCAAAAATTATTTCAAAAAATATGCAACTGCAATATTAGAGATAGCAAGTAATGACTCAGTTACGATGCTAAAAGAAAGCCTGCTATTAACAAAGAAAATCTTTAGACCATATCAGAAAATAACGAAAGCAGGAGTGATAATGAATAGACTTCAAAGCGATAAATACCAACAGAAAATACTCTTTAATACTCAAGAGGCAAAAGGATATCTACAGTTAGAATACTTAAGCAAAATAATAGATAGTATTAATAAAAAATATGGAAATAATACATTAAACTGGGCATCATCAGTAATTAATCAAGACTGGAGTCCTCGTCGAAGAAAACTATCTATGTTGAAAACCACATCCTTAGAAAATATTCCAATAGTATTTTGTAATTAATTAAAAAAAGATATAAAACATAAGAATTAAAGATATAATTCTCCTAAGATAAGAAAAGCAAGTTAAAGTAGTTTAAGATATGGAATTCTTAGCTTTTCTAGATAAAAATGAAATTGAAATAATAAGACTAATCGAAAAAGCCGGTTATTCTGCGGAAGAGAATACACCACTATGTCTAATTGGAAAAGAATACGTAGGCTTTATAAAGAAAAAACAGAAGAGAATAGTTATATGTACAAAAAATGCAAAACAAAAAGGAGGTTATCACCAGGTAAAAATAAAGAGAACAAATAGTTTCAAAATAACTTCTCTACATATAAAAAGAGCTCTTAGGCATGAGGCTGTTCATATTGCACAAGAGTGTAACAATGGTAAATTATTAAATCCAAAAAGAAAACTAAAACTTAATCCTTCAAAATTAAATGCATTAAAAGGATCAACAAAAATATCAGGAGAAGAAGAGAAAGAAAAAGAAGCTTATATATTAGAGGACAGACCAAAACTAATTATAAGTGAATTGAAAAAATATTGTCTTTAAAATATATATAAATTAGTTCTCTCTGAGTAACTGAACTGAATTAAATTTAGAGCTATAAATTAATACCATACCTTTACCAAAATAAGGCAGTCCAGTTAAAGACCTGAGTGCTTCAATATTCACAAGAGCAGAACCACAAGTTTCTAAAATAAGAACTGGCAAGGTAGTTGTATTACCATACATATCTTGAAGGTCAAGAGATTGTCTTATAGCCAATTCAGCTTTTGATAATCCGATATGATTAATAAAATTAGACCATAAATCATTAGATATAATACAATTTTTAAAGTTATGTGCAATTGATTTTTTCATAGAAAATAATTACTAAATAAATATTATATTAATTATCTAGCACATCTTTGCTTATCTAAATGAGAAATATTTTTCCTTTCTGAATAATACATTTGTTGAAAATTTATAGCTTCTTTATTGAGCTCATGAAACATTTCAATCACACGACCCTCCATATCAACATATTCATTTTTTTCAACATTCTCTTCATTTATAAGGGCCTCAATACAATTCTCAAGAGTTTGTAATCTTTGAGAACACCAAGCCTCAAGAAGATGCCTACATCTCTTCAGAGACTTTTGTTTTTCTAAAACTGCCAAAGCACCACGAATTTCTAATGCAGGTTCGCCTAGGATTGCCAATTTAAATTCATCAGCTTCTAGAAGGGGAGTAAGTTTTGAAGCTACGTTATTATTATTATCGATAAAATTATCTAATAATTGTTTAGGTAAGTCTATATTGGCTAAAATATTACCATCATTATTCCCACGATTAATTGACTCAATGGTTTCAGCACCAAAAAGCTCTTCCTCAATATTATTAATAGTCAACCAAATTAAACGATGATGATAAATAGCAAAATCATCAAGATCCCTTAACCTCAATTCTCTACGTATAGAAGATCTATAGTTACCACATTGAATATAAATAAAAAGAATATCTGCCTCACTTCTCTCTCTAAGGCTTGCTTCACCAGGTTTCTCATGACGGTTTGATCGACCATGCCAACGCTGACCTTTAATTTGATTACGAAGATCCTCTTCTAACTGAAGAGCAAAACGAGCTTGCCCCCCACTTAAACGCTCTGCGGCCTTTTGAAGATAATGAGTTCGAATAGCAGTTTGGGGTAACTTTCCAAGGAGACTGACTAAATCACTAACAGCTTTTTGAAATTGCTCTGATTTACTAAGATCTAAGTCTTTGATTGATTGATCCATCTGCCAATCCATCCACAAAGGAGAAGTAGTTGCCAAAGCCTCATATTCCGCGGACGAATGATTAAGTAGAAACTCATCTGGATCTTTCCCCGAAGGCAATTGAAGAACTCTTAAATCCAATTGACCTTGAATTGCAAGGTTTTCTACTTCGCTGATTGCACGGTTCGCAGCACGAATTCCAGCGTTATCAGTATCAAAATTGAGTATTATTTTTTTGCTATCAGTACAACGTGATAAAAGTGTGATTTGATTGTTACTCAAAGCTGTTCCTAATGATGCGACAACATTCGTTATGCCTGAATCGTGAAGAGCCATCACATCAAAATAACCTTCTACAACAACAGCAAAATCTTTTTTTCTAATTGAAGTTGAAGATTTATCCAATCCAAAAAGATTTTTTCCTTTTTCAAAAATTTCAGTCTCTGGAGAATTTAAATATTTCGGTTCAGAACCATCCAAACTTCTACCTCCGAAACCAATAACTCTTTTTTGTCTATCGTGAATTGGTATTATTAATCGATTACGAAACCTGTCATAGAAACCATTCCCACCCTTTCGTGGAACTACAAGACCAGCTGATTCAAGGATTTCTACACCAATTTTTTCTACATCGACAAAATAACGTAGTAATGAATCCCAATGATCTGGAGCAAAACCTAGTTCAAAGGCGATAATTGTACCGTCACTTAAACAACGTTTATTCTTCAAATATTCAAGCGCATTCTGGCCGCATTCAGCATTCAATTGATTTTGAAACCAGCCAGCAGCTAATTTCAAAACACGATATAAAGTTTCTCTTCGAGTAAGCTGTTTTTTAAGTCTTTCTTGTTGAGGACCATCTACTGTATCAATAGGTACTTCGTACTTACCGGCGAGTTCCAGAACAACATCACTGAAACTTTGTCGCTGATACTCCATTAAAAATTTAATAGCATTCCCACCAGCACCACAAGAAAAACAATAATAAAATTGCTTTCCAGGTATTACAGACATAGAGGGCTTGCTGTCATCATGAAAAGGACATATCCCTACATATTCCTTACCTTTTTTCTTAAGTACAACGTGTTCACCTATTACATCAACAATATCAACACGTTCTTTTACTGCATCAATTGTTCTAGGGTGAAGTCGAGCTGAAGCCATATTATAATTTTAAATGAATTTAAAATATTTAGTTAAAACTATTCAGAATTGAATAAAAACACATTACAAATCGATTTAAAGACAAACGAAGATTTTCTTGGATATAAATATTTAATTGGAAGCGCCATAGCTTTTAGCCTTATGAGCGTATGTGTTAAAGAAATTGGAGGTAGATTACCAATTGCTGAACTTGTTTTTGCTAGAGCTTTATTTAGTCTTATTATTACAAGAATAATGTTATATAGACTTAATATTAATCCATGGGGGTTTCAGAAAAAATTATTACTTATAAGAGGCTTTCTTGGAACAGGAGCACTTTTTTGTATCTTTAAGTCTCTTACAATATTACCTATAGCTAGCGCAACTGTAATTCAATATATTTATCCTACATTTGCCGCTATTAGTGCATATTTTATTTTAAATGAGAAAATCAATAAGAATATAATTTATTCAATCATAATTGGATGGTTTGGTATATTTCTAGTTGTACAACCTGAACTGATAACTGATGAAAGGATACCAGATCTCATAATATCAGTGATAATAGCAATATCAGGAGCATTCCTTACATCATTGGCTTATATAAGTATTAGGAAACTCTCAAAAGATGAACATCCTTTGGTTATTATTCATTACTTTCCTCTTGTATCACTACCTTTAACAATCCCTTTTTTAGTTGGAAATTTTGTAATACCACAAGGTAATCAATGGATACTATTATTGGGAATTGGTTTATTTACACAGATTGGGCAAATATTTATAACTAAAGGTTTAAGAATTATTCCAGTTACTAAGGCTACATGCCTTAATTATTCACAAGTAATCTTTGCGAGTATATGGGGAGTCCTAATTTTCCAAGAGTCCATAACAATTTCACTATATTGTGGTGGATTATGCGTACTCATATCTACTATTATTAGTATGAAAGCAATAAACAAAGCGTAGTATTCTATGAAGATTGCTCTTTTAACTATTATTTTATTAACAACCGGAGTTCTTGGCTCTACTGCAAGTGAGTCCCAGCCAGGTTTATTATCGTTAAGAACATGTACAAGAAATGAGTACATAGAGGAATATATACCAGGCACTAGAAATAATCCTGGATATGTTAAAAATTGGGAAGAGACCGTTGAAGTCCCATGTCAGAAAAAGGAATCAAATAACAATACATATAAATTAGATAACAATGATTGTTCAGAAGGTACTATTGCAGGTGCAATTTTAGGGGGTGGTGTAGCCACTGCAATTTCAAGAGGGAAAGATAGATGGTGGGCGATACCAGCTGGAGTAGTTGGAGGTTCCATGTTTGGTTGTCAAATTGATGGAGGATAATAAATATCTTTGCTAGCTACTTATTTTTTGCCAATATGTATGTATTGAGGTTAGTTATTAATGATTAGTTGGCTAAAGGGTCAAATAATACATAATTGGAATTATTCATCAAAAAAAGGTGTAGTAATCGCTTGTGCAGGAGTTGGTTACGAGGTTCAACTTTTGTCTAGTCATATAAGTGTTATTAATAATTCACATGATCAAGAGATCTGGACACATCAAATAGAGCGAGAGGATTGTACAAATTTATATGGTTTCCAAGAAATTAAACAAAGAGATTTATTTAGAAAATTAATCAATGTTAATGGAATAGGTGCCCAAATAGGTATGGCATTATTAGACGATTTTAGTGTTAAGGATTTAGTCCTAGCTATAGAGTCAGAGAACATTAAAGTTTTAACTCAATCGCAAGGAGTGGGGAAACGATTAGCAGAAAGACTAACAATGGAGTTAAGAAACAAGCTAAATGAATTTCAATCTATTGAAAAAGATCATATTTATAATAATAAAAATAGAAATCAAAATAATTCATTTTCAGACTCAATAGATGAAATCACATCAATCCTCAATTCCCTTGGATACGTTGATCAAGAAATTACTCGAGCATTAGAGTCCATAGAAAATGATGGAAACGATCTCCGCTCGTTAGATAATCAGCCTTTATCAGAAACAAAATCAGACCTATTCGAGAAACAATTAACAGAAATCCTTAAACGAGTAAGTCAAAACGACCACTTGATTGATGGTAAGGGTCTAAATTAAACTAAAGTAACTAAACAAGTTAAGACAAAATCAAATGTCCCTAGGTACCGAAGAAAAACAAAAACTTATCAACACCCATCAAGTTCACTCGACTGATACAGGTTCATCAGAAGTTCAGGTTGCGATGCTTACTGAAAGAATCTCTAAGTTAAGCCAACATCTTCAAAACAATATTCATGATTTTTCCTCTAGACAAGGACTACTTAAAATGATTGGTCAACGCAAAAGACTTTTGGGTTACATACGTAATAAAAGTGAAAAAAGATTTACAGACCTGATAAATAAATTATCCATTAGGGGATAATCACCTCATTCAATTTAATATGAACGAATGACTGACGACAATAAAAACAAACCATCAACTGAGAACAGCCTTGGTTTCGAAACAAAGAATCAAGCGCCTAATTTAAAAAAAAGCCCTTCTAATAAAAAAACAACTAAAAGTTCTGGTATACCAAAATATGTAGCGAATAGAATGGCAAGGAGAATTATTATCACCACTGGAATACCTACCCTGAGCGGTATGGGGGTTTTTATTGGAAGTTATTATGTAATTAGTAGAGATATAGCTGAGATCTCGCCAACAATTACGCTTGTCACCTCGGCAATGTGTTTTTTTGTAGGTCTTTTAGGATTAAGTTATGGAATCCTTTCAGCAAGTTGGGATCCCCAACCAGGGTCTTTACTAGGCCTAGGAAACATTAAGCCAAACATCAGTCGAATAAAAGATGCATTTAAATCGAAAAAGCTAGATACGACTAATTAATGATGAACGTTAATTGATTAAACTTTTACTTGATCTAGCAACAAATGAATTATCGGACAAAATATTCAGAGCTTGTTTAGCATCTCTAACGCAGAATTGATCTCCCAGTCGCACATATCTTGTATTGTCAGCATCATGAAGACATGCAACCACTGGGACGCGTACCCCTAACTCATTTCTAGCCGGTCTATTTCTAGACAAACATTCTCTTAATTTATGCTGAACATTTATATCAGTTGCTTGCTCAGGACGAAGATCTATTAAAATAAATTTTAGATCATCTATTTCTCTACAGTCTTCGAGAATCAACTGGACATTATCATCTCTTCTATCGACACTTGCCCAAATTAATAATCTAGTTTCAACCATTAAATGTTCACATAATCTTTCGTAACTTTTTGGAAATACAACAGCTTCACAGGAACCAGTTAGATCCTCAAGTTGAATAATTGCCATACGATCTCCCTTTCTCGTTGTTACTTGTCTGATTTCAGGAATCATTGCAATTACACTTACACGTGCCTTATCTTTCTGATCATCTAATGTACTAAGACTAATTGGAGCAATTAATTTAGCAGGTTCTGATAATTGTTTTAAAGGATGATCTGAAAGATAAAATCCTACATATTCTTTCTCTAATTTCAGTTTATCTGTAGGGGGATATTCTTTAACATTAGTAGCCTTTGGAGCAGTACGATAATCATTTGTTAAAGGGTCATTAGTTGAAGTTGAAATAATGTCAAAAAGATTACCTTGTCCACTAATTCTATCTTTAGCTCTTGAAGAAGCCCAATCAATTACCAAGTCTAAATCCGCTATAAGTTGAGCTCGGTTTGCATTTTCCTCAAGACTATCTAAAGCACCACAATGAATTAAAGCTTCTAAACCTCTTCTATTAATTACATTTAATGAAATACGGTCACATATTTCAGCTAACGAATGAAATTCTCCATCAATCTCCCTAGATTTAATAAGTTTCTTAATTGCATTACTACCAAGATTTTTTACTGCAGATAAGCCAAAAAGAATTGAATTATCACTAGGTGTAAAATCATAACCGGATGTATTTATATTGGGAGGTAAAACATTTATCCCCATTGAATTACAGTTAGAAATATATCGTTGAATTTTATCTGAAGAGCCTGAATTAACTGTTAACAATGCTGCCATATAGGCAACAGGATAATGTGCTTTTAAATAAGCTGTTTGATAAGTTACTGCTCCATAGGCGGTAGAATGACTTTTATTAAAACAATATTCCGCAAATAAAACCATTTGATCAAATAATTTATCTGCAATGATCTGTTCTACTCCTTTAGAAACGGCTCCTTCAACAAATAGTTTTCTATGCCTTTGCATTTCAGTTACTTTTTTCTTACCCATAGCTCTTCGAAGTAAGTCAGCTTGTCCAAGAGAATATCCAGCTAAATCTTGAGCAATTTTCATAATTTGCTCTTGATAAACCATAATTCCATAAGTTTCACTTAAAATGGGTTCAAGTGAATGGTGTGGAAAATCAACATTTTCCTTACCATGCTTTCGATTTATAAATTTGGGAATTAATCCAGCATCTAGTGGTCCTGGACGATATAACGCAAGAATAGAAGAAATATCTTCTAGCGATGATGGTTTTAAATCTTTAACGATTTGTCGCATTCCACTGGATTCAAGCTGAAAAATCCCTTCAAGATCCCCCCTTGAAAGTAAATCAAATGTTTTTTTATCAGTAAAAGGTAAAGAATCTGGATTTAATCTATGCCCTATTGACTCCTCAACTAAATCTACTGTCTTTTCAATCATTGTGAGATTTCTTAAACCTAAAAAATCCATTTTCAATAATCCAAGGGACTCAATATCTTCCATAAAATATTGTGTAATAATTTGGCCATCATTATTTCTTTGAAGAGGTACTAAATTATCAAGCGACTGTGCAGCAATAACAACTCCAGCAGCATGTACACCAAAAGTTTTATTTGTACCCTCAATTCTCATAGCCATATCAACCCATTTTTTTATTTTTGAATCATTATTATATTTTTCTAGGAAATCCTTATTAGGAGAATCCTTACTAATCATGGATGATAGTTTTGCTGGTTTTCCTCTTACAACAGGTATTAATTTTGCTAACCGATCTGCCTCTGAATATGAAATATCTAAAACTCTGGCAACATCTTTTAGAACAGCCTTTGACGTCATTCTATTAAATGTAATTATCTGAGCAACTTTATCTTGCCCATATTTTTTTGTTACATAGTCAATAACTTCTCCACGTCTCTCTATACAGAAATCCGTATCAATATCAGGCATTGATTTTCTCTCAGGATTTAAAAATCTTTCAAACAATAAACCATTTTTTACAGGGTCTATATTTGTAATTTGGAGAGCGTATGCAACCAAAGAGCCAGCAGCAGAACCTCTTCCAGGGCCGACAGGAATCTTACTTTCCCTAGCAAACTTTATGTAATCCCAAACAACAAGGAAATAAGTAGGAAAGCCCATTTGTTCCATAACATCTAATTCATATTTAAGTCTCTCCTTGTAAGAGATATCTACTTTATGAAAATTATCAATTTCTAACCGCTGAAGTAAACCACTTATAGTAATTTCTTTCAAATAAGTTACAGGTGTATAGCCCTCTGGTATTGGGAAATCAGGCATCTTATAGTTACCTAGAATACTATATTGTTTAACTTTTTCTGCTATTAAACCTGTATTCTCAATAGCTTTATCAATAACTTCTGAATCTAAATGATCAATAAATAACTTTCTCATTTCTTCTTCAGATTTAAGATATTCAGTTCCTGTGTATCTAAGCCTTTTTGAATCACTAATCAGTTTTCCAGTCAACACACATATCAGTGCATCATGAGCTTCAATATCATTTTTTGAAATATAGTGGGCATCATTAGTCGCAATTATCTTAATATCAAGTTCATTTGAAATTCTGAGTATTTCGCTATTAACTATTCGATCTTCAATAGATCCATGATCTTGAATTTCTAAATAAAAGTCATCATTAAAAATTTCCTTATACCAAGAGGCAATTTCCCTCGCAACATCAAGCCTCCCCTTAAGGATTGCTTGAGGAATCTCTCCACCCAAGCAAGCAGTTGAACATATTAATCCTTTACTATATTTTTTGAGCAACGATTTATCTATGCAAGCCCGAGAGAATATGCCTCTTCCTCTCATGCCATTAAGATGACTTAATGTTGTCAGCTTTACAAGATTCTCATAGCCAATTTGATTTTTTGCAATAACCACAAGATGATATCTTCTTTCTTTTTTAGGCTGAGGATCATCTATAGAGCCATTAATTACATACATCTCATTCCCAATAATCGGCTTTATATTTGCTGCCTGACATAACTTCAACAATTCAATAGCTCCATACATAACTCCATGATCAGTTATCGCAAGTGCATTCAGCCCAAGCTCCTTAGCCCTATTAACCATTGCAGGTAATTGGCTTGCTCCATCAAGAAGACTGTAATCACTGTGATTATGAATCGGAACAAATGTCATTCAAGAAACTTTCAATCAGGCCCTTTATATAGTGTAGCCGGAAACCAAGGCGCTATATAGAGTGTTTATCTTTTAAAATATGTATTCAGGTTTCTTTTTATTTTTAAAGACATCAGCTGCAATCTCAAACTGATTAGCCACCTGAAGAATTCGATCTTCTTCAAAAACATTTCCTATCAATTGCAAACCAATTGGGAGACCGTTTTTATCAAAGCCACAAGGAATACTTATAGCAGGCAATCCAGCTAAGTTAGCAGGAATAGTTAATAAATCAGATAAATACATTGCCATAGGGTTATTGATATTTTCACCAAATTCAAAAGCAGTAGTAGGAGCGGTTGGTGCTAATAAAACATCTACTTTTTGAAAAGCATTATCAAAGTCTTTACGAATTAAAGTTCTAACTTGTTGTGCTTTTTTATAATACGCATCTACATATCCAGCAGAAAGAGCGTAAGTCCCTATAAGTATTCGTCTTTTTACTTCACTTCCAAAACCATCAGCTCTACTTTTCGAAGTCATAGATATAAGTGATTCAGCCTTATCAGAACGAAACCCATACTTAACTCCATCATATCTAGCCAAGTTTGCGGAAGCTTCAGAAGGGGCAATTAAATAATAAGTAGCAATACCATCATTAAAGCGAGGACAAGATATATTAATAATTTCTGCACCCAAACTCTCTAAAACCGAAGCAGATTTTAAAACTGATTCTTTAACAGATGAAGAAAGACCTTCGTGCTCAAAACAATTATCAATTAAACCTATTTTTAATCCCTTGATTGACTTAGATAGGTTTTCTAAATAATTAGGAACAGGAATATCAATAGACGTGGAATCAAGCTTATCCTTACCAGAAATTACTTGCAATAGTTCTGCAGCATCAGAGACAGAAGAGGCAAAAGGACCTACCTGATCTAATGAACTAGCAAAAGCAATTAGTCCCCATCTACTCACTCGACCGTAAGTAGGCTTTAGTCCAACGACTCCACAAAAAGAAGCTGGTTGTCTAATTGATCCTCCAGTATCAGAGCCCAATGCACCAAAACATAGACCTGAAGCAACAGCTGCCGCACTACCACCAGAACTACCTCCTGGAACATTATTAGTATTCCAAGGATTCAATGTGGGTCCAAATGCGGAGTTTTCAGTTGAACTCCCCATTGCAAATTCATCTAAATTTGTCTTTCCAATCATTACTGCTCCTGAATTCCAAAGTCTTTCAGTGACCGTTGACTCGTATGGAGGAATGAAATTTCCTAAAATGCGACTTGCACAAGTGGTTTTTATACCTTTAGTACATAAATTATCTTTAATACCTATTGGAATACCAGCTAAGGGAGGAAGTGTTTCACCAGCAGAGCGCTTTGTATCAATTGTTTCAGCCTGTAAAAGAGCATATTCACCAGTTACAGACAAATAACAATTAAGCTTTGGATCTAACTCATTAATTCGCTTAAGTTTTTCTTGAACAAGCTCTTTAGAAGAGACTTCACCACGCTTTAGCTTTTGGCGTAAGTCTGCGAAAGTCATTATTTATTAATAAATTTGAGAAACACTAGTTATAAGACTATGACGTAAGAGGTTCTTTACGCTGAGCTCGAACAATTGTATGGCTTATATCGTCGGGAGCCTCGTTTGACAAATCCTCAATAAAAGAAAGTAGGCTAAGTTTCAAGCTACGACGAGTAAGAAAGGGACCAAACCAATAAGTAACTTCAGGCTGCTTAGTTTCAACTTTGGCCCACCAGGCCAGGCCAAAACTGTTACCTAAGCTACGGAGTGCCCTAAGGGGACCCATGAAATCATTGCATTTTTGTTATTTTAGTTTCTTAAACGAAAATTTATCAATAAAAAAACAAATTTATGTTCACTTGATGATCAACCTATCAGAAAACCAAAATTTATTAAGAGATCAAAAAGCTAAGTGGCAAAAGAAAAATTGAATTTTTATGTTAATTAGATCTTTTAAAACTACAATAGCAAAATTGAATTTATACCAATTGAGATTAATTATCTTCCAATGTTTCGATGCTATTTGTGGAAATCTGGGGCTTAAATAATCGAGGAGATGGATCTTGACCAGAGATAGAACTCATCCATTTACTTTTAGCAACTTCATACAGAAAAATAGATGTAGCAACAGAAGCATTCAGACTTGTAGTGACACCTTTCAAAGGTATTCTTACTAATTGATCACATAGCCTTCTAGTTATTAATGAAATACCTTTATCCTCTGATCCAATTACTACAACTAATTTACCTTCAAGTTTAATTTCAGTAAGGGTTAAATCACCTTCCTGAGCAAGGCCAACAATCTTATAACCTTCATCTTTTAATTTTTCCAAAGACCTGTTTAAGTTAACAACTCTTGCAACAGGTAAATGTTCCAATGCCCCAGCAGCAACTTTTGCTACCGATCCAGTTAAACCTGCACTGCGTCTTTGAGGTAAAACCAAACCGTGTGCTCCAAGTGCTTCTGCAGATCTAATAATTGCTCCAAGATTTTGAGGATCAGTTAATCCATCTAAAGCAAGTAATAGTGCTTTATCCCCAAAAGGATTACATGCATCAATTAAATTTTTCAAGTCAAGTGTTTTAGAGGCAGCAATTTGTAGAACGATTCCTTGATGAACAGCTCCTTTAGTAATTTGACCAAGTCTTGACCATGAAACTTCTTCAACTAAGACCCCAGATGCTTTGGAATCTTTAAGCAATTGGAAAAACTTAGGTGAACTTCGCATTTCAGAAGTACACCAAATACGGTGAATCGCTCTACCAGATACCAGTGCTGCTTCAGTTGAATGGCGACCCCAAATCAAATCCTCAGATACATTCTTACCAAAACTTTCTGAATGAGAGACTTGAGGGTGTTGAGTACTTGATTCATTATTAATTTTTTGGCTTCGATAATCCTTATCAAATTGATTTGAAGGCCTTGATCTCCACCTGGTTGGGTTTTGACTATTGGATGAAAATTGATCATTATTTCTTCTTACTTTAAATAATCTTTCAGAATATTCATTTGTATTAGCTTGATCAAATTTGCGAATGATTTGATTATTTTTTTTATTAGGCCGCGGATTCCCGAAATTTAAGTTATTTGTCTCATTTTCAGAATTTAGACGAGATCTACTCTGCCCTTTTTTATAAGCAGTGTTTTTTGGATTCCTGGTGTCTTTATTGAATCGATAACTCATTTTAATAAAAAACTATTTCACTCAGAATTGATTTGATCAAGATAATCAAAGAGATCAGCAAGACGTTGAGGATTTTTCAAGAACAACCATCCAACAATAGTCTCAAAACCTGTAGCAATAGCATATGTGGCAGCATCTACATTTTTTGGACCTCTTCCAGCTTTATTTCTTGCCCGTCTAAGATAATCTTTTTCTATATCATTCAGGAATGGTTCAATTTTTCCTATAGCCTTAGCCTGGCTAATTGCATTGACCTCATTAACAACAGCATTATGTAAATCTTTTGAACGACCAGGACTACTGCAATAACGCAAACGTTGATGAAGTTCCCATACGGCATCACCCAACCATGCCAATTGCAAGGGTCCTAAAGCATCAGGAGAAATTGATGATGATTTATTAGAGCGAATCCAATTAGTCAAGAAGAAAGTTTGCTAAGAGCTGTTTTCAAATCAAGAGATAAATGTAGGAATTCTTCTAAACGAACAAGTTTAATTGTTTGTATAACCCTGGGGTTCCCCACTACTGAAAATGATCTTTTGGCGTCATTGCATTTCTTAGCTGCTTGAACCATTGCACCAAGACCTGAAGAATCAATAAAATCTATATTTGACAAATCAAATACAACTGAATATTGATTCGAGGACAATACATCATTTATAAAAGTAGAGAACTGCTTCTCAGAATAAGCATCTAGTTGTCCAGTAAAAGAAACAACCAAACAACCATCTTGATGGTTAAAACCACCTCGAAGAGAAACAGTAAGTCGTTTAAAATCAGTTATGGGTTCAGCCCCTAAATCTTCATGATGAAAGTGTAGTGATAGAAAGTAAATTAATCCACGATTGAACGGCGTTCTTCCATCAAGGTTACAAAACGATTAAAATGGTGATCTGAATCGTGAGGTCCAGGACTCGCTTCAGGATGATATTGAACACCAAAAAATGGCTTATCTATTACTGAAATGGCTGCAACTGTTTGATCATTTAAATTAAAATGTGAAATTTCTATCTTATTCTTATTTAAAGAATTTGGATCCAAAGCAAATCCATGATTTTGACTTGTAATTTCTACTCTTCCAGTTAAACCACATGGGTGATTTAAACCCCTATGACCATATTTCAACTTAAATGTTTTACCTCCTAAAGCTAAACCGAGAATTTGATGACCTAAACAAATTCCAAACAATGGAATTTGTTCATGATTAATCAATTTATTTGTTAGATCAATTCCATTAGTAACAGCTGATGGATCCCCAGGCCCGTTAGAAAGAAAAACACCTTCTGGAGATAAAGATAAAACATCTGAAAATGAGGAATTTGCAGGTAAAACAGTCACTTCACAACCATGAGCAACTAATCGATTCAAGATTGATTTTTTTATCCCAAAATCTATCGCAACTACATTAAAAGGTATTTGTTTAACTAATTTAATTCTTTTATCAAATAAGGCGGAAGAAGTACTATTAGACTTATAAATATATTTTGTAGTAACTTTATCAACAAGATTAAGTCCACTCATAGATGGTGCTAATTTTAAAATAGAAAACAGCTCAGGAAATGAATATTTGGACTCTGATGAAATTACACCATTTAAATTACCATTTTCTCTAAGGTGTCTAACTAATGCTCTAGTATCTATACCATTGATACCTACAACATTCTCTGCTTTTAACCATCTATCAAGGTCCTCAGTAGTTCTCCAATTACCAGTATTTTTTGATATTTGACGAGTAATAACACCCTTAACAGATGGATGATTAGACTCATTGTCTTCATTATTTATACCTGTATTACCAATCTCTGGATACGTAAAAGTAATTAATTGTCCATAATAACTAGGATCAGTAATAACCTCTTGATATCCTGTCATACCAGTATTAAAAACAATCTCTCCTGTAACTGTACCCTTCGATCCTAAAGACAAACCTTGAAAAAACATACCATCTTCTAATAATAATATTGCAGAATTTTCAGTATCAAATAACATAATAATAAAAAAATTTAGGAAGGACGAAAGTATTAATTACATAGAAAGGTCTTTAAATCATTAAAAAGTATCCAGGACTTATTTGTCTCTAAACAATCTAAAGATTTTTGAATTGCCAAACGCAAGTCATCTTCAATGCCGGAAGCCCATAAAACCAATCCAGCATTGAAAGCAACGACATCTTTATGAGACTTTTTACCTTCTCCTAAAAGTAGAGATTTTAAAATCAAAGAATTAGTTTGAAGATCATCTCCACAGAGATTTTCATTAGAGATACAATTCAAACCAAAATCTTCAGGGCTAAATATTTCAGACCTTAGTAAACCATTTTCAAGGAAACGAAATTCATTTGGACCCTGTAAAGATGCTTCATCTAAACCTCCAGCTCCATGAACGACAACAGCCCTTTTTAATCCCATACCCTTTAATGCCAATGACATTGGATCCAATAATTTAGAGCTTGCAACTCCTAATACTTGAGCATTTGGCCTTAATGGATTAACCAATGGGCCAAGCAAATTGAATACAGTACGAATTCCTAAGCTTTTTCTTAAGGGAGCAAGACTAACAAGAGAAGAATGCCAAGAAGGCGCAAATAGGAAAGTAATCCTGAACTTATTTAATGCATGTACAACAGTCTCTAAAGGTGCCTGTAAAGGTAAACCAAGATTTTCTAATACATCAGCAGATCCAACCTTTCCACTAGCACTTCGATTCCCATGCTTCGCAATATTTACACCACAGGATGCAGAAACAAAAGCAACTGCTGTCGAAATATTAAAAGTATTAGCTCCATCACCACCGGTACCACAAGTATCCACTAATTCAAAGTGAGGCAAATCAATCGGAATCTTACAGGCGTTCTGAAGGACTTTCGCCATACATGAGAGCTCTGATCCTGAAATTCCTTTAGAACGAAAAGCGGCAAGTAAAGCTCCTGTTTGAACTGGTTCAAATTGATTATTCAACCAAGATTCCATTAACCAAGTTGAAGAATCTTCATTCAATTCTTCTCCTTCAAGGAGTTTTTCAAGAATACCTGAAAAAGGAGATGGATTAGAAGAAGACATTGCTTGGAAAAAGCCCATGAGCATTAGACTCAGAGCTGGTTTTATATCGATTTTAAATATAACAATTATCGCTCAAATTAACTATAAAAAAGACTTTCCTAACATTATTTTGAGTTTGAGTCTGATGTATCAAAACCTGAACCTAATGATTCAGTGATAGGAGAACTTATAGGTCGAAAGCCATTTTTCCAAATCTCCCTAGTTTTTATTTCTAATTCCTCACGATTCAAATTCCATTTTTTCATAATCTTTTTCATATCAACTTTAAGGTCATCAGCTCCTTGGAACTCTTCATATCGAATAATTAACCTTGCAAGATCTACAAGATCGATATCCTGTGGTGGGTTTATAGCTGACAACCGATCAATGTGTTCTCGATCAGTTGGATACAAAGGATGATTTTGGACTTGATCCATTAACTATTTTTTATAATGATATTCACATTCATAGGTCTATATTGCCTAAATTGATGAGCATATTGATAAACGCATGCCTGCATTACGTCTAGATCTAATAAAAAACTATTTAAGACCTCATAAAAAAAAGTTAGTTGTTGGAGCAATCTGCCTTGTCGTTGTAAACCTTTTGAGTGTTGCAATACCAATGGAAGTAAAGAATATTGTTGACGATTTGAAAATTGGATTTTCTGCAACTGATGTTCTAAACAAAGCAGCCTGGTTAGTTATTTTGGCGACATCAATGGCATCTGTGAGGCTGATATCAAGACAATTGGTATTTGGTGTTGGTAGACAAGTAGAAGTTTCTTTAAGACAAAGATTATTTGACCATATGCTTGGACAAGACCCAGGCTGGGTTCAAGAAATAGGAACTGGTGAAGTTATAACAAGAGCCACAAGTGATTTAGAGAATATAAGAAGATTACTAGGATTCACAATTTTAAGTCTTACAAACACTTTATTGGCTTACACTTTTACATTGCCTGCAATGTTGACAATCGATCCCCTTTTAACAGTAATTTCTATATCAATATATCCAATATTGCTAGGAACAGTAGGATTATTTGGGGGTAGAATGGTTAAACAACGTAAAACCCAACAAAAAGCACTTTCATTATTAAGCGAATTAATACAAGAAGATTTATCAGGCATTAGTGCAATAAAAATCTATGGGCAAGAGAAAGCTGAACTAGAAGCTTTCAAACTACTTAACGAAAGATATAGAGATGCTGCGATTAATCTCGCTAAGACAGCAAGCACTTTGTTCCCGCTTCTTCAAGGACTTTCTTCAATATCACTACTGTTATTGATTGCAATAGGAAGTAGTCAACTCTCAGCTGGGTCATTAACTGTAGGAGGACTTGTAGCATTAATACTTTATGTTGAAAGACTTGTCTTTCCAACAGCTTTATTGGGTTTCACCTTAAACACATTTCAATTAGGTCAAGTAAGTTTAGAAAGAGTTGAGGAAATCCTTAATCATAAACCAACAATTAAAGATGCAGAAAAATCAATAAACATAATTAAAGAGATTAAAGGAAATCTAGAAGCTAAAGACCTATCAATAAGCTATCCAGACTCTTCCAGAGAAATCCTAAGGAACCTCTCATTCAAAATAAATGCAGGTGAAATAGTTGCATTAGTTGGTCCAGTGGGATGCGGTAAAACAACTTTAGCTAGAGCAATAGGAAGAATGGTACCTATTTCGAAAGGGCAACTATTTTTAGATGATTATGATGTTGTTGATTTAAAATTAGAGGAGCTAAGAAGCAACATTGCACTTGTACCACAAGAAGGGTATCTTTTTACAAATACCCTTGCTGAAAATATAAGATATGGAAACCCAAATGCATCAATAAAAGAAGTTGAAGAATCCGCAAATCAGGCAAGAATGGCAGATGACATAAGAAGTTTTCCCGATGGTTTCAAAACATTAGTCGGGGAAAGAGGAATCACTCTTAGTGGAGGCCAAAGGCAAAGAACTGCCTTAGGAAGAGCATTACTGATCAATGCAAAAATAATAGTTCTAGATGATGCACTCGCTAGTGTTGACAACAAAACAGCATCAGCAATACTTCAAACAATAAAGAATCAATTTAATAGAACAATACTAATGATTAGTCACCAACTATCTGCAGCGGCGGCCTGCGACCGCATTATGGTAATGAGTGAGGGGAAAATTGTACAAGAAGGTACACATCAACTTCTAACAAGTCAAGAAGGCATTTATAAGAGAATGTGGGAAAGAGAAAAAGCTGCCGAAAAAATACAAGCAGAGAGCTAATCATTTCTTATTAAAGTTTTTAAATCTATTTTCAAATATTCAGTTAAAAGAGATTAAAACAATTATGTTCTAAGTATGATTTATTGACATTATGACAAATTCCTCAAAATATAAACTTATTTGTGACCTTCAATTTGGTGATATCTATATCCAAATACTTGCATGGATGGGAGTAATATTTCTAAGTCTTGCAGCAGGACTAGGTCTAATGGGGTCGTCAAGACCATTGTTTGCACTTTTTGGTGTAGGTTTAATTTTAGTTTTAAGTCTTCCTTTCTTATTATTTGCATTCGTAACTACATTAATTAATCATATAAAAATAGCAACAATCAACTAAATATAATGCATAAAAATATAAAGGAATACATATTTAATAGTATTTCTAAGCTATATTTAAAAAGTTCAATAAATATGAAATTAGAAAAGGTGTTACATGCCATACTAAAAAATGATATAAAAGCAGAACTAAAAAATAACGAAGAGGAGATCTATTTTGGGTGTGGATGTTTTTGGGGCGCCGAGAAAGGATTCTGGAGGTTGCCAGGCGTCAAATCAACAGCTGTTGGATATGCTGGTGGTAATACAAATAAACCTAACTACAGAGAAGTCTGTTCTGGAATGACAGGCCACACTGAAGTAGTAAAAGTTGTTTGGAATACAGATAAAATCGATATCAGTGACCTATTAAAATTATTCTGGGAATGTCATGACCCAACACAAGGAAATAGACAAGGAAACGATATTGGAACCCAATACAGATCTGCAATATATACAACAAAAGATAATCACCAACAGAAGGCGATTGAGAGCAAGAAAAGTTACCAAGAACAGCTTTCAAAATATGGATATGGTCAAATCACGACAGAAATCAAACAAGATATTAAATTCTTCTTTGCAGAGGAATATCACCAACAATATTTAGCTAAACCAGGTAGCAGGCCTTATTGCTCAGCAATGCCAACAAAAGTACTATTTAATAAATTTGAAGGATCAAATTTTATGCTCAGTGAAGAGATATGGAAAAACTATAATTGGGAAATTAGCCACTGTATTCTCAGAGGTGAAAATACACCTATCCCACTACCCACTAATGAATGAGCAATTGCCAGATAAAACAATAATAATAATAATATTCAGTACTTTATTATTAGTTTTTATTACTATTTTTAGCTTTAGTTCAAATAAGTTAGAAAAAGATCAAATCATCGAATGGAAAGATAGCAATATAACATCAACGATAATACTACCAATTTAAACAGAATAATTAATTAAACAATAAAATGAAGAACAAAGAACATCAGAAGAATATAGATAAAGCAAAAATAAACATATATAATATTCTCGCAGTAATAATTGTAATAATTCCTGAATTCCTTGCTGAATTTATTTATTCTATAGGTATATCTCCATACAATAATAAACTACCTAATGAAGGTTTTGCCTGGAGTCATAATGCAGAATTAAAACTTTCTCGGATGAATATTTTTGAATTAAGAATACTAGCCCAAAAGCTTTGTATTCATGGATATTCAAACGAAAATAGAGATTCATTAATCCAAAGAATAAAGAAAAAATCTCAAAAAAAGAAATTCAAGGGAATCATTAAATGTCTAACAAATAGGTAAGAGAATATGATAATTTTAAATAACGGGACGTAGCGCAGCTTGGTAGCGCACCACTTTGGGGTAGTGGGGGTCGTGGGTTCAAATCCCGCCGTTCCGATGAAATAAAAATTAAAATTTAATCAATATCTTTAACTAAAGTTTGAATTAATTTAGTTGTACTAATTAGAACAGACAAAAAAACAAAAACTGATATTAATAAAAGTATTGTAAAAATTGCTGGAGAGATATCAAGTTCACCAAAGGTTATTATGAATAGAACAAAATTAATCATTAAAAACAAAATAAATCTATAATACAAAATAATATGAATTTTAAATTTGTCAAAAGAAGTTAAAATACTGGTTATAAAAATAGTAGTAAATAAAAACCTATAAATATTCTGTAAATAACAAAAATAAATGTATTATTGGACTTAAGGAATTTCAATAGAAGATCAATAGCTAATAACGAAGAAAAGAAAGAAGAAACAATTCCAACTACTAGAGGAAATAATTCAGAGAATGTAAGGAATTTAATTAAGGAAAACAACTCAGCCAAGCCAGCTATCGTAATAGCAGGTATACCGACTAGAAAAGATAGTCTTGCAGCAGAGCTTCTATTTAGACCTGCATATAAAGCTGATGTTAATGTAATACCTGACCTGGATACACCAGGAATCAAGGCAAAGGCCTGAGATATACCAATAACAATAATATTATTAATATTTAAATCCTTAATTGCCTTATCCTTTCTTCCATAAATTTCAGAAAATAATAAAAGTAAAGCCATAATAATAGAAACAATAGCAATAGAATATATACTTCTAAGAAAAGAATCAGAATAGTTTTGCCAAAAGATCTTAATTATTAAACCAACAATACAGATAGGAATACTTGCTAAAATAATATAAATAGCTAAGCGACTGTTGTCATCCTTAGAAGGAAAACGATATCTACAAGAGGAAAGTAATGAGCTCGTAATGACCCTTAGATCATTTTTAAAATATAAAATAATTGCAATAACACTTCCAAGCTGAAGAGAAGCTGAGATAGATAAGCCTGGATCATCCCAACCTAATAATAATGGAATTATCTTTAAATGAGCAGTACTACTAATCGGAAAAAACTCAGTAAAGCCTTGAACAACACCTAATACAAAAGTCTGCCAACAATGAAAAATAAATAAATCTAACTGCCTAATCATATTTAGACAAAAGAACAAATAATAAATTATAGAACTTACTACATTTTCAACTAGTATATAATTAATATTTATGATTGATCATAAATGATCTACAAGAAAATTCTTCTATCATTAATTATAGCAGTGACTTCAATCGTAGGAATCCAATCAAAAGTAAAAGCAGACTATTGGTTGGTTATAGGAAGTTATAGACAAGGACCTGGATCAAAGCCTCATGTAAGTGGTATTACAAGCCCAACCTTGTTTGCAATACCAATAGGAACAAAAAAAATGTGTGAAGAAGCAGGAAAAAAAATTGAGGAGGATATTTATAAACCAGTATGGCAATTTGACAATAAATGGACTTGTATTAGAAATACAACAAACTAAAAGAAAATTTAAATCTATCTATCCATTCAAATTATAAAAGTAAAAAACTTATCGTTGTACATCGTGAGCACACCCATCGCCTTCATAATCATCGCTATTATAATAACCATTCTTAGTTCCGAAATAAATGCTTGTAATGACAAATGGAATAGCTATCCAAACAAGGAAAATTGACAGATTCAAAACTAATAGATTATCTTATTTTAAACAATATAACTAAATACATTTAATATTTCTACCTTTAATTCTTTAAAAATTAAAAAGACTAAAAAAAGATTCAACTGAAACGAACCAATATAGGATTAATAGCAAACTGAATAATAGTAAAAGCAATCAAAAACCAAGTGAAAAAGAAAAAAAGTATTAACCGATAACCAGTAAAAAAGGGTTTTATAAAACTGCTATCTCCACCCTTATCCAGAAGACCCTTACATTCTCTGGCTTGAGAATTACTCAATCTGAAATAATCTGAACAAGGTAATCTATTGTCCAAATAGGTTCTTCGCAAATTTTTCGTCAATACTTCATGATTATCAGTTTTCAATGAAGCAACCAATTCACCAGGTTTATATGAAGTAAGAGTTCTCTCAAGGTTAGAAGATGATCCTATTATATATAAATCTCCATTTCTTATCAAATAAACGAATGAAGACATACCTTTAAGGAATTAACACAATACATAATCATTATATTAGGTTAACTCTTCTATAAAAGATACATGTTTTACAAATCATAATTAATACAAATGAAATACTAGAAAGAAATCATACATAAAATATATAATTTATAAAATGAAAAATAACTAACTATAACTATTAGAAACTAAGTTACAAACTCTTCTATATTGATCAATAGAAACAATAGTATCTGAATTTATATGGGATAGAGACTCTTGAGGAATACAAGTTAAAATCATACGAATAAAATTAGTAAGTTTATGACCTCTCAATGCTGAACCTTTCTTCATAAGCATTTCATTTTCTTGTTGTTTTTTCCAATTAATTGTATTTTCAATATTTGTAGCCTTTAAATGCCAGGTTTTGCATAACATTTGCCAGATATCTGAATATTCTCTAAGCCTATTTTGCACTACTTCACGATATTCAGATTCAAACTGAGTTAAAGTAGGTTTATAAATGTTATTTAGTTTTGATCTAGACTGAAGTGGTTCACACCCAACAAACCACCCTTCAAGAATTAACACTTTAGGACGGGATTCAATCCATCCAGATCTATCGCCTAAACCATCCCTTAATGACTTATCAAAAGTTGGGCATTTGATCTTTCCACTTCTATTATAAGAGTCTAATGTATTTTTTAATAACTCAATAGAATGACTTCCAGGGATACCTCTAGGAACATTCCAAGGATTACCTTTCATAGCTATATCCATTTCTAAACCTGGCAAATAAAAGTCATCCAATGATATAACTTTAATTTCTAGATTTAAACTACTTGCAAGATTATTAATCCACTCACCTAATGTTGATTTACCACTTCCGGGGAGTCCAGACAAACCAATTATTATTGGTTTACTAAATGAAGAAACATACCTTTCTAATAAGGAAAAAAAAGGAAAACATAAACCCCATTTCCAATCTAAGTCTATATCTTTTCTGAAGAGTTTTTCACAAATTGATTCTCTCTTTAAATCTAGCCATTCTTCAAAAAAGGAATGTTGATTAAAAGAAAGATTCTTAAGAAATAATTCATATGAATTAAAGTTAAAAGTGAAGCTATCCTTTATATCAGAAGGAATGTCTGAATAGAAATTATTATTAAATTTTAACTGATTTTCTGGCATTTATATATCCACATTATTTAAAATAATACTCTTTACACTATCAGCCCATCCAACAGCATGGGGTGCATTTGCTAATATGAATTCTCCTCTATTTATCCCATCTGTCAAATATTTGTTAGGACCATTTCTGCCTGGTATCACAATTGATATGTCGGCATACTCGAGTAATGGTAAATCGTTCTGTGAATCACCTAAAGCAATTATTCTTACATTTGGTTTCTGTAAATACTCCTTTAATTTATTAACAGCTTTACCTTTATGACTATTCACACAAAGTAAATGGCTCATTCTATTACCTTTGAAAATATGAACATTATACTTATTGCAATAAAACATTATTTTTTCATAAATATTTTCAGGTGGATTTAAAAATGGAACACTCCAATGCCTATCTAAAGCTCTGCTTATTTCATACCCAGCCAGACCAGTAAGATTGTGGATTTCATTAGTTTTTAAGTCATTTAGTGGCGTTAGATTAAAAGAAACATCATTAGATAAAGAACTTAATACTTGCCTAAGTTGTTTATAACTTCTTCCAAGTATTAACTCCCATTCATCTATTTGATTTGCATGAGAACCGTAAATAGCGGATCCATTCTCAACAATAAAGGGGTCTAATAACTTATTCTCATTTCTAAAATATCTCACCTCAGATGCTGTTTTACTTGTGCATGGAATAACTGGAATAGATAATTTAGCTAACCATTTCAATGTTTCTTTAGCAGGAGAAATATCGTAGTTCTCATCCATTAATGTTCCATCCAAATCAGTAACAATCCAGAAATTTGAATTATTAGACATAAATAAATCAATCAATCAATCAATGTAAGCCATACTACTTGATAAGGTTTTAGTATAAAATTAATGGATTTATAAATAGTTCCAGTCAAATTGTCTAAAAATTGGCAATTTCTATTCATAGAATCTATATCTAGTTCATCAAATAGTGGAATTTTTAAATCTTTATCAGTCATATTATACATTGCATAGACTTTTTCTAAATCTAAACCTCTTTGGATAATTATATGATCCTTTATTTTTGTAGATAAACATTTCATTGGTGATTCTGGATGAAAGGCCATAAGTTTTGATCTAACTTTAATAGCGTGATTAAGATATGAAATATTTTTACTAGCAGAGGACTCAAAGTTTTTAAGAATCTCAGCTAATCTATTTGCTTCAAATTTCTCTCGATTCAAATCCCTTCTTTGACCTGTTCTACTAAATGTTTCTATATCATTTGATGAAGCTAATATTGCCGGTAAATAAAATGCTGGAATACCTTTTAATGATAAAATAAAGATTTGACTAAGATAAAAGCGATCAAACTGTAAACTTGGTGAACAATCCTTAATATTAGACATAGCACTCCACCAACTTATATTCAATTCATAAGGTTGATCTTTTCCGTTAGTCATTTTTCTATGACTAATTAAGCCTCCTCTTTTTTCAGATTCGACAAGAAGATTATGGATTCTTGTGTTATCCATAATGCCCTCTAATGCGCGTAATCCAATACCATCGTGAGATGAAGTGAAGTTCAATAGAGAAGTATTCTCTGGTAGTTCTGTCCAATTACTTAGCCAATCATTTAGTAAATCTGCTTGGCTGGTATATATAGATTCTAAAAGGAGAGGAGGAAGAGTAAAATTATAAGCAATATTTGCCTCATCTCCCTCAACTAAATATGAAAGATTTTCTTTCTCTGGTACATTAGTCTCTGTAATTAATACTCCAGAAGACTTAATCAACTTAAGGCATCTATTTAAAACTCTTACAATTTTATGTACTTCATCCATATGTAAACATGTTGTATTGGCTTCTTTCCAAATAAAGGCTATTGCGTCAAGTCTTATCCAAAATGCACCGCATTCAACATATCTAACTAATAGCCTTAAATATTCTAGTAAAATATTTGGATTTCTCCAATTGACGTCAATTTGATCAGGGCCAAATGTTGTCCAAACATCCTTAATTCCATCTTTTGTTTTAATGCTTGTAAAAAGAGATGAACTTCTTGGTCTAATAACATTCTTCCATATATTAGATTGATTAGAAGAAACAATATAAGAAGAACCTGGTTGAATACAATTAATAAATTGCTGGACCCATAAGTGAGAGGATGAGACATGATTCAATACTAAATCAGCCATTATTATATGTTTAACAGATAAACCTTTTAAATCATCCCAAGTACCAAATATTTCATCTATCTTTTCATGATCAGAAACAGCAAAACCCCCATCACTTGTTGAAGGTAAAAAAGGTAAAATATGAACAATAGAAGAGAGATCTCCTAATTTTTTATCAAGAAATTCTTTAAGTGTTTTTAGAGTACTTTCTCCTTTCCTATAAATTGTGTCTGGATAAGTGATCAAAACCACACTAGAGGAATCCCAACTCGAATCAAAATCTGCATCATTAGTGTTGGCATTAACAAGATACGGATCCAAAATCTGTAATAATTGAGACCACATTAAAGTGATTTCTTCTTCAGAATGCTTGGGATAAATTCCCCTAAGCAACTGTCTTAGACTTTCTAATTCACAATTCAACTCTGACACGCTGAATAAGGAAACTATCTTCACTACATCATCGTAGCCTCGACCTTAATTCTGTTGCACTTATTACCGAATGGACTTTCAGCAGGGTTTAATTACTACTATCCATGAATATGGGCTTGCAAAAGATCCATTATCTCAATTAAATCAAGACTTACAAAAAAGACCAACAGCAATATTAATTCCATGTCTATTTGATGAATTCAGTAGGCCTGCTCTTCAATTAATCAAAGCAACATTAAAGAAATTAAAAAACCTTAATCAATTAGTTATAGCCTTAGCTGCAGACAATAAAAACCAGGTTTCTAAAGCTAAAGATTTTTTCGGTGAAATGCCATTTCCTGTACATGTGCAATGGACAAATAGCCCTTTGGTTATTGAATTGCTTAAAAATCAAGAAAAGAATGGGCTTGATCTTTTAGGAACACCTGGAAAAGGGTGGGCAGTATGGCAGGGAGTAGGTGTCGCCACAAAAAGGTCAGAAGTTGTAGCTCTTTTTGATGCAGATATCAGGACATTTAATTCATTTTATCCAGCAAGAATGCTTCATCCGTTATTAGATAAATCAAATGGAATCTCATACGTGAAAGCTTTTTATAGTCGTTTATCACTAGAAAATAATGCCTTACAAGGCAGAGCTACGAGACTATTTGTAGGTCCACTCTTAGCAAGTCTTGAGCAATTAGTAGGCAATGGAGCATTCATCCAATATCTCCAGTCGTTTAGGTATCCACTTGCAGGTGAATTTGCTTTTACTAGAGACTTAGCAATGAACCTAAGAATCCCTTGTGATTGGGGATTGGAAATTGGACTACTTTCGGAAGTATATAAAAATGTAAGAATCTCAAGAATTGCGCAAGTCGATCTTGGCATCTTTGATCATAAACATAAAGAGATTGGTTCAAAACCCAATGAAGGACTTCAAAAGATGTGTGCTGAAATTCTATCTAGTGTCTTGAGGGGGGTAATGGAACATCAAGCACAAACGCTTACTAATTCACAATTGGCCAATCTCGAAGTCTTATATAGAAGAGTTGGGGAAGATAGAGTGAAGCAATTCAGCTTAGACTCTTCTGTTAATCAACTCCCATACAGCAGACATGAAGAAGAATTAGCTGTTCATACCTTTGGTAAACTACTCAGACCAGCAATAAATACATTTCTTGAATATCCTGTAAAACAACAACTACCAAGTTGGTCAAGGGTTTTAGATTGTGAGGGCAAACTTCAAGATGAATTAGAAAAAGCTGGATCTACTATTTAAACTTTGCAATTATTTATATAAAGAAAAAGCCTTGATAAACAAACTAATAGAAACAGATAGACAAACTAATTCAAATACAAATTTAATAAACTTAGTTTGCTTAATAATAGAAAGAGATGCTCCTAAATATCCCCCAATTAACGAACCAGTTATCAGGATCGGAAGGCAATTCCAAAAAATGTCACCATGTAATCCCAAAGAAAAAGCTCCAACACCATTCCAAAAGATACCAACAAATATTAATGTATAAGCTATAGAAGCTGAAAAAGATAAATTAAAAATTTTTATCATCCAAATAGTAACAAACAATCCTGTGCCAGACGATAGATATCCATTAAGAAAACCAATAAAGAAAAGACCTAAAGAAGCAACGATAATGTTAAATAAACTAACATTATTTGGAGTATTTTTATTACCCAGTTGTTTATTGGTAAATGAATAAAAACTAATTAATAATGTTAGTAAGCCTAATAAAGCTGTAGAGAATCTAGTAGGAATAATTAAAACTGTTTTAACACCTAATAAAACGCCTGGTATACCTGATAACAAGATAAGTAGGCCATAACGTAGATTTAAATTTCTATTGCAAAAATGTGGAATGGATGCCCCTATTCCCAAGGCCACACTTGCGACTTTATGTGTAGCCAGGGCATTTGAAAAAGGTAATCCAAAAAATAGTAGTGCTGGAAGTTGAATTAAGCCAGCACCACCA
The DNA here is from genome assembly GCA_003284185.1 of Prochlorococcus sp. AG-315-C08. Taxonomy (GTDB): domain Bacteria; phylum Cyanobacteriota; class Cyanobacteriia; order PCC-6307; family Cyanobiaceae; genus Prochlorococcus_B. The sequence continues at coordinate 38,015 of QBWB01000002.1, forward strand.
CCAGCCAATGCAGATAGAAAATTAGAGAATAAAGATATAAACCCAAGACCGATTTGAGAAAATATATCAAATGTCATTACGAACTAATAGACAAATATTTGCCAACTGAAGAGATTACTAAATGTTTTTAATCATCTCCCTTCTAATAAGATCAATGCAGTTGGGATGCTCATGAATATATCTATTAAATTCCATTGCGAGCATTCGAGCTTCAAAAGCATCACAAGCATAAAAGCAATTTTCCAACCTCTGATTATCACAGTTTCTGTAATGAACCGTGTAAGGCCTAAGACTAGATTCTGAGATCTCAAAATGAGTTTGAGACATTTTTTTATTTAAGTTCTTAATTTAGTTATGCATGCATTCTCAAATTTTATCTACAGATATCTTGTAACCAGAATAAACCAGAAATGTTTTGAGTATTGTTATTAAATAAACAAATAAGTCAAATAAAAGATAAAGTTAAAAGGAATTAAGAAAAAGATGTCAAAGCTTTCAGGGATAGATCTAGGTTCCTCAATACTATCAATCTCGATTTTATTGGGTTTCATAGCTACAAGTCTTGCAATAATAAGATTGTTTGTTACGGGAATTAAGTATATTAAAAATAATTCAAACCAAAAACAAGAGAGAAGCAAAGCAATACAAAAGGAACCTATTGATAAAGGGTTTAATTGAAATTAATTAATTATTTTAGTTCATAAATCGAAAATTTTGTATGAATATATTTAGATATGATTAAAAAGTCTATAGCAAATAAAACCAAAAATAGCTTTCTATATGCTAATTTATAAAAAATAGGTGCAATTTATAATGAAAACAAACTCATTACTTCCAATTGGATCAGAACTCAATATAGATAAATCTCAAATCAAAACAGATTTACCTCAAACTTTAATAAATAAATTACCACAAAAGATAATTGGAAAGATTATTGACTATAAAATTACAGATGGTAGCGGTATTGGATATGTATTAATGACAGAAAGTAACTCTAAAATATGGATTTTCGACAATGAATTGAACGAGGAGACAATAAAGATGTTTGATATATCATACAATAAACCTATGTATAACAATGACACACATATTAATCAATATATAGAAGAATTTGAACTCAATGGAAACTATAAAATAAATTATCTGCTTAATCCCATAAATCTAGTAAAATGGTTACTTTACACATTAAAAGATATTGTCTAGAAAACTAAAGTATCTGCCTTTTCATAATTAAAAACAACATATTACCAATTTTAATCGTTTCAGATAGTTCCCATTGCTCAAGACCTTTATTATTCAAAAACTTACTTAATTGAATAGCAGGATGCAACTCACTTCCTTCTTCATTGTATTGGTCAGGAAATTGATCCTTTATGAATTCTGGACTCAAAGAACCTTTTAGCTTTTCACTAGCAGCCTCAGGATTAGGATTTTTGTTATTTATACTATCCTGAGACGTCTCCTCAACATTCAAATGCACAACATGATATTCCCACTTCATTAAATTAAATATTAATATTGATTATTCTACAGAATGAAAGGAAAGTTTATTAGTTAAAAGTGAATTACTTTTCCAAGTATGAAAAAACGAAGCTATGATACTAAAATCAGAAAATTCTAAATATGGAAGCTTTCGACCCAGGATTACATTATGGTCCAAATGATGCTGGAATCTCGGCCATAAACATTATTGCTATAACCATAGGCATCATAATTATTCCATTGATCTTCAATAAAATCTACTCTCAAGTTATGAAAATACTTGGAAAGGAGAAATCTGAGTAGTTTTATACTTGACCATAAACAAAAGGACAGTATCACAAAAATAGTTCTAAAATGCTTCTTAAATTTAATTAGCAAAGTAAGCTCTTAATAAGTCACAAAAATAGAAAACTATAATGGTGTGAATTATTGCAAACGAAAAAGATGATACATTGATAGATGTAGTATTTTATAAAACAACTATTAGCATTTACTTATGATAGCTATGTTAGCTTCTTTAATGGTTCATGAGTGGGCCACCCCATTAAATCTATCAGCTCCAGTAGCAGGCATAATTACGATAGGTGGCTTTATGGGCTATTACAGTCTATCTAGAAAGTTTTAAAACATTTAAAGTTCAAGAGAACAGAATATATATTAATAGCATGTAAATGAATAAATTAAACTGGCTTGAATTTGAAGAGTGTATAAATAATATTTCAGAAAAATGTAAAAATAAAGCTTTTGTTGGCGTTTATGGCTTTCCTAGAGGAGGTCTTTGTATTGCTGTAGCTTTAAGTCATTCATTGAATATCCCTTTACTGACGAAACCAACTAATAATTCTCTGATAGTCGATGACATTTATGAAACAGGTTGCACCCTTGAAAAAATTAGAAATCTAAAAGATACAGAAACTCATGTATGGATTAGCAAAGCACCACCAGAGTGGTGGAATGCCTATAAAACAATCAACAATAATGAATGGGTTGTGTTTCCTTGGGAGGACGTAAGAAACGCTAAAGATGAAGAGGTATTATATTATCAATCAAGGAAAGGATTAGTATAACAATCACCACATTACTTGATTATTACTTTTTTCTTTCTTGAGAAACGAAGCTGGTCTATAGCACAATAACTTCTCTAGTTTATATGCATACTTATAACTATTACCTTTGAGGTTATTTAATAATATATTCTTTGAATTATTCATCCTTTTTCTGATTCTAACTAAGCCCATACACTTCTCCCATACATAATGATCATGATAAATATCTATCCAAAAATCAAAAATATTTTCAATAACTATCAAAGGAATATTATGAGAGTAACCATCATGAGATTGATCTATTGAATGTCCCTCTCTATTACAATCAGCAATCAAAATATTTAAAGTACTGCAAATTGCTTCTTTTATTTCTATTGCAGCATCTAATCCTACAAGCTCTTTTCTATAGCATTCCAATAATTTTGTATCCTTTGTATTTACAGGATCATCACTTTGTGTAAAGCTAATCTCCCAATAAGCCTCATCGACATCAACACCAGAAGCTAAGTATAGATTAACTGCATCATTCACTTAAAATGATCCAAGTGTGAATTAAATTTTAACAGCTAATTCCATGAGTGACAAATGTTTGAAAAAGATTAATAAATATTAGGGTTTGAAATTATCTATAAGTAATAATCTTTATGTAGGAAATTGATAATAGTGAATTAATCGTCACACTATATATAGTCTTAAAAATTCAATTAATGCAGAAAATATTGTCGAAGAATTACATTGGTTTCACTAAAAGTTTTGGGCCTGGGATTCTCTTGGCGGCTGCTTGTATTGGTGGATCTCATCTTATGTCCTCAACTACAGCTGGAGCTCGTTTCGGCTTTTCCTTAATTGGACTTATTTTACTTACAAATTTGGTTAAATATCCATTCCTACTTGTTGGAACAAGGTTCACAGCAGTAACAGGCTTATCTCTCTTAGAAGGATTTCAAAAGCGAAATAAATTGTATCTGCCTCTATATTTATTAGTGGGACTAATTACTGGTACATTGACTATTTCAGCAGTAAGTTTTGTTTCTGGTTTACTCTTAACAAATATAGCATTTCTCTCATCATTTCCAGTAATGGATTTAGCTATAGCAGTGTTAATAATAGCTGGCTTCGTATTATTAATTGGTCAATACAAAGCTCTTGATAGAATATCAAAAATTTTAGTTTTCTTACTTACATTATTAACCAGTTTTGCTGTAATTTCGCTATTAATTAAAGGACCAGTTGGATTAGTCTCTTCTAGTTGGATAAATAGTGATCCATCTCCATGGACTCTATCTAATCTAGCCTTTTTAATACCCTTAATGGGCTGGATGCCCGGACCTGTAGAGCTTTGTGTCTGGCCATCTTTATGGATGTTTTCTAGATCTAATGATACTAAACATATAGCCTCAATTAAAGAAGCTGAATTTGATTTCAATCTTGGATATATAATAACTGTAATTACCGCAATTTTCTTTGTAATACTTGGCTCATACACAATGTATGGAACTGGTAATGAAATGTTTACAGGTAGCGGGATTAGTTTTGCTCAAAATTTAATCCGTTTATATACACAATCTATTGGAGGGTGGGCTAAATGGATAATCGTTCCAGCAGCATTTGCAGCGATGTTCAGCACCACTCTTACTTGCTTAGATGCCTATCCCAGGAGCATCTCGTCAGCCCATGGCTTAATTCAAAGAAAAGATAAAGGCCATGGCATATCAATGAAAGAAGGAAAACGTTTAAAAAAATGGATAATTATTCATGTATTTTCTTCTCTTGCCGCATTAATGATTGCTAAATCTGGTGGCATTGGAGTTAAAGATTTTGTATTTGGTGCCATGACAGGTAGCTTTCTGTCAGCCCCATTATTTGCATGGATGGCTATGGATACAATGAATAGCAAATTAGTTAAAAGTCAATATAGATATGGAATAGCAATGAAATCACTTAGTTGGTTTGGAATAGCATTTCTATCAATCTTTAGCTTATTATTTGCTTCAAATAACTTTTTCGGATTTGGTAATTAAATAAAAAATAAGAATATGTACAAATGAAACTAATCATATAAATTAAATATATATAAATTAGATAGTTAATAACTAACTAGAAGCAGAAGTATAGTGCTTAAGTGCATATATCCAAAACTGACGACTTAAAACAAAAAAGAAAGTAGACAAGGCTAAACCAAATAATATTATAAAGAATTTCAATTCACCTAAAACTGCCTCTGCTGGAAAAGTCGTTAAGAAAGCAACTGGTAGAAGCAATGTAAAAATAAACCTCAATATTACAGGGTATGCAGTTATCGGATACCTTCCTGCAGCCAACAATGCTCTTAGAACTTCAGTAGCATTCCAAGTTTTAACAAACCAGATACTTGAAGCTGCTATTAAAAACCAAATAGAATAAAGTATAACAAAGCCGATAAATAAGGAGACAAAAAAAGCAAGAGTATTATAAATGGATAAATTTATACCAGTTCTAATTGCAGACCAAAAAACAATACCTAAACCTAAAATTATTTCTGGAATTCCCGCAAAGGAAAACTTTTTGATAGATAACCAGAATTGACTATCAATAGGTTTAAGTAGAACATAATCAAGAGTACCTTCTCTTACATAATTTACAATTTCTGTTAAATTCGGACGTAAAAGTGTATTTGTTAAACCATCCAAAAATGTATAGACACCTTGAATAACTAAAGCTGCTTCCCAACTCCAGTCTCCCAATTGCCTACCATCAGAAAAGAATAGTGATAAAATAAATATACTTCCTGAAAGAGTACCTAACATCGCTAATAATTCAATCAAAAAGTTCAATTGGTATTCAAGTTGTGCGGCAAAAGCAGTAGACCAAAATAATTTAATTGTTTTAAGATAACGCTTCATTATGCTCCCATTGCTGTATATCTTCTTACTCCAAGTTTCCAAAGAGTATTAACACTAGGAAGAAGTATAGTTATCCATAAGATTTGATAAAAGAATCCATTTAATAAATCAACAGGCATACCAGACAAAATTTTTGCTGGGAAATTAATTAAATATGGAAAAGGTGTAAAATTTGCAAACATTAGAACCTTTTCTGGGAAAGCAGATAAAGGAACTAATAAACCAGATAGAAACAAGTAAGGAACAAATATCAATCTTTCCAATGCACTAGATTTTTCCGTCCAGAAACAAAGAGAAGCGACTAAACTTTGAAGAAGAAAAGCTATAGAGAATGCCAAATGAGTAGCTAAATATGCTAAAAACAATTGGCTCAATGAAGGAATCCAAAAGGATGATGGATTGAATAAAAAAAAGAAAATAGTAATCACAATCGCAAATGGAAGACGAGTAGCCTGTTCAGCTAAATGTGCAGAAACATATCTCAATAGAGGATGAAGAGGTTGCAGTAAGTATGGTGATAATCGACCAGAAAGTGAGTCTTCCTCAAATGAAAAAACAACCCAAACAACTGAAAACTGTCTAACTAAAAAAGCACTTAGGAAATACCTAGCTAAACCAATATCATTAAGACCGAAACTATTACCAACATCATTTTGACTCCAAAGAGAAAACATAATAAAAGGCAAAACGCCTGAAAGAGCCCATAATGCAATTTCTACTCTGTATTCAAGCATGTAGGCATATTGAGTAGTAAATAAAGTCTTTATGACTTTAAAAGATAATCCAAAGAGTCTCATCTAACTACTCCTTTTAAAAAAAGATCGCCTATTAACTTATCAATAGGTGGATCACTTATTTCTAAATCAATAACGGAAAAATCGGATAGTAGTTTACTTACAACCTGAGTTAATTTAGTTCTAGAAACTAATAAACATACAAAGCGGTCATTTAATTCCTGTATCTCACCGTAATTAACAAATTGATCAGGGGAGTAGGATTTTTTAAGCTCTACTCTAACTTCTTTTGAAGGTGCTAATGAATTAGCAAGTGAATCTAAATCTCCATCATAAAATAAGCTTCCATTATGAATGCAAATAACTCTTGGACATAATGCAGTTATGTCAGCCATATAATGACTTGTAAGTATAATCGTAGCCCCAGTTCGTTTATTATATTCTGCCAAGAAACTTCGGACCCTAGCTTGTGCATTAACATCTAATCCAAGAGTAGGTTCATCAAGAAAAAGAACCGATGGATGATGTAATAACGCAGCGAGAAGTTCAGACTTCATCCTTTGTCCGAGTGATAGCTTTCTAACTGGGCGTGTAAGTTCTTCTCCGAGTTCAAGCATATCCGCCAATTCATTTATTCTCTTTCTTGTAACTTCATCCGACAAACCATAAACCGCAGCATTTACATATAAGGAATCCATAGGAGGCAAATCCCAAATCAACTGTTGTTTTTGCCCCATTACCAAAGTAATTTTCTTTAGAAATGCGGTTTGCCTTCTTTGAGGTAAAAAACCACCAACATCAACAAACCCATTAGAAGGATGAATAAGACCGCACATCATTTTTAATAATGTAGTTTTACCTGCCCCATTAGCACCAAGAAATCCAACTATTTCTCCTGCAAATATATTAAAACTGATGTCTGTGACAGCAGGTACATTATAAGTTCTACGATTAAAAAAATGACTCAAAGTCCCTCTAAAACCCGGCTGCTTATCTGCCACTCGGTAGAATTTACTTAAATGATCAACACGGATCAATTCCCTAGGATTATCTTGCAAATGAAAAAAAATAATTCCTTATTAAGATTAATCATTTCATAGATCAAAAGGGATAAAATATATATGAAGAAAAACTAAATCTAATAAAAGAAAATGGTTGATCAGAAATATTTAATTGCTATTGCACTTGCAGAACAAAACAATCAAAGGATTATGCCTATTGGTGGTAAAACTATACCTATAGGTATTTCTGGAAAAACATTCCCTCAAAACGAATCCGAAAAGATTATTTTAGATCTATTACTTAGATTATTTAAAAGAAGTAGTGAAGGTGGACTAAAAATCCCAGAAAAAGATACAGGGCTATTCGTAGCAGAAATCAGCATTGATGATATGCAAAAAAATATACCAATAATCAAAGCAAACTGGATAAATAATGGAAATACGAATCAATTGTTAATTAGATTAACTAGTATTTGCAGTCAATTATGGAGTATAAATTACAAGAAATATGAAGGAATGGTTTTCACTCCCTTAAGCAAAGAGAGCTTATCTTGAAATTTTAGACTGAGCCTTATCAGCTTTGCGAATGATTTTCTGAGCTTCATCTCTTGATACGCAAGTTTGAGCTTTTGTTTGCAATTTTATTAACTTTGCGTGTTGCTTCTCTAGATTCATCAGTCAAACAAAAGGAATAATGCTTAATTTTTTTTAATCTTAGCACAATTATATGTAATCTACAATTAATAATTATGATAAAATAGATATTGGTACAATCTAAAGATTGTTTTTATAAATATATCTATGTAATACTGAGATATCTAAGTCTGAATAACCTCTTTCCATAAGCTCAGACTCCATTTCCTTGACTTTTGATGTTATAGGAAGATCAACATTAATAGATTTAGCTAAATCAATTGCTATGCATAAATCCTTATGATGTAACCCTAATTTAAAACCTAATGGATGATCATTTTTCAATATTGAATTTGATCTATGTTCCAAAGGCCATGAATTAGCGGCTCCTAACTTTAATGAATTAACTACAAGCTCCATCGGTAAATCAAGTAATTTTCCTAATGCAATCGATTCAGCGACAGCTGCATATGTTCCTGCTATTAGAATTTGATTTAATGCCTTAACTTTTTGACCATTACCGATGTTATCAAAATAGTTAATCGATTTACCAAGAACATTAAAAATATCCTCAAAAGAAGCGCAATCCTTTTTACTTGCACCAATAAACAAAGAAAGATTACCTGTTTTAGCTCCTTCCGTACCACCTGAAACAGGACAATCAATGTAAAAAATCCTTTTTTTCTTTAATCTTTGATGTAAAGAGATTGATTTAGCAGGACTTATTGTGGAAAAGTCAATCACAAAAGAATCAGCTTTAAGTTTTTTTGATAGTCCATTCTCTCCAAATAAAACCGACTCAACAGCAGCGTCATCAGTAACGCAGATCAAAAGTCCATCAAAGCCCATAACCGTTTCAGAGGGATTATAAGAATATCTGTTATTCTCATTATTAAAAGTTTTATCTCTATTATATAAATTCAAATCATACCCCCTATTAATCAACAGATCGGACATCGGCCTACCCAATGCCCCTAGTCCAATAAATGCAAGCTTTAATGTGGGTTTAATTCTATTCATGCTCATAATTAAAGACTAAAAGGCAAAAAATAATTTATCTTTGTAATAGAAAATTGAATAAGTTACCAAAAAAAGAAACAGTGGTGCGATAATAAGCAAGAAGTTGCATGTAAAAAAGTGGCAGTTGATTTAACAGATTCTAAGAATGCTACACATCATTGGTATCCATTCTTGAAGTATCAAGAAGAATGCGCTGCAGCAGGAAAAGAAGCAACAGTAAATGATTGGATGAGAACTACTGGCAAGTTACAAGATAGGATTGATTTTGAAGACGCCAAGAAAGCTGCAGAGGCTGAACAAGCAAAGCCTAAAGCACCAGCAAAGACAGAAGAATAAAACATAATTAGATAATTCTTCTAATAAAAAATAAATAATTTATATATAATTAAATATAAATAGTATTATATTTTATTTTTATTTTACTATATAAAAATTTTCTACTGCAAATAAAATTAGAGGCATTAAAATCTATCAAATATTTGCCTGATAGAACTTATTTTACTAATATAAGATACTAAAAATGACCTAGGAAAATTCAGCATAAAATTCATTGCTGAAATCTTATGTTGTTCTCATAAAAAAGTTAAATGGCAGAAACTAAAATTTTAAATGTCCTTCTAGCTCCCAAAGGCCAATTAAGTGGCCATGGACAATTAAGAGAATCAATGAGTGAACGGCGAACACGTATGGGTGATGATTATCCAATGTGGTATTTGAATTCAACTCTGGTACAACAATTCAAAGTCTCCGAAATTGAAGGTATGGAAGCAGTGATCGCAGAAGACAAATCTACAATTGCCTGGTTGAGTCTTAGATTTGGTGGTGAAAGATTCACTAAATCTTTTGACCCTGAGGAATTATGGGAAAAAGCAAATGTTCTCCCTGAGCCAGCAGAAAAAATAGATATAAGTTTCAAGGAATGATTTTTATTGCTCAAAGTACTTTCAATTGAGACATGGAGAAAAAATGAAACCCAGTTACAAGATCACAATCCATCATCGACAAGAAGGTAAGACCTACACTTTCGATGTTCCAGAGGGTGAGTATATTTTAAGAAATTTCGAATCAAAAGATGAAAACGGACAAATCATTGGAGATAGACTTCCATTTTCATGTAGAAATGGATGCTGTTCAGAATGTGCTGTAAAAATAATTTCAGGCGATATGGATCAACAAGCCTGTATTGGTTTATCTAAAGAAATGAGAGATAAAGGCTTTGGTTTATTATGTGTCTCAAAAGCTACTGGTCCTTTGGTTTGCGAAACACAAGATGAAGATGAAGTCTACAACGCACAATTTGGAAAATATTTTAAACGTATTGAAACTAAGGCCGGTAATCCTTTTGATATATGAATTAAGATAAGGTTGATATATTATTATTTATTTGTCTGTCCAATAATTTAATATATCTTGACCATTAAAATTAACATCTTTATCATATCTAACAGCATTTGTCTCTTCCATTGGTAGTGCAAATTGCTTAAAGATTAAAGTAGCAAATTCAACAAATTTCAATGATTTTTTTAAACCTTTAGCTCCCACAAAAGCTCTGAAAGATTCGATAATTTTATTTCTCAAATCCCAAAACTTACTATCCTCAAGATTAAAAACCCATGGGAAAGCATTTTTAGATGTGTGATTTGTTCTTTTAATAACTTCCTCATCAAATTCCTTAGGATCTATACCAAGCAATTCATAAAATTCTCCTCTTTCGCAAACCGTCAATGTGTGAGTAAGAAAAACACTCCACAAGAAGAAACGACTCAATAGCTTGCCCCTAAAACCTTTAGTAATTCCTGGCCAGCATCTCATCATGACAGTGAAACAATCCCCATGTCTATTTTCGTCTTGACACCATGGTTCAAAGAAATCAAAGAGAGGTGCAAAAGCTTGATCAGGATTGGCCTTAAGGTGTCTATCCATCAAGATATATCTCCAATAGCCAATTTTCTCTGATAAATATACAGAGTAAATAACCCAACTTATGGGGAACCAAGTAGCTGCTCTTTTTCCACCTAAATGAGGGAGATCAACCTCAATTCCCTCTGCAACTAGTGCTCTACTTAGAAAGCCTGCATGCCTAGCTTCATCTCTTGCTAAAAACTGAAATAGTTTACCAAGATCCCTATTTCCTTCTTTCTTTAGTCGATTAGAGATTTCCTTAAATAGTAAAAACCCAGAAAACTCTGATATGACAGATCTAACTAAATAACTCTCATATACTTCTTTTGACTGCTGAGGTAACTCTTGCAATCTATCTAAACTTGCTTTTCTATCAAAGTGGGTACAATTATAATCTGCTTTCATTTCTGAAAGCATTGCTTCAAACTCCTCACGAGCATCAGATAGTTCAGTCTTTGCAGCTTTCTTAAATTCAGTTACGTAAAAGCGAGGTGTTAAAAGGTTTTCATCTAAATGTGGCGGCAACTCATTTGTTCCGCGTGTATCAACTCTTAATTTTGGTGAAGAAGCTGTTGCGGTCATACCTATTTATCAAGCAAGAATATAATTATATGACTTGATTTGGAAAAAAGGTGATTTTCTACTCAGGTAGTAATAGACCTTTGTGAAAGAAAAGCAAAAGAGTCAATATTGAAAATTGAAGAAGACAAGGAATATTTATGAAAAGCTAAAGTAAAGAACATAAGACAATGAAAAAACAAAGAGGTTAGAACAACGAAGTAATTTGATCGTAAGTAGTAAAAAACACATAGAAGTAGAAATATAATGAATATATATTTGAGCAATTAATTACATAATAAAAAAATGATTCAATATAAATCAGTTGAAATAGGCTCCAACTAACGGATTATTAAAGAATTAAAAGGGAGAAGGAAAGGGTAGCCATCCATGCAAGAATCTTAAAAAAAAGATAAAGATATGGCAAAAGGTTATTGGCTAAAGCAAGCCAAAATCGAAAGCACAGCTCAGTTCATTGAGTACGTTAAGACTGTTGTACCTTGGCTCAGATCAGTTGGAGGAACAATAATTGCAAAAGACGTAAATCAAAATTCAGATTTAAACGAATGGGACGGTGGTCAATTAGGGGTTGTCGTGGAATTCGAATCGAAAGCTGCAGCTCAAAAAGCTTTCAACTCATCTGAATTCCAAGAATATATAAAATTCAGTGGAATAGATCAAAAGCTGAGTCTATCAATTATTGGCTAAATGAAAGGAAATAGACATCTCAATGCAAAAATAAACTCTAAAATGAATATATGATTAAAAATTCATCAAAACTTCAAAAAGGACAAACTCTTAAAGTTGAAATAACAGAGGTAGAAGACCGATTATCCAAAAATGTTATTAGACAAATTCAAGAAGACCCAATAGTTGAACTGGTTGGATACAAAATGGTCGATGGAAATCAATTTGGACTAGCAGTAAAACTAAAGAATGGAGAAGTAAACTGGTTTTTCGAAAACGAACTATCAGAAGTAATGTAATTTATACCTATTGATTCTCATAAAAGAACTATTGCTATATATAAACAAACAGGAATTATTTAATCTCAAATGAATATCTAAAGTAGATTAAGAAAGAATATACATTTTATTATGCCTTATAACCAAACAACAGTTGTAATTGGTGGACTAATGCATATACCACTAATAATAATGTTTTTTAGATTTGTAGAAAGCAGAAGACTTGCGGCAGCTAAAGGATAATTTTCTCTTCCAACAAAAAAAGTAACTTAAAATAAAAATAATCATTATGATAATTTTCAAAGAATTAATCATTTAAAATCAAAAAAGAGCATAGCTAATTAATAAACGACAATATATTTAAATACTACTAAAATAAATATACGCGCTATTCAACAAGAGATGCATCTAGTAATAATATCAGGTCCATCTGGCTCTGGCAAAAGTATTCTAGCGAATAAACTTTTAAATGAATTTAAAAATATAAGTATAATTAAAACAGACTCATACTACAGAGACAATTTACTTATCAAACTGTTGTCATTATTTTTTAATGATATTTACGATAGAATTATAAGTATAAAGAAAAAAAAATTAATCGATACATTGACATCAATAATTAACAAAGAAAAAAATATCTTTACTTACAATTATAATTTTAAAACAAAAAAATCATCAATTAGGAGAATTTTTATAAAAGAAGAAAATAAAAAAAAGATTGTTATATTAGAAGGGATTTTCGCTCATAGATTAATCAATCATTTTAAAAATAATATATTCATGAAAATACTTTGTATTGAGAAGAAAGAACTATGTTATGAAAGAAGACTCAAGCGAGATAGAATTCAGAGAGGTAGAAAAAAAAAAGAAGTAGAAGAAAGATTTATAAGATCATGGGATATTTTCCATAACCAATCATATGATTTCAAAGAAGACAATCAAGTTATAGTCTTCGATACAAAAGATGAAAAACAATATTCAAAAATTGTTTATAAACTTAAAATTTTAAATTCTTAAAAATAAAAAACGTGAAAAAGTGAAACATGTACACTTCTCCACGTTTTGATTAGTTTGTTATCTCAAATCATTTATTAGCACTATTTGGATCATTAAATCCATCGTAATTAGGACCAACGACGACAGCCATAATGCCAAATAGAGCCATAAAAGCGATACCTAGTATTGGTGCAGTAGGAGCTGGTGTGCTTAGTAGTCCAGCGAAAGTAAAAGGAATCATGGCCATATAAAAGATGGAATAGTAATACCAGTCATTAGGAAAGATATCTATTGAAATTTTAGTTTGTAACATTTGATTCTCTACAAATGAAGCTATAACAGGGGTCTTAATATGAAACATGAAGACAATTACATTAAAAGCAAAAGAGTATTCACAGAAAAAATCCCATTTCATCCAAATACGAAATTGATGTCACCTAATAATCCTTAGTGAGAAATGGCTGAAAAATACAGTCCAGTTCAAAACCTATTTTGAATTTGCATTAACGAACTAAAACATAACTTGGAAAAGAGCATAATAAAGTTAATGTCTAAAAAGAAAGAAACTATAAATGAACAAACTCATAAGGCCCATTACCCCTGTTGCAGAGTTTGAGAAGGCTTGTATTAAGGCAAATTTAAATGAGAAAGAACAAAGAATAATTGATCATATAAGATTCACAGGTGTTTTTACACAACCATCTCTGACGAAAGAGTTAGGACTAGAATCAAAGCCTCCTTTATTATCATTCTTGTGTATTATCTGTCGAAAAATAGGCGCAAATATGCCAGATCATTTTGATAAAGTTAGAGAATGGTCAATGCATATAAACGAGCATAAAGTAAAATGGGATGGCGAACTAATTTGTAGTCTGGCATGGAATAAAGATGGAGAAAGGCTAACACCAGAGGCAGGTACAACATTATTTCATACATTTGTAGTACATAAAGAATTATTTCAAGGATTAGAATGATTGTCATGTTCAAAATATTTATTTCAGGCTAAATAGTAATAAAATCTATGAAAGAATTAGCAAATTATTTGAAATCATATTACTGTTATAATCAATCATTAAATATATACAAAACTATAAACTATCAAGATCTATTGATTTAGCTATTGATCTCAATAATTCAGCGATTTCATTATCTGAACAAGAAGTCTCAATCTTTAACTCAGAGCATAAATCCCTTATGGCCACATTAGTTGACCACCAAATGCCAGAAGTTTGGGTATCATCAAATTCAAAATTAGACATCAATAAAGCAGTTAGTATATTTAATAAAAATTTATTATGATTTTTCAGAAAATAATTAAATAATAATGATTATTGAGAATTTGTGGATCTATTGTTAATTTCCTTCAATTCATCAGGTAAATCTAAATCAAAACTCTCTAGCAAGTTTTTCAAAAGTTTCTTATTGCTAATATTTGTTTTATATGGCTTAGTATTTAAAAGATAAATAATAAAAGAAGAAGCGATAATGAAAATTATAACTTGAAATAAAAAACTATTAAGCATTGTTGGTTATTTTTTTCTATTCTCGGGCAGAAATAGAAAAAATCAAATAAATTTACTTATTGATAAAATATCATTAGTTAAACGTCAACAATCAAAATTCTGGTCGCTAGAGTCTTGATATCATTGATGTTTAAGAAAATACTGTCTGATCAGTACTTGTTCAATATCTAAAAAATGTTGTGTCTTATAGAATTTCTCACGGACGTTCTAAAGGAAAGGAAAAAGTAGATGAGTCAATCTTCTTATAATCAAAATAGTCATTGGCCTCTACATCAGATAAAAAGCTATTTAAATTAGACGAGCATATATGCTCTCCAGCTATCCAACCCTTAGTAGATCTAGCAGAAGTACGATCAATTGAATTAGACATAAATATATTCAAGAGTTATCAACTTATTCAGAAATATGATTTCACGCATGAGCATAAATGCTGAACAAACAATACAGGCTTAACAATAAATCAATTAAATATATTTTATAAAAGAATAAATTCAACATTAATATTTATGATAAATGTTCGACTAATTTCTTAAAAGTGCGATATCTTTTAAATAATAATATAGATAAAATGATTACCAACATAGCATATTTATTATTAATAACGATCTTA
>QBWB01000003.1 GCA_003284185.1 Prochlorococcus sp. AG-315-C08
TTAATTATCAATTTCGCCTGCTGCCGGCTATTGAAAATATAAAAAGAAAAAGTTTCGGAACAATAGCATATGGATTAAGTATAACTATTTTACTTGCTCTCTTTTGGCCTAAATATGCTGCAGCTGTTTCTTTAGGCGTACTTTCGATGGCTTTTGGCGATGGAATGGCAGGATTAATAGGAAGATCTATTAAATCCCGAAAATGGTTAGTGCTTGGCCAAACAAAATCAGTAGCTGGAACATTAACAATGGGTTTAATAGTAGCTATTACAACTTTAACTATATCTCAAATAAACCATCTCAATTTTCAACCACTAGAAATTATAGTTATATCATTAATAGCTACAGGATTTGAACAAATTAGCCCATGGGGAATTGATAATATAACTGTTCCGATAGGAGTGACTTGTACTGCAATATGGCTTTTAGGCACATAAAATTTCTAAATCAACTAGAATTTTTTACTGACTCAGCCAATTCTTCTAACAAAATTTCAGTTGTAGAGAAATCTATACAAGCATCAGTCACACTTTGTCCGTAATTAAGTTGTGATAAATCTGAACTTAATTTCTGGTTCCCTTCAACAAGATGACTTTCAATCATGACGCCCATCACATGTTTTGAGCCTTCCTTTAATTGTGTGGAAACAGATCGTAAGACTTCGGATTGTCTACGAAATTAACAATAAAACCATTATGAGAAGCAATATAGTTCCGAAAAACGGACTTTTTGGACCAAATAAATCATATGAGAATCCTGCTGCTGTAGCACCAAGAAAGGTTCCAAGACTTTGCAACCCCTGAAGGCTTCCTAATACTGCTCCTTGTCCTGCAGAGCTTAGTCGACGGGAAATGAGTGCTCTTAAAGTAGGAGTAACAAGTCCAGTTCCCATTGCAAGTATTGCGACTGCAGTAAATACCATGGGTATTGAATTTTCAATGTTTGCTTGTGTTAAAAGAAAACATCCTGCTATTACAAAGCCAATTCCTGTAAAAGTTAATTTCCATTCGCCAAATCTTTTTACTAATGGACCAATTAAACCCCCTTGAACAATCATTGCGATGACACCAACGACTATAAAAGCTTGACTGGATAATCCAGGAGTCCATTGAAACTTTTCTTTCAAATAAAGTACTAAAACAGCTGTAAAACCATTGAATGCCATAAAGAAAATAAAAAATGATAAACAGAGTGTCCTAGATAAAGGATTTATAAATACAATCTTTAATTGACTAAATGGATTAAGTTCCCTTTTTTTTGGTAAGAAATTTCTTTTATTTTTGGGTAAAGTTTCAGGTAAAAGCCAAAGTACTAAACTAAGATTTAATAGTGCAAATCCGCTTGCTGCCCATACAGGTAAAGTAACACTATATTGAGCAAGGGTTGTTCCTAAACCTGGCCCAAGAATAAAGCCTAAACCAAAGGCTACTCCAATTAAACCAAAAGTTTTTGCGCGATTTTCCGGAGTAGATATGTCTGCAAGTATTGCAGTAGCAGTAGCAGCTGTGCCACCACTAATACCATCTATTATTCTAGCTAAAAATAATAATAATAAAGGTAAACTTGATGCCCATAAAGGTAAATAATTTTCCCAAGAAAAGCTTACAGTTAATGCAAATAAACATAATCCGATGACTGAACCTGATACGCATGTAATCATTATTGGTTTACGACCAAAACGGTCACTCAGGGCTCCAATTAATGGTGATACAGCAAACTGAGATATTGCATAAGTTCCGGCTAATAGGCCAAGCGTGGTTCCGCTTTTTGTGAATTGTTCTAATAAAAAAGGTAATAAAGGAAAAACAATGGTTTCACCAAGGCGATCATTTAGAAGTGTAATAAAAGCACTCAAAAGAGTGGGAATTTTTGGCCTTCGCACAGTTATCAATTCATAATTTATTCAACATCTCATATTTTAAGTTCTTTTGGTTTTTAATCGTGAAAAAAAGAGTTCAAATCGCTACTTGAGACCTTTGAAGAGTTCTGATCAAATGGTTTTGAGAGAAGTTTATGAAGATGCGGTTTGTACTTCTTCTCATGATTTATATAGTCAGGAACAAATTGATGCATGGTCAGGTTTAGCTTATCTTCCAGGTGTTCTAGATAAGCCACTTAAAGAAGGGAAGGGATGGGCAAGTTGTGTTGACTCAGTGATTGAGGCTTTTGCAGTGAAATACCCTAAAGATCGATTGGCGTTACTTTATTGTCGAGGTCGCTCTTCGCGACAGGGACATGCTACAGATCTTCTGAATAAGATAGATGAAGAAGCTCAAGAGGATGAAACTATGAGATTATCAACTGAAGCAAGTTTATTTAGTTATCAATTATTTTTAAGTCATGGCTGGAAAATGATTTCTCGAGAGACTATTAAAATAGGTGGCGTTGGTTTTTGTCGTTATTTAATGGAAAAAAAATTTGGTTAAACATATTGTTAATCAATATTTGTCTTGCGCCAGGTAATTAATTGTTCTAATTTCTGCATTGCATATCCCTTATTGATCAGGTATTTGGCTTGATTAATGCCTTCTTTTATGTCAGTACATAAGCCTGCATAGAAAAAATAAATACCCGCATTCCATTGCAGCGCATTGATTAATGGTCCTTTGCCATCAAGAGCTTCAAAAGCAAATCTTTTCCATTCTTCAATATCTTTCCATTTAATATCTTCTCCTGAACACTCATAATCTTTTGGATGAAAAACTTCTCTTGTTCCATTCTGATTTTTATAATATCCAATTCTTGTAGATCGATGAACTGAAAGATCTATTCCACCTTCAAGCCCTTTGACAGTAATTATATGTTTTTCGCCCATAAGCTCGAGTGTCTTCCAATGTCTTTCTTCAGTAGGCGAATGTACATAACCACTAATATGTAGATGATTTCCTTCATGTGAGGTCCAAATTAATTCCATACTTGCTAGAGGTGGCCTTTTCCCAATTTGATCTCGATAGGAAATTAAATTTTCAGCTAATGGAAAATGATCAGGTTGATGTATCAAAGCAAGTTCATTTTGATTAAAAAAACTTTGGACTTGTTCAATTGATAAACCGCTTAAATTGATGCCTAATGCTTGAAATAGTTCATTGTGGGTAATTCCGTATTTAACAGGCATAGGAGAACCTCCATGAAAAATAACAGGTTGCTTTTGACTTAATAAAAGCAATGTTGTTAGAGGATAAATTGGCGCAGTTTTAGTACGACCGTCAAAAGGCATTCCAAAAAATATTGGTTGTCGTTGAGTTTTCTTTGATTTAATCTTTGGCCCTAATTTCAAATAAGTATCAATCATTCCTGCTAATTCTTCTGGTTCAGGACGTCTAATTCTATGTGCAATCATGAAACCACCAATTTGTGCTGCACTAGCTTTTTTTGTAAGCATTAGTTTCATCGCTTCGGCAGATTCCACGCGAGTCAGATTTTTTCCGGTGACTTCACCACTACCTATCTTTTTTAAATAGATTTTAAATTCTTCATATTTATTTGACATGCCAGAGCTTATTTTTGATAGCATAGTAATAGGGAACAAATAAATTTTAACTTGATATCAAATCCATTCATCGAGGTTTAGTTAATATTTTGAGAAATTTGCCATGATTAGAGAGCCTCTTGGCACTGTATATCTTGTTGGTGCAGGTCCTGGTGATCCGGATCTTTTAACAGTTAAAGCACAAAAATTGATTAGTAAATGTGATGCACTTGTCTATGACTCGTTAGTTCCTCTTGAGCTCCTTCAATTAGCTTCTAAGCAATGTCAACTTCACTCAGTAGGGAAGAGGCGAGGTCATCATTCAGTGCCTCAGAGAAAAATAAATGACATCCTTTACTCATTATCAAAGAGTTATTCTTGCATTGTGAGATTAAAAGGAGGCGATCCTTTTTTGTTTGGTAGAGGTGCTGAAGAGGCTTTATATCTGCATGAAAGAGGTGTTCCATTAGAAGTTGTTCCAGGAGTTACATCTGGCATAGCTGCTCCTTCTTATGTTGGGATACCTGTTACTCATAGACTTGCTGGTTCTTCAGTTACTTTTGTAACGGGACATGAGGGAATTGATAAAAAACGCCCAGTTGTCAATTGGCGCTCTTTAGCAAAATCTAGTGACGGTTTAGTTATATATATGGGTGTTCATAATTTGAAGTTTATTTCAGAAGAGTTAATTGCAGGTGGTATGAATCCTCAGACTTCTTCCGCCGTTATTGAGCAGGGTACCGTTATTGGCCAACGTTTTGTTAAAGCACCACTAATTGAGCTTTGCGATAAGGCAAAAATTCAAAATTTAACTTCTCCTTCGATCGTTGTAATAGGTCGAGTTGTAGATTTTCAAGTAGAGGCTTGCTCACCTAAACCAGCTGATGTCACATTCCCCATTCCAGTTTAGATATTTTTAAACAACCTAACTTTATAGGGTTGTTAATAATTTCAGCCACAATTTTTTAGGGTTGGTTGACATACATAATTCTTTTGTATCGATATTTTGAATTGGACGACAACTTAAACTATTGATTAGAAACCATTCGTCTCCGTTTTGTGGTGAGTCTTTAATTATTGCTTCTTTGATAATATTTAAATTAATACCACGCTGACGCATTACACCTGGGATACAGCCACTATTTATATGGGGTGTAAGCCAATAATTATTTCTTTTAACTAAAATATTTGCTGTCGTACCGCAACACATATCACCATTATTATTTAATAATAATGCATCATTATATCCTGCTTTTTTTGCTTCTAGACGAGCTTGAATTGATTGATTATAGGAAAATGTTTTACATCTACTTAACCGACTAAAAGTATTTCTTCTTTCTGTTTCACTAATTAATGTCGATATAGATTCAAAATTTGGTTGGTAATGGTTTATCTCTACCCAAAAACGATGAGAGTTTGTATTACTTAAATCAATCCCACGTTGCACAGAGCTTCCTCTACTCCAGTTTAGACGAATTGCTCCATTTTCTTTTTGTAAGTGAGATTTCTTTATTCCATCAGAAATTAGGGCCATCACCCATGCTTTGGAAGGTGGAGGATTCATTCCTAAGAGATTTGCACTTTTTTCCCATCTACTTAGATGTTCGTTAACAAGTCGTGGAGTTCCATTGAAAATTAGAATTGTTTCAAAAATTCCATCGGCATAATTTAGACCTCGATCATTTATTGGGATTTTTAAATCTTCACAGCTCTCCCATTGACCATTAATCCATCCTAACCTTTGCGTTTTATGTGTAGTCATGTTAATGCATTTAAAAGAGGCAATAATTTCCAACTCATTTCTTCTGCCTCTTTCTTGCTGTCTGAGTCTGCAACAATTCCGCACCCAGCATGGGCTTTGATAGTGGATTCTTTAATCATTAAAGAGCGAATTAGAATATTGCTATCAAAGACTCCATTCCAATTGATATTTAAGATTGATCCGCAATATGGACCTCTTGCTGTTGACTCAAGTTCATATAATCTTTTGCATGCTCTTAGTTTGGGTGCACCTGTAACTGAACCACCTGGCCAGCATGCTTGAAGTAAGTCAACCCAATGTTTATTTTCATTTAGTACACCTTTGACTACAGAAGTGAGATGATGTACTTGAGGATAGCTTTCTAAAACTAGTAGATGTGGAACATGAATTGATCCAGCTTTACAAACTCTTCCAAGATCATTTCTTAGAAGATCTACAATCATTATATTTTCTGCATGGTCTTTAGTACTACAAATAAGTTCAGCTGCTAAATCAGCATCTTTTTTTGGATCTTTATCTCTAGGTCGAGTTCCTTTTATTGGTCTCGTTTCCACTTCACCGTTAGGTAGAGCTTTAAGAAATCTTTCTGGTGAGGCAGATATGATAGCTTCTCCTTTTGTAAGATTATCTCCAATGATGAGACCAGCAAATGGAGTTCGTGAATAGTTTCTAAGTCTAGAATATACGTCTAATGGACTCATAGATTCTGGTAATGAAGCCTGGCAAGATGTAGTGAGGTTGGCTTGAAAAATATCTCCATTTGCAATTAAATTTTTGATATCATCAACTCTTTTTGAATATTCCTTACTAGTTAATATCCATTCCCATGATTCTAGAGGAATATTTTGTTTTTTTATTTTTTTTGATACCCCATCTTTAAGTTTTCTATGGTATTGATTAAAGGTATTTTTGAGAAACTTTTCCATAATAGTTATTCGTTTTTGATCCTGTCCTTCTAGCCATAGCTCCTTTTTTTGAAGATCAAATTTTAAAACAGGATCATGAGAAGCTATCCACAGAGTTGCTATAGAACTTGATCTCCATGGATTTTGAGGCTCTGTCCAAGAAGCCGCTTCATAGCTTAACCAACCAGTCCAATGACCAGGAGGTAAGTTACGTAAAATTTGAAAGGGATTAGACTCGTTTTTTGAATTTTCTAATTCTCTAGAACAAAATTGTTCTCGTGGACTAACCGCTAATGTAACCCATCTGCCTAAGTGACTGCCATCCCCATCAAGCCATATCAAACCTGCTTCGCCCCATTCTTGAATTAATTTGTAAGCTATTAGCTCAGGTGATTCCCATTGGCAAAGTAGTCGTTTAGGATTTTTCACAAGTTGTTGCTACTACAAAGATCTAAACGACCTATTTCTTTGAAGGCATTATCTCTTATACGACAACTATCACATTCTCCGCATGGTTTATCTTCTCCTTGATAGCAACTCCATGTCTTTTCAATCGGAATTTTTAAACGTAATGCTTCTCTAAAGATTTTAGTTTTGTCCCAGTGTAGTAATGGGGCCCAGAGTTCTATACCTTTTCCATCTCTACCTACTTTATTGGATAAATTAGCTAATTGTTGATATGCGTATAGATAGTCAGGTCTACAATCTGGATACCCAGAATAATCCATGGCATTTATTCCCAATGCTATTCGACTAGCTCCCCGAGCTTCTGCAAGACTCAACCCAATAGCAACAAAAATAGTATTTCTGCCTGGAACATAAGTGTTAGGAATAATATTCTTTTGAATACCTTTTGTGGGTATTTCTTGTGATGCGTCGGTTAAGGAAGACCCACCCCAAGAAGATAGATTAATGCCGATTGTTAGATGATCTTCAAGATTTAGATATTGGGCTAATGTGTCGGCTGCTTGTAATTCTTTACGATGACGTTGACCATAATCAAATGATAAACCAATCACTTTTTGTCCGCTTTCCAAAGCTATACCAGCAGCTGTAGCAGAATCAATTCCTCCTGATAGCAATGCAATTGTTCTTCGTTCAATCATTTAATGATTCTTTCTTCTTTTTTAAGACATTGTAGATAAAAGTTATTCATATCAATGCTTAAAGTACACCCAGCCATTTGTGAGTTTGCATGCTTAGCCTCCAATGGGAATTGTTTTTAACATGTTTGAATGCAAGACTTTGCCCCTCTTTATTGTTCCATCCAGCTTGTAAAAATAATTGAGGTTGAGGCATGGCATTAATGTTTGTTTGATTGGCCATTCTTTCTGCAAAATATAAATCTTCTTCATTATTGATGACAACTTTTAATTCTTGGCAAGAAAAGAGAACGTCAGATCTTGGCGGAAAGTGACGCTTTGGAGATAAAGTTATCCAATCTGGGTGGCCACTTAATGGATCTACGCCACTAGTTTCGAGATGAATAGGTATAGAACTATTTTCTTGGTCTAATGTGGATTTTCTGATTTCCTTGCAGAGTTGATTTAAATTATGATGTAATGGCTCACCTCCAGTGATAACTACAAAAGCAGCCCCTTCTTGTTGAGCTTTTGTTGTGTTTAAGGACAAGTCAATTAGATTTTGTTGTAGATGAACTGCTGAATTCCATGATTCTTTCGTGTCACACCATGAACAGCCAACTTTACAGCTAGCTAATCTAATGAAGTAAGCACTTCTTCCAGCGTGTGCTCCTTCTCCTTGTAGAGAATGAAAACATTCCACGACGGGTAGAGTTGCTTCCATTTAATGTTTGTTGACTGATTCTTCTTCAATAGTGGTTAATTTTGGAGTTATGGCTTCATTTGGAGATGATGGTACACGCAATTGTGCAGCTTCAATTAAACCACGAAATAAAGGATGAGGCTTTCCTGGTCTAGAAAGAAATTCTGGATGGTATTGGCATCCAATAAAATAAGGATGACTTTTTAATTCGATTAGCTCGACTAATCGACCATCTGGTGAAGTTCCACTTATGACATAACCAGATTCCAGAAGGAGAGTACGATAAGAATTGTTGAACTCATAACGATGTCTATGCCTTTCGTATACCACTTCTTCTTTGTATAGACTTTGACCAATTGTGTGTGATTGTAGCCTGCAAGGATAAACACCTAGTCGCATTGTGCCACCAAGATCAACGACATCTTGTTGTTCAGGTAGTAAATGGATTACTGGATGTTTTGACTGTGGATCAAGTTCAGCACTAGAAGCATCTTTAAATCCAGCTTGATTGCGGGCCCATTCAATGACAGCACATTGCATTCCTAGACAGAGTCCTAAGAAAGGGACTCTTTGCTCTCTTGCCCATCTAATGGCTTCTATTTTTCCATTTACTCCACGATTCCCAAAACCTCCTGGTACAACAATAGCGTCCATTCCATGTAGGAGTTTATCTGCTCCATTAGACTCAATTTTTTCTGCATTTATCCAATGGAGATCTAAAGATGCATCTTGCGCAATACAAGCGTGACGTAATGCTTCGACTACTGATAAATAGGCGTCATTTAATTGAATATACTTGCCTACTAAAGCTACTTTTACTGAAGGGCCCGGATTACGAAGTTTGTGTACTAATTGTTCCCAGTTCTTTAAATCACATTCGTGATCAGTAAGATTTAGATCATTTAAGACCTCTTTACAGAGCCCTTCTCTTTTGAGTTCCAGAGGTACGGCGTAGATATTGTCAGCATCAAGTGAAGGTATTACAGCTTCTGAGTGAACACCACAAAAACCACTGATTTTATTTTTTAATTCGTCGTTAATTGCTCTATCACTTCGACAAACTAATATATTTGGTTGAATACCTATGGATCTTAATTCTTTTACTGAGTGTTGAGTGGGCTTGGTTTTTAGTTCTCCTGATGTTCCGATGAAAGGTAATAATGTGACGTGAATATAAACTACATCTTTTCTTTGAACGTCCCCTTTAAATTCTCTTATCGCCTCTAAAAAAGGTAGTGATTCAATATCTCCAACAGTACCGCCAATTTCTGATATCACTACATCAGCTCCACTATTAGCAGCTACTCGGTGAATTCTTTCACGTATTTCACGTGTTATGTGGGGTATGACTTGAACGGTTCTTCCGTTATAGTCTCCTCTTCGTTCTTTATTAATTACTGATTGATAAATTGATCCTGTGGTAACACTATTTAATCTTGACATTGCAGTATCCGTAAAGCGTTCGTAATGTCCAAGATCTAAATCAGTTTCAGCTCCATCTTCGGTAACAAAAACCTCTCCATGTTGAAAAGGACTCATTGTCCCTGGATCAACATTGAGATATGGGTCTAATTTTAAAATAGAGACACTATAACCTCTTGATTTGAGTAATCTTCCAAGACTTGCGGCAACAATACCTTTGCCAATACTTGAAACAACACCACCAGTGACGAAAACAAATTTTGCCATTTACTTTTCAATCATTCTTTAAACTACCTCGATCTTCGTGAAGGCCAAGTAATTTTTATACTTTCTCTTTAGGATAAGGTCTTTAACATTTATTTCTACTAATTCATTCAGGATCTACCCAAGTGGAAGCAATGTGGAGTTCTTCTAGTTGTTTGTTTTGAACATTGGCAGGTGCTTGAGCCATCAAACAACGAGCTTGCTGGGTTTTTGGAAAGGCGATTGTATCCCTAATAGAATCTTCATTGGCTAGCAGCATTACCATTCTGTCAATTCCAAAAGCAATTCCACCATGAGGAGGTGCACCCATTGAAAGAGCATCAATAAGGAAACCGAATTGTTCTTCTGCTTCTTTTGATGAAAAGCCAATTACTTCCAATACATTTTTTTGAAGCTCTGGATTATGAATACGTAAAGATCCTCCTCCAATTTCTAATCCATTTAAAACAAGGTCATATGCCTGAGCATTGGCATTAGGGAGTTTTTCTTGCCACAAACTTTTTGCTTCACCAATATCTTCAGTTTTTGGAGCACAAAAAGGATGATGAATTGCTTCAAGACGATTCTCATCAGAGTTGAATTCAAACATGGGAAAGTCAACAACCCATAGAAAATTCCATTTGTTACTCAAATCACTTTCGGAAATTAGGTTTAAATTTTTAGCAATAAACTGTCTAATTCTATCAAGTGTTTTGTTGACAATATCTGTTGGTCCTGCACCAAAAAGTATCAAATCACCAGGTTTAGCACTTGTCCTTACAAGGAGTTCATGTATTTGTGATGTAGTTAAATTATCTTTTATAGCTCCAATAGTATCGACTTCTTCATTTTCACGAACTCTGATAAATGCTAATCCTCCTGCGCCAGCCTTTTGTGCTTCACTAAAAATATCTCCTCCTGGCTTTATTCGTACATTACTGATGGACGCATTACCTTGATCAATCGCTATACATTTTACGCATCCACCTCCAGAAATAGCTTTTGAAAATACTTTAAATCCACTTTGGGCAAATAAATCACTTGTCTCTACAAGCTCCATTCCATATCTGGTATCTGGTCTATCAGTACCATATCGGTCCATAGACTCTTTCCAAGTTAGCTTGGGAAACGGGATAGGAATATCAATTCCTTTAGTTTTTTTCCAAATGTTTGCTATTAATTTTTCATTTAATTCAAGTATTTCGTTTTGCTCCATAAAACTCATTTCAATATCTAATTGTGTAAATTCTGGCTGTCTATCAGAGCGTAAATCTTCATCACGAAAACATCTTGCTACTTGATAGTAACGTTCAATTCCTCCCACCATCAGCAATTGTTTAAATAATTGAGGGGATTGAGGTAACGCAAAATATTCTCCACCACATACTCTAGATGGGACTAAATAATCCCTAGCCCCTTCAGGAGTTGATCGCGTTAAAACAGGAGTCTCAACCTCTATAAAACCTTCCTCTTCAAGAAAATTTCTAGCTGTCTTAACGGTGTCATGCCTCAATTTAAGATTATTATTCATTCTTTCCCTTCTGAGATCGAGATATCTATAGCGCAATCTGATTTCTTCTTTGATACTCTCCTCATCATGTATTGATACGGAAAAAGGGAGATTAGTAGTAACAGAATTCAGTATTTTTATTCTCTCTGCTAATACTTCCACTTCACCTGTAGGAATTTTTGAATTAATCGCTTCATCAGGTCTTGATCTAACTTTCCCATTGATTTGAATGACTGTTTCATTCCTGAGACTTTCAGCTGTATTAAAAAGATCTTTTCCTTTATCAGGATCAACTGTTATTTGTATAGTTCCAGTCCTATCTCTTAGATCAATAAAAATCACTCCACCATGATCTCGAAGTCGATCTACCCAACCACATAGTTGTACATTCGCGCCAATTGCCGAGGTGCGCAGTTCTCCACAACAAATGCTGCGCATAAATTTTTAACCAACTAAATAATGAGTTTCCCACAAAGACTGTCTTTTGTGCATTCTAGAGTTCTTACTTGCTCAAAAACTTTTTCTGTAAAATGGTTTTTGAACAATTAAAACTGGGTGTTCTTTTCCTCTGATTTCTACTTTTAACTCAGTATTAATTTGTGCATGCTCGCTTGAAACGTAAGCTAGAGCGATTGCTTCTTTCAGTGTGGGAGACCACGTTCCACTGGTCACTTGTCCTATACATAAATTGTCCTTCAAAACTGTATATCCTTTTCGGGCAATTCCTTTATCTTGAACTTTTATACCAACAAGTTTTTTTTTCAAACCTGTTTCAGCTTGTTTCTCTAAAGCTTTTCTGCCTATGAAATCATAAGGCATTTCTAAATGTACTAACCAACCCAACCCAGCTTCGAAAGGAGTAGTTTCTAAATTGATATCGTTGCCATAGAGATGCATTGAGGCTTCTAATCTAAGTGTGTCTCTTGCTCCTAATCCACATGGAGTTACTCTTAAATCAATAAGACTTCCCCAAATTGATCTTGCTGTTTCTTTAGGTGCTAGGAATTCGAAACCTTCTTCTCCTGTATAACCGGTACGAGCAATAAAAATTGGTAATTCTGAGTTGGGTAGGTTTGTTTGTGGTGTAATAGTTTTGTGGCCAAAGCGAGGTAAATCGGATAAATGCTCTTCAAAAATATTTTCTAAGGTATTAATAGAATTTGGCCCTTGTACAGCTATTAATGCTCCTCCAGGGATATAGTCCGAGATTGATATTTCGTATTCTGATAGATTCAAATTTAACCAATTCATATCTGATTCTTTTCTCGCTGCATTTATTACGAGAATGATTCGTTCTTCATCTTTATGATTAAAGCCTTGATCATAAATTATTAGATCATCTTGAATACCTCCATTTTCATT
Organism: Prochlorococcus sp. AG-315-C08; assembly: GCA_003284185.1. Lineage (GTDB taxonomy): Bacteria > Cyanobacteriota > Cyanobacteriia > PCC-6307 > Cyanobiaceae > Prochlorococcus_B. Next base: position 12,459 of record QBWB01000003.1, read on the forward strand.
GAGAAAAACTGTATAGCAGGCTTCTCCAGGTCCTATTCGAAATAAGTCTGAAGGTACCAAATTTTGCAATGCTTTCTTGAGATGCTTTCCTTGTAATAACAAAACCCCCATATGGGATATGTCAAACATCCCAACATCTCTTCGGACTGAATTATGTTCTTGAATTAGTCCTGAGAAAGTTAGGGGCATTTCCCAGTTTGCAAACGGACCCATTTTCCCTCCCATTGCTAAGCATTGTTCATAAAGAGGGGTTTGCAGCAATTTCATTGTTTTTTAACTTGCACGAGACATTGATCAGTGAAGATGGGAATGTAGAAGAACTTTGAAAATCAAATTTAATGCTTTATGGCTCAATTCGGGAAGTTTTACTAATCTATGAGTCTTAGTTGATTTTCAATGACTGCTACAAGGTGTTGTCGAAGCTGTAAGCAATTTGTCTCAAGTCAGGACAAAGCGTTTGCTTCTTGCAAACTTAGAAAAATAAAAATTCATTCGGAGATCTCAACGTTTGCTTTTTGTCATCATTGGATAAAGAAAGATTCAAATTTTCCCTTAATTGAAGAAAAGTGTATTGATAAACAACTAGATTTTGGAAAGGTTTTAGTAGGAACCAAAAACTAAATTTTTATTCAACTGGTCACTATTTATCTAATAACATTATTAATGAACGAATAACTTTAGCTGCAAGAATTGTACTGATACCGGACGTATCTAACATAGGAGATAGTTCAACAACATCAGCTCCTACTAATTTATGTTCTTTGATTACTTCAATAATTGCTGCAAAATCTTTCCATATGAAGCCACCTGGTTCTGGAGTTCCTGTTCCTGGCATAACAGATGGATCAAACCAATCCAAGTCACAAGTTAAATAAATAGGAGTTCCTATAAATTGCTGAAGAGCTTTTTTTAAATGGCTAGCGCTTTCCCCTGAAGTGTGTGGAATTAGTCTGTTATTATCATTCATTTCTTTGAACTCTGATTTCGTTCCACTTCTTATTGCCACTTGTAAAATCTTTTGACTAGGTAGTATTTCTAAACATCTTTTCATCGTACATGCGTGACTATGTTTATTGCCTAACCACTCATCTCGTAGATCTGCATGAGCATCTAATTGGAGTATTAATAAGTTAGGATAATCTTTTATCATTGCCTCAATTACTCCGGTTGTTATTGAATGCTCACCTCCAATGATTAGCGGTTTCAAATTATGCTTTAAAAGTTTTAACGTTGCATCTTTAATACATTTAATTGTTGATATTGTATTTCCTAAAGGAACATCCAATGAGCCTAAATCTGTAAAATTTACATTTTCCAAATCAAGATCAAGTTGTGGACAATATGTTTCAATTCCAGTGCTGATTTCTCGAATAGCCGAAGGGCCGAATCGAGAACCTGGTCTAAAACAACTTGTTCCATCATAAGGAACACCTAATAGTCCGACTTTACAATTATCTATAGTTCTTTTTGAAGTCATAAATATGGCACCATCGTTGTTAAATGGGGGCACATTATTAAAGCTTTCTGAATTCATTTAATAAGCTCTCTTTCTATGTAGGCTGGCATAGCGCTGAATGCTCCTTTTTGCCATCGCGGGCTCCATATTTGGCAATTTTTGGAGATTTCAATTATACGACTTTCAAGAGGATACAAGTAATTTGCTTCTTTCATAGATGCAAATGTCCAACTCCACCATCCACTGGGATATATGGGTACTGATCCATATAAAGGATCTGCAAAGTCAAAGATTTGGCGTAGTGAATTGACAATATTGATGTGAGCTTCGTGAAATGCCTCAGGGGACTCACTTTGCGTTGCGAAAATGCCACCAGGCTTAAGTATTCGTTTGCAGTTGTTGAGAAAACTATGACTAAATAATTCTTTTGCGGGTCCAACAGGATCTGCACCATCAACAATAATTACATCATAAGAGTCATTTTTTGTAGTTTTCACCCAATCAATTCCATTTTTAATTTTGATATTTAATCTTGAGTCCGTCCACCCATCTCCAAGAATTGAAGTTAAATATTTTTTACTAAGTTCAATAACCTTTGAGTCTATTTCTATTAAATCTATAGATTTAACTTCTTCATATTTAAGACATTCTCTAGCACTACCGCCATCACCTCCACCAATAATTAAAATATTATCTATTATTTTTGAACCACATAATGCAGGATGAATAAGAGATTCATGATAATGCTTCTCTTGCTTTTCTGCTGTCATCCAGCAATTATCAAGTAATAATGCTCTACCATATTTAATGCTTTCAAATATTGTGATTGTTTGAAAATTGCTTTCCTCTTGCCTTAGAACTTTTCCTTCTAGACCATATCTAGCTCCTTGATGATACTCATCAAACCATTCAATTGTGTCTTTTAATTTATTATTCATAGATGATGATTATTAATGATTGAGATGTACTTTTGCAGATTCCCAAAATTTATCTAATACTTCTTTATTCTGACAAGTGAAGTCTCCTTTAATCTTTTCTTCAATATAAGTCAATCTTTCTATGAAACGTTTGTTTGTTGTTGCTAATCCTTCTTCAAAACTTAAATTTTTTAATCTTGCAATATTAATCAATGTAAAGAAGACATCTCCTAGTTCAGATTCAGCATTTGTTACCTGATTGCTTTTTAACTCTTCTTTTAATTCGTCAAGTTCTTCATATAATTTGTCCCATACTTGATCAATCTCTTCCCATTCGAATCCAATTTTTGCAGCTTTTTTTGAAATAATTAATGCTGCATCAGTTGCTGAATGTGCACGTATCTTCGATTTTAATTGATCAATTATTGGGCTTTTTGAATTTTTAAAAGTTTTTTCTTCGGTTTTAATTATTTCCCAATTATCTTTAACTTTTTGAATATTGATTTTTTCTTTCGTTTGAAAGACATGTGGATGCCTACGGATTAATTTTTTTGTAATTTCTTCAATGATATCTGTAATTTGAAATAACTTATTTTCTTTTGCTATTTGAGAATGCAATATTATTTGCAACAAGAGATCTCCAAGTTCTTCTTTTAGCTCATTTGGCGTTTCTTCTCGTATCGCATGAGCAACTTCTTGAGCTTCTTCAAGCACATAGGGTATTAAAGAATGGTGAGTTTGCTGTAGATCCCAAGGACAGCCTTCATTTGGATCACGCAAAATGGAAACGATTTTTATTAGTTCAGCAAATGACTCTTTAACATCGACTTCTTTTTCTTGTTTCATAGTCTAGTTCTTTTGAAGAATATCTTTCATACTTGAAAATAGATTTTTTCTTAAAAAGGATCAGCTTAAGGTATAAAGTATTTGTCATTAGCTTACTGACAAAGGCTAAGAATACAACGGGCGATTAGCTCAGCGGTAGAGCGCCTGCCTTACAAGCAGGATGTCCCTGGTTCGAACCCTGGATCGCCCATCACTTTTTAAGAGCTTTTCTTATTAGTTCACTCCAAACGGTCTGAAAACCATTTTTGATGGCTTGGATTTAAAAAAATTGCTCAAAGTACTTAAATTTAAGGTTTTTAGATCTATATATTTAGCTTTTATTCTTCCGGGAATAATATTGAAGCTAGCTCTTCAGAATCAACTTCGTAAACGCGAGCTAGACTTGACTCAATTGCGTTAGTTACTTCGCCTGGTAAAAACCTCATCGCATTTAAAGCATCGTCAGCTATTTCATCAGTAAGTAATTTGTCTTGATCATTTAATTTTTCGTCGTTAATTACAGCTATTACCCAACTTTGGTATGCATAAACCAGATCAGAGAATTCAAGTTCGGGGTTGTTCAGATCCATAATCAAAGAAACTGATAATCAACAGTAAACACTAGTTTGGCTTTAGTTGGAGAAAATGTCTTCCATGGAACAAATCTCTCATACTTCAATTCAGGCAAAAGTCTTTGATTTTGCTTTGCTTGAGTTGATACGAAGTAAACGAGATAGCTTTCACCCTCTTTGGAGTGTGGATAGTTGGGTTAAATTTTTGATTTGGATGACTTTAAATTGTGGGTTATCTGGTGAACGAGAAAGTCTTGAATTATTTGCTAATGCAATAGGCTCTCCATTAACTCAGCGTATGCGTAAAGCTTTTTTCGAAAGAGTTCTAGATGATTTATCCTTGCATATTTTGGCTGATCCAGCGGAACCACAAATTTTGGTCATGCCTTTATCTAATGGAAAGCTGATAAAAAATAATGAGGTTGATCAAGCTTTTAATAATATTGGTTTAACAGAAAAGATTGCTTTAGATCAATCCCTCTGGGAAAGACATGAATCTATAATTGCTATTCCTTGGAATTTGAAAAAGTGACATTGAATTTAGGAACATCACGAATGGTATAACTCTTTGCGAGCATAGGTAAATTAAATTAAACATATTTTTTTTCTGTGATAGAGCGGGCAAAAACTACAAATTTTTCTGAGGCAACTGGACTTCCTAAAACATATGACCCTGTTGGGACTGAAAATCGCTGGCAGCGGGCTTGGGAAGAAAACGGCGCATTTAAGCCTGATCCAAATGAGCCTGGGGATCCATTTTCAATAGTGATTCCTCCTCCGAATGTCACAGGCAGTCTTCATATGGGTCATGCTTTTAATACCGCTTTGATTGATACCATTGTTAGATATCAGAGATTGCAAGGAAAAAACGTTCTTTGTCTCCCAGGAACAGACCATGCATCGATTGCAGTGCAAACAATTCTTGAAAAACAATTGAAAGAGGAGGGTTTAACTCGACGAGATCTTGGAAGATCTTCTTTTTTAGAAAAAGCTTGGGAATGGAAGGAAAAAAGCGGGGGTAGAATCGTTGGTCAATTAAAACGTTTGGGATATTCCGTTGATTGGAGTAGAGAGAGATTTACTTTAGATGAGGGATTAAGTAAAGCTGTTTCTGAAGCATTTGTGCGTTTATATCAAAAAGGCTTGATTTATAGAGGTGAATATTTAGTTAATTGGTGCCCAGCTTCTTGTTCGGCTGTAAGCGATCTAGAAGTCGAGATGAAAGAAGTTGATGGCTATCTATGGCATTTTCAATATCCAATAGTTAATTCATCCTCAGATATTAATTTTCTTGAGGTGGCTACAACACGTCCAGAAACGATGCTTGGTGATGTTGCTGTTGCTGTTAACCCTTTAGATGAACGATATAAACATTTAATTGGTGAAAAACTTACTTTGCCATTAGTTGGAAGAACAATTCCGATTATCGCTGATCATCATGTCGACCAAAACTTTGGAACAGGATGTGTGAAAGTGACGCCAGCGCATGATCCAAATGATTTTGAGATAGGGCAAAGACATGGCCTACCCCAAATCACGGTTATGACGAAAAAAGGAACTATGAATCATAATGCTGGTCAATTCGAGGGGTTGGATCGATTTGAAGCTCGTCAAGCTGTAGTTGAGTCTTTGAAAGACGAAGGACTCCTCAAGAAAATAGAGCCTTATAAGCATAGTGTTCCTTTTTCAGATAGAGGAAAAGTTCCTGTAGAGCCATTGCTGTCGACTCAGTGGTTTGTAAAAATGGATCCTTTAGCTAATAAATGCAGTAAGTTCTTAGAAGAGGGAAAACCTCAATTTATACCCAATAGATGGAGTAAGGTTTATAAGGATTGGTTAACTGATATTAGGGATTGGTGTATTAGTAGACAATTATGGTGGGGGCATAGGATACCAGCTTGGTTTGTTATCAGTGAGACGGGCAACAAAGTTATTAATGAGACGCCTTATATTGTTGCTCGAACGGAAGTTGAAGCTATGAAAATTGCAAAAGAAAAATATGGTAATTCAGTAGAAATACAACAAGATGAAGATGTTTTAGATACTTGGTTCTCAAGTGGATTATGGCCTTTCTCAACGTTGGGTTGGCCAGATGAAAAATCTCCAGATTTTCGTTTTTGGTATCCAACAAACACATTAGTTACAGGCTTTGACATCATTTTCTTTTGGGTGGCGAGAATGACAATGATGGCTGGTGTTTTTACAGATCAAATACCTTTCTCTGATGTTTATATTCATGGACTCGTAAGAGATGAGCAGAATCGAAAAATGAGCAAAAGTGCGGGCAATGGCATTGACCCTTTATTATTAATTGATAGATATGGAACGGATGCTTTAAGGTTTGCATTGGTGCGTGAAGTCGCAGGAGCAGGGCAAGATATTCGACTTGATTATGATCGTAAAAGTAATACTTCACTTACTGTTGAAGCCTCTAGAAACTTTGCTAACAAACTTTGGAATGCGACTAGATTTGCCCTAATTAATCTGGATGATCAAAAGAATCAAAATTTAGACAAATTTGATTATAGTCAATTACAATTATCGGATAAATGGATTTTATCTAGGCTTTCTAGAGTTAATAGTGAGACCTCAAATCGATATGAAAACTATGGATTAGGAGAGGCTGCCAAAGGTTTATATGAATTTGCATGGAACGATTTTTGTGACTGGTATTTAGAGTTAATTAAGCGTCGTTTAAATAATGTAGATTCTTCTTCTCCAGAGGAATCTTTAGATCAGCAATTAGTAAAAAGTGTTTTATATAAGGTATTAAGTGATCTTTTAATTATGCTTCATCCACTAATGCCTCATTTGACTGAGGAGCTGTGGCATGGATTAACAGGTATGTCTGAAGATCAATTTCTAGCTTTACAACCTTGGCCTACATTTAATGATGGAGACTTGAATGAGGAATTAGAGAATTCTTTTAATGAATTATTTGCTTCTATAAGATTAATTCGTAATTTAAGAGCAGAAGCTGGCTTGAAACCCTCTCAAAAGGTGCCTGTTCTTTTAGTCTCAGGTAAAAGTGGTTTAATTAATATTTTAAAAACATCAATTAATGATATTAAAGTTTTAACTAAGGCTAAAGATGTTCAAATATTGACTACAGAAGAAGCAAAGTTATTGCCACCTATGAAGGTTTTGGCTGGTGTTAGTGGCGAGTTGGAGGTTGTATTACCTATTGAAGGCTTAGTTGATATAAATTCTTTAAGATCTCGACTTGAAAAAGATTTAAATAAAGCTCAAAAAGAAATAGCCAATCTTAATGGTCGTCTTTTTAATGAAAATTTTGTAGATAAGGCTCCTAAGGAGGTTGTTTCACAGTGCAGAGAAAAGTTGCGGGAAGCAGAGGCTCAACTTCGTCTGGTACAAAAACGTCTTGTTGGACTTGATTAATGTGTTTAAAGCAATGATTAGCAATGTAGACCTATTTATAGAAAATTTTTCACCTTTTCTAATTAGTCCTTTAGGTATTTTTATATTTATTGTTTTATATGCATTGTGGGTAACTTGCTTGCTACCAGGGTCATGGCTTTCAATGCTATCTGGTTTTTTATATGGGACTTGGCTAGGAAGTTTAATAGTCTTTCTAGGTGCTTTTCTTGGCGCTCATTTAACTTTTTACCTAGGGAGAACATTTATAAAAGATTGGGCACAAAAAAAAGTCTCGACTTTTTCAAAAATTCAATCAATTGAGAAAGCTGTTAGCAGGGAGGGTCGTAAAGTAGTTTTTCTAACAAGACTTTCCCCTCTTTTCCCATTTGGATTGCTTAATTTTGCTTATGGATTAAGTGATGTCAAAGTTTTAGATTTTACGCTAGGAATGTTAGGAATAGTACCAGGAACGATTTTGTATTGTAGCTTTGGTTCATTAGCACTAAAAATTTCTAATTTTGGTGATATTCTTTCTGGAAGATCAAGTACTGATTCTTTTATTTGGAGTCTAATTAGTACTTTCTCAACAATTTTAGTTGTTATCTTAATATTACGTTCTACAAAAAAGATATATCAGGATTCTGAATCTTTAACATAATTTTTAACTGGTAAATTCCAATCTTTAATAATAGCAAAAATAATAAACCAATAAAATCTGATGCGAGCAAAGAATCCCTTTTTTGAAAGAAGCATTAGATATTTTGCTTGTCCACATTCTGTTTTGATTAGTGAGTAGATACGAATTTGATTCATTTAAAGAATTTCTCTAAGCTTTTATAATAATAGTTTTAAATCCTTTTCGTTAATTATTGTTATTCCCAGCTCATGTGCTTTTTGTAATTTACTTCCTGAATTCTCTCCAGCAATCAGATAATCAGTATTTTTGCTGATTGAAGATGTCACTTTTCCACCTGCATCTTCAATAATTTGTTTCGCCTCGTTTCGAGTCATTGAGTTTAAGCTCCCAGTTAAAACAATAACTTTTCCTTCTAAAGGGTATAATTTATTTGTATTATCCTCTGATTTATTTTTATTAAAATTGCTCGTATTACCCAACGAGAATCCAATTATTTTAAGCTCTTTAAGTAATAATATATTTTGAGTATCAGCAAACCAATTACTAATCGAGTCTGCAATTTCATTTCCAATGCCATAGATATTAGTAACTACTTCGGGTGAATCAATTATTGCTTTTGAAAGATCTTCAATACTATTAAATTCTTGTGAAAGAGATTTAGCATTTGCTTCACCGACTAAAGGAATACCTAAGCCATAGAGTTGTTTTTGCCAGGGTTTCTTGATGGATTCTTTTAATTCAACTAGCAGGTTATTAGCTGATTTCTTACCAAATCTTTCAAGACTTGAAAGTGAATTGACTTCGAGTTTATATAAATCAGAGATTGAAGTAACATAACCGTTATTAATTAACTGAGAAATTATTTTCTCTCCTAATCCATCAATATTCATTGATCCTTTACTGACCCAATGAAGTAAAAGTCCTTTTAATACTGCTGGACATTTTTTATTAATACATTTCGTGACTGCTTCAGCAGTTTCCCGGACTAATTTTGAATTACATTCAGGGCAGTTTTTAGGAAGTTGAACTAAACTTGCATCCGAAACTCTAAGCTCAGCTATAACATTTATAACTTCAGGGATGATTTCACCCGCTTTTCTAACAATGATTGTGTCTTGATTATGAAGATTTAAAGTGGCTAATCTTTTGGCATTGTGTAGAGTAGCTCGGTTTACGGTTGTACCGGCTAAAAGAACTGGTTCGAATTCTGCAACAGGGGTGACAGCACCTGTTCTTCCCACTTGAAAGATCAATCTCTTTAGTTTAGTTGGCTTTTCTTCAGCAGGATATTTGACTGCTATAGCCCATCTTGGAGCTTTGTTGGTAGACCCTAAAAGATTTTGAATTTCAAAACAATCAACTTTTACAACTATCCCATCTGTAGCATAAGGTAAATTATTTTTTTCTATCTCCCAATATTTATAAAATGAATTTGCATCTTCTAAGTTCCTTTTAAGCTGGGAATTTGGGTTTACTTTAAATCCAATCTCTTCTAAAAATTTCAGTGCATCAGATTGAGCTATAGGTTTTTTAAAATTAAGATTTAGTAATTCCCAATCATCGGGGATATGTATACTGTATGCAAAGAAATCTAGATTTCTCGACGCAACAATTTTTGGATCTAATTGCCTAAGTGTACCTGCACATGCATTTCGAGGGTTTGCAAAAAGAACATTACCAGTATTTTTTCTATTCAAATTTAACCTCTCAAAAGTTTTATTTGGCATAAATGCTTCGCCCCTTATTTCTAATATAGGAGGTGGATTATTTAATATTAATGAAAGAGGAATTGTCGAAATTGTACGAATATTCGAAGTGATATTTTCTCCTTCTTTTCCGTCTCCCCTAGTGGCTGCTCTGGATAATATACCGTTCTCATAGGTGAGTGCAATTGCATTACCATCAATTTTGAGTTCACATGTTAATTCTAACTGATTTGAATCCATCTTATATTTTATTTCTTGATTAATTAATTTATTAGTTCTCTCATGCCATGCTTTCAGTTCTTTAAGATTAAATGCATTATCTAAACTTAATAGAGGGATATTATGATTAATACTTTGAGATCCTTTGGAAGGTTTACCACCTAATCTTTGTGAGGGACTATCGGAACTAATTAGAGAAGGATTATTATATTCAATATTGAGTAATTCCCTGTAAAATTGATCATAAACAGCATCCTCCATATCAGGAGAATCTAAGACATAATAAGAATGATTTGCTTTATTCAGTAAATCTCTAAGCTCTTTTGCACGCTCTGAAAGATAATTAAATGTTGGCGTCACGTTGAAACTTTATTTCATTAACTTTGAGTTTTTGCAATACGATCAATTTTCCAACTTTCGTCTATTTTGATAAAGGTAAAATCTAGAGGCATTTCGTCTTTTTTATCTTCTGATTTGAGTTTTAGCGTCAGCATTATTTCCTTGTCTTCGATTCTTGGGCGACCAGATTTCAGATTTCTGTAACGATTAAGTTGCAAGCTCCCTAGAAATTTAATGAAGTCTTGTCTGTTGACGTGTTGCTTATAGCCTTTCGTTGTGAGTCTATAGGCCCCATCAATACGCCCAGCCGCAATTTGATTGAAAAATTGTTTGATAAGCGGATTTATTCCTCTAGCGCTAATAACTAGTTTTATTGCATTGAACGTCCAGAAAAGTAAAAGTGCACTAACTCCTACCAGAAGGACTTTTATTCCAATTGCTTTTACTAGAGCACCATCCATTTTTCTTAATGCGGTTTTAATAAAGATTCTGACTTACTAACTATAGAAATCAGCTTGTTTGTTATCGACTGTTAGTCAGAATGTTATCTGAATAATAAAGCCATCAGGTATCTGCGCATATTTCTGTGCTACCTGTATTACTAATTTTCCATAGGATTAAACACAAAATATTTTTAAGGTTCTTTGATGAAAGAGGGTGTTTCAAGAGTTGGTATACGTTGGAGTGATGGCAGGATGAAAGCTATAGCAGGCTTATATAGAAGAAAATTTAATTTTTTTGGAATTCAAGGATGAGAAATCATTCTTTCTAAACCTTTTCTTTCTCATCTTCCTGAAAAAGATTTAGAGAGCACCTTATGTTATGAATGATCAAAATGCATGGATAGATCTATTTTCAACAGTTAAGGAGGTTCATGGCCCTTGTCTTAATAAACCAGTGGAAGAAAAAATTCTTCTCAGGATAATTTCACAGTGACGGTTCGCCATCCCCCCCCCCAAACACCAAAGATAAACCCTAGATGACTAGCAAATTGTCCATCCTATAATCGAATTTTTCCATATCAATGGTTAATGAAAGGTGCTTCATGCCGGAGCTGTTGTAACAATTATTTTGAGGACCTTGTAATTAAATTTTTTTATTGCAAGCTGCACTACTTGGACAGACCAAATAAATGTTTTTAGTTGATCAGAGGTTCTTTAATTAATTTTTTTGAGAATTTCATTACTAGATTTTTCAAATGTTTGGAACAAAGCGTTAAATTCTACATATGGGCTCATACCAAACTCGAAATCAAAATCGTCAACGATCCCGCGATTCTTTAGATAGGAGAATGGATCAATGGATTCAAACAGGAAAACAAGTTGTTGACGGCGTATCTGGGAATCGTCCTGGGGGAAGGAGAGGAGAACGCAAAGGAAGACCTAATGGAACTAATTTTGAGAATGTTGGGCGCTGGGTGGAGGAGAAGATTGATTGGTTTTTTGAAGACGATGACGATTGGTTAGATACTGAAGATATCAATGAGTCAATTCAAGAAATAAATGAAAATAGAAAAAGACCTCTAGGGGCTATTTCCTTGAGAGCTCCTAAGGCTTTGCCTCCTCAAATTAATGAAATAAGAAATAATTTAGATGATGAGAATGAATGGCCTGATGAACAGTCTTTTAAGGTCAACAATTGGGAAAGAAAAGATCAGTTAATCGAAAAACAAAATCAGGATTTTGATAATTATAGTTCGAAGATGAATTCTTCTAGAAGAAAAAATTTGCCTAGATCAAGTAGAAAAAAATATTAGTAATGTTTTAAAAAGCTTTTCTTGGTATTGGACCTAACCATTTTTCTAATTCAGGATTAAATACTTCTCTAATTACAGTTAATTCTTTTTGTTGACGAAAAAATCGATAATGCCGACTCCAAAAAGGGCCTTCGGTTTTAAATTCTAATTTTAACCAATCCGCATTTACTAAGGCCAAACCGTCTACTTCTCTAAAAAGTTCGGAGCGACCTTGCGTAAGACTTTTCCATATGGGTTGATTTTTATTTTGAAGATGTTTTTCGGCTTCTTGATAATTCCACCAGCTCTCAGCCCAGGCCAGAGTTATTTCCCCACAGGTCAACCAAACTTGTCGACGAAGTAATGGTGGTTCTAATTCTTTTACTTCTTCAGGAACTTTTGATTTAGGGTTATTTTCTAGGCCCATAGAAATTAGTTTGACGGCGACTTCATGACCAGTCAAAAGCTTTAAATTTCTTGTAGGACTCCCATCTCCTAATAGCATTAATTGCCATGGGCCAGGAAGTTTTTCGTGACCTTTTCCAGAGAGAACACTTTCTTTTGGTGCTTCCCAAACAAGCTCAGGTGAAATTAAAGGTGTTTGGTTTGAATTCACTTGTGTGATGATTGGGATTTTTTATGTTCATGACTTTCAGTTCTTTTCATGTTGTCTATTTTTAACCAAATTAGAAGTGCAGTGAGATCAGCTTTGCTTACTCCTGGAACTTGGGCAGCATGACCAAGGCTGACTGGTTGAGAGATAGATAATTTTTCTCTTGCTTCTTGAGAAAGAGTTTTTATTTTGTTGTAATTTAAGTCTCTTGGTAGTAACTTTTTACTTTGTTTTTTGAATTGATTTATTTGAGCTTCTTGTCTTTCTAAATAACCACTATATTTAATATCTATTTCTACTCCTTCTTGAACATCTAAAGGCATATTTCTATCCATTAAATCATAACTAATTAGATCTTTACAATGAATATTTGTTCGTCTTAAAAAGTTAGCTAAAGTTAAGGAACCTTTGATAGGTATGCCAGTAGAGATCTTTATTAATTCAGCGATATTATCACTATCTTTTATACGCTCTTTATTCATTCTTGATTTTTCTATTTCTATAGATTCTTTTTTGGCACTATATATCTTCCATCTTCTTTCATCAATTAGTCCTAGCTGGTGAGCCAGTGGAGTTAGTCTTCTGTCTGCATTATCACTTCTAAGTACTAATCGATATTCACTTCGGCTTGTTAATACTCTATAAGGTTCTTTTAAGTCTTTTGAAACTAGGTCATCAATCATAGTCCCTATGTAACTACTTTCACGACCAAAGATAACTTCGTTTTGATTTTTTACTAATCTTGCAGCATTTAAACCTGCTACTAAGCCTTGTGCAGCGGCTTCTTCGTATCCTGTTGTTCCATTAAGTTGTCCAGCACTAAACAACCCAGTAATTTTTTTTGTTTCTAATGATGGTAGGAGTTGAGTAGCCGGAAGATAGTCATATTCAACTGCATAGGCTGGTCTCAGCATTACGCATTGCTCTAATCCTGGAAGGGTTCTCAAAAGTTCCAATTGTAAGTTTTCAGGCAACCCAGTGGAAAAACCTTGCACATAAATTTCTGGAGTATCTCTTCCTTCAGGTTCTAGAAAAATTTGGTGCGAATCTTTGTTAGCGAACCGAACGATTTTATCTTCGATTGAAGGGCAATATCTTGGCCCTTTGCTATCTATGAAACCACCATAAATAGGAGTTAAATGAAGATTCTTTTTGATAAGTTCGTGAGTTTCTTTTGTTGTACGAGTGATATGGCAACTCATCTGCTCGCCACTTTTCCATGAAGCAGGGTCAAAGGAAAAAAATCGGTCTGAAGCGTCACTAATTTGTTCATCAAGAGAACCAAAATCAATACTTCGTCTGTCCACTCTTGCAGGTGTTCCTGTTTTTAACCGATCAGTGGTAAAACCTAATTTTTGTAATTCTTCTGTTAAGCCTTCAGATGCCTGTTCTCCTGCTCGACCAGCGCTCATAGATTGATTGCCAATCCAAATCCTTCCTCCCAAAAAGGTACCAGTTGTAAGTACGACTGCTTTAGCAGAAAAAATACTTCCAAAATAAGTTTTAATTCCCTTTATTTTACCAATTCTTTCTGTTCCTTCAGGCTTAAAACGAATGTCTTTTTTAGAAAAAGTTTCTATTTCTAGGCCTGTAACCATAGCCTCTCGAATCTTAAGATTCGGCGTTTCTCGAAGTGCTTTAAGCATCTCATTGGCATATAAGCGTTTATCTGTTTGTGCTCTTAAAGCTCTTACAGCTGGTCCCCTACTTGAGTTAAGTACTCTTTTCTGAAGAGCTGTTGAATCTGCTAATTTTCCTATTATTCCTCCTAATGCATCAACTTCATGGACTAGCTGGCTTTTTGCAGGTCCTCCTATAGCAGGATTACATGGTTGCCATGCAATCCTATCAAGATTGAGTGTAAATAAAGCGGTATTTAAACCCAATCTGGCTGATGTTAATGCAGCTTCACAGCCGGCATGACCACCGCCAACAACAATTACATCAAATATTTCATTTATGGAATTTTTATTCATCATCAATCAACTCATTTTTGGGTGCTTGGATCTTTTTCAGGAGTTAAGCCGCAAGGTTTCTGAATCTAGTGAATTGTGGTTCAAATAGTAATTTAACTGTGCCTACTGGACCATTTCTATGCTTGGTGACTATTACTTCTGTAATACCTCTGTCAGTTGTTTCGGGATTGTAATACTCATCTCGATAAATCATCAAAACTAAATCAGCGTCTTGTTCTATTGAACCTGATTCACGCAGGTCGCTTAGCATTGGTCTTTTGTTTGTTCTTGATTCCACCCCTCGACTTAATTGAGATAGTGCTATCACAGGAACTTTGAGTTCCCTGGCCATACCTTTCAGACCTCTTGTAATTCTTGATATTTCTTGTACTCGATTATCTGGTGTACTACCTTCCATTAGTTGCAAGTAATCAATAATAATCAGGCCCAGTTCCTTGCCTTGTTCTGCAATCAATCGCCTACATAATGAGCGCATTTCAAGAACACTGGAATTTGGTTTGTCGTCAATAAAGATTGGTAATTGACCTAGTGTGTTTATACCTTGTCCCAAAAGTGGCCACTCATCCTGCTGCAATCGACCAGTTCTTAATCTTCCGCTTTCAATCCCTACCTCACTAGATAGTAATCTATAAGTTAATTGCTCTTTACTCATCTCAAGACTAAATATGCACACTGGTAGGTCATGAAGTTGAGCTACGTTTTTTGCAAGATTAAGGACAATTGATGTTTTACCCATAGCTGGCCTGCCTGCAACAATGATTAGATCGCTTCTTTGAAGACCTTGAGTCATTGCATCAAGATCATAAAAATTTACGGGTATGCCAGCTACAGATTTTCCTAATGAACGACTTTCAATTTCATTAAAAGTACTTGTAAGAATTTCTGCTGTAGGGGTTAGGCCTTTGGATGGTTGCTCTTGGCTAATGGCAAAGATCTTTTGTTCTGCTTGATCTATTGCATCTTCCATCGGAAGACTTTGATCAAATCCTAATTTGATCACTTCATTCCCAGATCGAATTAATTGTCTTCTGAGGAATTTGTCACTTATTAATTTTGCAACTTGCTCAATTGAGGCTGTGGATGTAACTCTTTCGACTAATTCAACTAACCGATTATTGCCTCCTATTTTTTCTAATGAATTAGTATCAGCAAGCCATGCACTCATAGCAGTTAAGTCTGTTGGCTTACCTTGGCTATGCAGCATTAACGCAGTTCGGAAAATCTCTCGATGTGCAGCAATATAAAAAGCTTCAGGTTGTAAGAAATCTGCTATTCGGCTTATCGCATCAGGATCTAGAAGAATCCCACCTAAAACAGATTCTTCTGCTTCTAAGTTTTGAGGTGGTATTTGATCGGGTTGAGCTTCAAATTTGGGAGTATCAATTTTGGAAGTTTTGGATCTTCCAAAATTTCCAACTGATTTTGACAAATCTCCGTTATTTGAGGAGGGGTCGCTAATCATTTATTGAAGCCGTACCAGAGGTCTCTTACTTTGGCTATCTATTGGCGATATGCAACTATTAGTAACTAGCAACTTCAAGGTTTATTTCAGCATTTACTTCACTGTGAAGTTTGATTTGAACCTTATATTTCCCTACTCCATGAATTTCAGGGACAGAAATTTCTCTGCGGTCAATTTCTTTTTTAGTTACCTCCTTGATAACGTCAGCAATATCTCCATTTGTCACGGTTCCAAATAAAACCCCATCTTCACCTACTTGCTTTTTAACTGTAAACCGCCCAATTGTAACTAGAGCTGTTTGGAAATCTATAGCCTCTTGTTTTTTTGCAGCCTCTTTTTCAGCTTGTTTTGCTCTTCTATGCTCGACTTGCTTTAGAACAGTCGGGGTTACTGGTAAGGCTTTTCTATTTGGTAATAAATAGTTTCTTGCATAACCAGGGGCAACTTCGACAAGGTCACCATCTTTACCAAGACTTTTTATGTCTTCATTTAGAACAACTTGAACTCGTTTAGCCATGGATTGATTTTTAGATATGCTTAATTAGTTATGGATAACTTTACGATGCGATAGGTAATCGAATCTTTTTAGCTAGTCCAAGGGCGTTTAAAAAACGTATATGCTGCCAAGTTAGGTCAATTTGGTTTTTATGGAGCCCATGCTTTGCAGAACTTGGGAATGCATGGTGATTATTGTGCCATCCTTCCCCAAATGTTAGAGCTGCTACCCATTTATTATTTTTGGAATTATCTCCACTGTCATAAGCAATAGTTCCCCAACAATGAGTAGCAGAATTAACGAGCCAGGTTATGTGATAAACAAAAACAAGACGAAGAGGAATGCCCCACAGGACTAGGGCCCATCCTCCTGCCCCAGTTGCTGTACCAATCCAAAAAAGAAAAGCTCCTAATGGTAGTTGAAGAAGTAAAAAATATTTATTTAAAAAGCGATAGTAAGGATCTTTGTTTAAATCACCTGCAAGCCTATTAACAGCTTTCATTGCGGCCACATCTTCAAACATCCATCCCATATGACTCCACCAAAATCCTTTATTACTGTCATGGTGATCAGCCTCGGTATCAGAAAAAGTATGGTGATGTCTATGTAGCCCAACCCAGTCAATTGGTCCATGTTGGCAACTTATTGCTCCACAAGTGGCAAAAAATCTTTCTAGCCACTTAGGCACTTGAAACGAGCGGTGAGATAAAAGGCGATGATATCCAGTTGTTACTCCTAGACATGCAGTAAGCCAATAAAGGATCAGAAATGCAGAGAATGCCTGCCAGCTCCAAAATTTAGCTTGTAATGCAAAAATGGTTAGAGAATGTATTCCTCCCATAAAAAGTACCGTCCCCCATCTTTTGCGTGCTTTCTTGATGTTGTGTCGAGTTGATATTCGAGTCGATAAAGGTTCCTGAAGCTTTCTTGAAGCCTCCATTGCTTTGTCACCAGAGACTGGTTTTGAAAATGGAGCCGAAGCCTCGATCACACTGGAAACCATTAGTGATGCGTCTAGTTATCGTATATGATAGACGATAAGGATCCTTATCAGGTCTTTTTGTTGATTCTGTACGTGATTTGTGAAGTCTGGTTTCCGCGATGAATTAATAGCTGGTCGAAGAGCGATGGCGCACTTGATTCATGTTTGGCATGAGCGAAATGCTTGGTCTCACAAGGTGCTTCCTGCGTTAGCTGAATCTCTTGATTTAGGTAGAGTACATAGTTCTCAGATTTCTAATTTACGAAATGGAAAGCTTGTATCTCCTAGTCCAGAAGTTTTTTTTGCTTTGGGCAAAGTCAATAAAGCTTTATCTCTCGGCCTAGAAAAGATAAAAAATCATTTGTCGATAGTTAATCCTGAACTGCTTAAAATTCTTGTTGATTCTGCTATACCAGTTGAGGGGAATGAAGGAAATCCACTTTCAGCGGGTGATTTTTTTGAGATTTTTGTTGGTTTAGCTTCTTTGCCGTCATCCTTTGATTGGTTTATTGAGGATAATGAGGCTTCTTTTTTAAGTGCATCTCTCGCGGATTATCTTTGCAAAGGTAAGTCTTGGCGGATTTGTGGTGAGCAAGTAATGGCTGCTTATCCAGTTAGTAAAAAACAACGAAGAGAGAGATTTGCAGAAGTTATGGCAGGCTTAAGAGATTACACAGCAGAGGAACTGGACGGTGAATTATTAGATTTACATGCTACTAACAGGACCTTAAATGCTATTGAAGGACAAGGAGCAGATGATTTTCTAGATAATCTTCGCCAAAGGGGATTATTATTAAAAGATCAAGAAAAATTAGAAATTATTTTTTCTGATTGATAATAATTATCTCTATTTATGGGAAATAAAATAAATCAACATATGTCAGACGAATTTGCTAAGAAGTTTATTCAATCTATAGAAGAAAAAATATATACCTCAATTAGATATCATACTGATAATGTAACTTTTAAATTAGAAAAAGTACTAAAAGCATTTTCTCAATCCCGTTTAAATGTGCAGCATTTTGCCTCGTTGACTGGATATGGTCATGGAGATTTAGGAAGAGAAGTTATTGATGAAATCTTTGCCAATATTTTCAATACAGAGAAAGCAGCAGTCAGACTGCAGTTCGTAAGCGGAACTCATGCTATTACTTCAGCATTATTTGGAGTCTTAAGACCCGGAGATAACTTTTTTTCTGTAACTGGAAAGCCTTATGAGACTTTGGAGGAAGTGATTGGTTTGAGAGGAAATGGACAGGGGTCACTTATTGAATTTGGAGTTTCATATGATGATATATCTTTTGAAAAAGATGGAAATGTTGATTTTTTGGCTTTAGAGAAGGCTTTGGAGATTCCAAGGAAACTAATTTTCATTCAAAGAAGTTGTGGCTATACATGGCGACCATCTTTAACAATTGATGTTATTAAAAGAATTTGCGATTTATGTCATAAAAAACAGCCTAATTGTAT
This sequence comes from Prochlorococcus sp. AG-315-C08, assembly GCA_003284185.1. Classification (GTDB taxonomy): domain Bacteria; phylum Cyanobacteriota; class Cyanobacteriia; order PCC-6307; family Cyanobiaceae; genus Prochlorococcus_B. Next base: position 31,242 of record QBWB01000003.1, read on the forward strand.
TTGTTTTGTTGATAACTGTTATGGAGAATTTGTTGAAGATACAGAACCAACTGATGTAGGTGCTGACTTAATTGCAGGATCATTGATTAAAAATTTAGGTGGAACAATTGTTCCAACAGGTGGATACGTTGCTGGTAAAGCAGATTTAGTTGGTAAAGCATGTTGTCGTTTAACTGCTCCTGGTATTGGGTCAGAAGGTGGTATCACTTTTGATTTGAATAGGATTATTTTGCAAGGCCTTTTTTTAGCTCCTCAGATGGTTGCAGAGTCTTTAATTGGAGCCGAACTTATTGCAGCTACTTTTAGTGAGCTTGGTTTTAATGTCTCACCATCCGCAGGTTCTTTACGAGGAGATTTGATTCAAGTTGTCAGGATTGGTGATCCAAAAGCATTAAAAATAATTTGTAGGTCCTTTCAAGAAAAATCACCCGTTGGATCTTATCTTGATCCAATTCCTGCTTCTATGCCTGGGTATGAAAATAATTTAGTCATGGCAGGTGGAACTTTTATTGATGGCAGTACTAGTGAGTTATCTGCAGATGCTCCTATGAAACCTCCATTTGATCTTTTTATACAAGGAGGTTCACATCGATCACATGTCAAAATTGCTTTAATTCATGCATTATCTAATTTATTTCGGGCAGGATTCATCAAACTGTCTCACAATAGTGAAGCGTTTTAGTTATCAGCGCAATGGGTTTTTCCTTTCCTGATCATTTTCTTTTTGCTGATAGTCATGAATATGCTTTTGTTGATAATGAATTTGTGCGCATTGGGATTAGCGAATTTGCTGTAGATCAATTGGGGGATATAGTTTTCGTTGATCTTCCTGAGCAAGGCTCAATCCTTACCAAGGGATCAACTTTTGGGAATGTTGAGTCAGTTAAGGCAGTTGAAGATCTGCACGCCCCTATAAGTGGAGAAATTGTTCACAGAAATGATTCGGTTTTGGCTAGTCCAGAAGAATTGCAAAATGACCCTCATGGGGAAGGGTGGTTATTAATTGTGCGTCCTGAGAATAAAGATCAATTAAAAGAACTCATGGATGCAGCTACTTATACAAAGAAAATTTCAGCATAAAATGTGATTTTGATTTTTCATGCGACAAAGTAGGAAAATATTTCTATTATTGAACTCTTTCTAATAGTTTAATTTTATTGTGCTTGAGAACAAGCTCATGTTCCTTGATGAATCAAAGGACTCTAATTTTCAGTCTAGACATATAGGCCCAAGTCATGAAGACGAAGCTTTAATGCTTGAGAAGCTCGGGTTTGGTGACTTAGAAAGATTTATTGGTTCAGTAATCCCAAAGGAAATTTTTGATTCTTCTTTAGTTGAAGATGAAGTTCCCTTTGGCTGCAATGAAGTTGAAGCTTTAGACGCAATAAATAAAATTGCTCAGAGAAATATTAATTTCCGTTCTCTTATTGGATTGGGATATTTCTCTACAGTCATTCCACCAGTTGTTCAAAGAAATGTTTTAGAAAATCCTTGCTGGTATACAGCTTATACCCCCTACCAAGCAGAAATTTCTCAGGGAAGACTGGAGGCCTTGTTTAATTTTCAGACTTTAATTACAGAATTAGTTGGTTTGCCGATAGCGAATGCATCTTTACTTGATGAAGCTACTGCAGCAGCAGAGGCAATGAGTTTAAGTTTTGCTGTTAAAAAAAACAATGATGCTAAACGATTTCTAGTTGATAAAGAAGTTCTACCTCAAACACTTGCTGTTTTGAAAACTCGTTCCGAACCTTTGGGAATTTCTGTGAAATTGTTTGATCGCAATTATGCAGAAATTGATAAGAATACTTTTGGTGTTCTGCTTCAGCTTCCTGGGAAAAGTGGTTTGGTTTGGGATCCTTCGTTACTAATCAATAAAGCTCACGAAGTTGACGCTCTTGTCAGTGTCGCAATTGATCCATTAGCTCAAGTTGTAATGAGACCTATTGGTGAACTTGGGGCTGATATAGCCATTGGAAGTACTCAGAGATTTGGAGTTCCAATTGCCTTGGGTGGCCCGCATGCAGCTTTTTTTGCAACTAGGGATAAATATAAGAGGCAAATTCCAGGTCGCATAGTAGGAAGCTCTGTTGATATGGAAGGCAATCCAGCTTTAAGGCTTGCTCTTCAAACAAGAGAGCAACATATACGCAGAGATAAGGCAACCAGCAATATATGCACTGCACAAGCTTTGTTGGCTATTCTTTCATCATTTTATGTGATTTATCATGGCCCTAATGGACTGATTTCAATAGCAAGGAAAGTGATGAAATATAGAGCTTCTTTTGAAGCTATTTTGAGTTATCTTGAATATCCCATTCAGTCAGGAGTAAGGTTTGATAGTGTTGATATTTATTGCCAAGAAGCTCCTCAAATTCATAATTTAGCATCTTTACAAGGCTTTAATCTTAGGATTCTTCCTCTTGGATCTAACCTTATAGATTCAACTGGCTTTGGAGTTGCTTTTGATGAATTAAGTTCTGATGAAGAGCTTTTTAAACTATATAAGATACTTGCAGAAATCAAAGGTAAGGAAACTCAAGATCTCTCAGAGATTGGTATTAAAAAAGATTTTTTAGAAGGAATTCCATTAAGAGAAAAACCTTGGTTACAACAATCTGTATTTAATAAATATCATAGTGAGACAGATTTGATGAGGTATATACATCGCTTAGTTGCGAAAGATTTTTCATTAGTCCAAGGAATGATTCCACTGGGAAGTTGTACTATGAAGTTAAATGCAGCGGCAGAATTACTACCAATTGAATGGAAAGAATTTTCATTAATTCATCCTTTTGCTCCTAAAGAACAGTTCAGTGGATATCAACAAATAATTAATGATTTGGAACTATGGTTGTCTTCTTTGACTGGTTTTGAAGGGGTTTCTTTGCAGCCTAATGCTGGTTCACAAGGAGAATTAGCAGGTTTACTTGTAATTAGAGCATGGCATAAGTCATCTGGAGAAGGTTATAGAAATATTTGCTTAATTCCTACCAGTGCCCATGGGACAAATCCTGCAAGTGCAGTGATGTCTGGTTTTCGAGTTGTTTCAGTTAATTGTGATGAATATGGAAACGTTGATTTGAAAGATTTACGTTATAAAGCAAATATCTACTCAAAGGATTTGGCAGCCTTAATGGTCACTTATCCTTCAACACATGGTGTTTTTGAACCAAATATTCGTGAAATATGCGAAATAATTCATAAGAATGGCGGACAAGTTTATTTAGATGGTGCAAATTTAAATGCTCAAGTGGGAATCTGTCGTCCGGGCAGATATGGCGTTGATGTTTGCCACTTGAATTTGCATAAAACTTTTTCAATACCTCATGGTGGTGGTGGCCCAGGAGTTGGACCCATAGCCGTTGCTGAACATTTATTGCCTTATTTACCAGGACATCCAATAGTTAAGTGTGGTGGAGATAAAGGAATTCCAGCAGTCTCTGCAGCTCCTTTTGGAAGCGCTGGAATCTTGCCCATCAGTTGGATGTATATTCGAATGATGGGTAAGGATGGATTACGTAAAGCTAGTTCTATCGCAATCCTTTCTGCAAATTATTTAGCCAAACGGCTTGAGCATTATTACCCGATTTTATTTAAAGATCCCAATGGTTTAGTTGCTCATGAGTGCATATTGGACTTAAGACCACTTAAGAGTCAATTAGGCATCGAAGTTGAAGATATTGCGAAGAGATTGATGGATTATGGTTTTCATTCCCCAACGATTAGTTGGCCTGTTGCAGGAACTTTGATGGTTGAGCCAACTGAAAGTGAAAGTTTGTCTGAATTAAATCGATTTTGTGATGCGATGATTGGAATACGCGAAGAAATTAAACAAATAGAATTAGGAAATGTTGATCCAATAAATAACCCTTTAAAGCAATCTCCTCATACTTTGAATGCAGTTACGTCTGATAATTGGAAAAACCCTTATACAAGAGAAGAGGCAGCTTTCCCATTGCCTGATCAGCAAAATTACAAATTTTGGCCATCTGTTTCAAGAATAAATAATGCTTTTGGAGACAGGAATTTGATATGTAGTTGCCCTTCAGTTGAAGACTTTGAAGAAATCCATACACATTGAAGACTGGTTAAAACGTGTTTTTCTAGTTACATTTTGGACGAAAACCTATTTTCGGTTTTCTTTTTGCTGCTCTTCAAAGATTTTTATTAATCTTTGCTGCAGTATTAAATTATATGGGGACAAAATGACAAAAGATAGATCATTTGATCTCTCTGATCAAGCAACTAAGAAAGAGGATTTAGTATTACCTGCTTTTTCTAATTGTCTTGACTCTATTTTAAGTAAAGGAGAGCTTTTGCAAGTATCAGGAACTAACGTAGTTAGAGTGCCATTTGGAATACGTCAGCCAAGGAAGAAAAGACCAGAGAGAGCGAATAACTGGGCGACTTTGGTTCTTCCTTTGCAATCATTTAATTCACCTACACCTCCTCCACACGCTGCATAGATCCCTAAGCAGCAAGCTTGGATTGGTTTTTTTCTAGCACGTTTTTGTAATAATTTCTCAATTGAGTAGTAGCTCCACTCCATCCCCATTGCTCAGCTTCTAAACGAGCAGATTTTCTTAATGCTATTCGCTCTACCTTATTCCCTAATAATCTTTTTGTAGCTTCAATCAAGCTAGCAGCACCATCATCTTCACCATCAGGATTATATAAACACCCATTTTTACCATCGGAGATAATATCGGGGATCCCACCTTTATTTGCTCCCACGACTGGACATCCTGCTGCCATGGCTTCTAAAAGAACGAGGCCAAGGGTTTCAGTGCTTGAGGGAAATAAAAAGGCATCTCCAGAGGCATAGGCACTGGCTAGTGCATTCCCGCTTAAATAGCCTACAAATGTTGTTGCGGTTCCTTGAAAAATCTTTTCCAATTGTTGTCTATATGGCCCATCTCCAACTAAAGCAAGTCTGGTGTTGGGTAATGCTTCAAGTACAGGTTTAATTCTCTCGATTTGTTTTTCTGCAGAAAGTCTTCCCACATAAATAAGCAGAGATCCTTCATCACTGAAATTTCCTAATAGACGAGCTCTCATTTGATCGTTTCTTAATTCTGGCCTAAAAATGTCTGTATCTACTCCTCTTTGCCATAAAGCGGTGTTTTGAATACCTTTGTCTGATAGTTCTTCAACCATGGCACTAGAAGTACAGAGATTCAAAGTTGCTTGATTATGCGCGGCTTTAAGCAATTCCCACAAAAGTGGTTCCAACATCCCCATGCCATAGTGTTCGAGATATTTAGGTAGATGCGTGTGATAACTAGCAATTAATGGAATATTATTTGTTTTAGCAAGCCAAATACCTCCTAAGCCCAATACAGCTGGGTTTACAACATGTATAAGATCAGGTTTGAATCTTTCTAATTCTTCTGATACTGCTGGCCCAGGTAGTCCTAACTTGAGTTCTGGATATAACGGTAACGGCATAGCTGCTACCCCTATAACTTTTGCTCCCATATAGCTTGATGGACAACCTTCTGGACAGAAAATAAGAACCTCATCACCTAATTCAACTAAATTTTGAATAGTTTTGGTAAGTCGCGTTACTATTCCATCAACTTTTGGCAGGAAGGTTTCGGTAAAAAAGGCTATCTTCACTTTGCTGGACTATCGAGGATTGGGTATCGGATTGATTTAGGATTCATTTATTGCTTGTTCTTGGGTTGATGTCCAAGCAGATACACAAGGTATTCGTTTTAGATCACAACGATTAGACCATTTTTTAGCAACATCTACAACTTCGGCAAGTAGACCATCGTCAAGAGTAGTGGGATCTAAGCCTAGTTCAATAAAACAACGGTTGTCCACGATTAAATCATTTTCAACAGCTTCGTTTCTTGGGTTAGGCAGAAAATTAATTTTTGCTCCAGTAAGAGAGGCAATTTTTTTTGCTAATTCTCCTACTTGATGACTTTCAGTCATTTGGTTAAAGATTTTTACTCTTTCTCCTTGGACTGGTGGATTTTCTAAAGCTAGTTGCACGCATTTAACTGAATCACGAATATGAATAAAAGCTCTGGTTTGCCCCCCTGTGCCATGGACAGTTAAAGGATATCCAATAGCGGCTTGCATTAAAAATCTATTAAGCACTGTTCCGTAGTCACCATCATAGTCAAAACGATTTGTCAGTCTTGGATCACGACTGGTGGCTTCTGTATTTGTTCCCCATACGATTCCTTGATGAAGATCGGTTATTCTGATTTGATCGTTTTTGTTGTAATAAAGAAAAAGTAATTGATCAAGCGTTTTTGTCATGTGATAAACGCTTCCAGGACTTGCTGGATGAAGAATTTCTTCTTCAAATCGACTTCCATCTGGTTGAGGTACTTCAACTTTTAAGTATCCCTCGGGAATGGTTGCTCCACGATGAGAGCCATATCCATAAACACCCATCGTTCCAAGATGAACGATATGAATATCTAATTTTGATTCAACTATTGCAGCAAGAAGGTTATGCGTACCATTAACGTTGTTATCAACGGTATACCTTTTTGTTGCGCTGCTTTTCATGGAATATGGAGCAGCGCGTTGTTCAGCAAAATGAACAATTGAATCGGGCTTTTCTTCAATTAAGAGATCTAAAAGCCTTTGATATTCACAAGAAAGATCTAAATGAATAAATCGCATCGGCTTTCCACCGATTTCAGACCATGCGTTGATCCTTTCACCAATACTTGAGATTGGTGTAAGGGAGTCAACTTCAAGGTCAACATCGATTTTTCGACGGCTGAGATTATCCACGATTAAAACATCGTGACCTTTATCAGCCAGATTCACCGCACAAGGCCATCCGCAGAAGCCATCGCCGCCAAGAACAAAAACTTTCACCCCAAACTCCAAAAGAAAGAGCTAATGCTCATATTCTTCAAGCTACTATAAGGATTTCACTTGATTGTTAAAGAAAACGCAATTAGTCCAATTACAAGGATACCTCCACTAAGGGTAAAAAGCCAAGACCCTTTGTTGTTACTGCTTTCTTTTAAGAGCACTTCAATTTTTGGTTCATTTGCAAAAGCATTCAGTCGACCTTCACTTTCTTTAGTTACTGTCATGATTTTTCGTCATTTAGGTTATTACGTTACTAATTTTTAACGTTTTAATCTAATTTTTTGAAATAACTCCATCAAAAGGCGAACTGGGGTTAGCAAGTGAACTTCTTTTGAGTCTTCCAGATAAGTAAGCATCTCTTCCCGCTTCAGTCGCTTTGGCGAATGCATTAGACATTAAAACAGGATTGTTTGATAATGCTATTGCGCTGTTTATAAGTACGGCATCTGCTCCCATTTCAAGTGCTTGTGCCGCCTCGCTAGGGACTCCAATACCGGCATCAATAATTATTGGAATTTGGGCTTCTTCAATAATCATTGCAATATTTGCTGCATTTCTTATACCTTGCGCGGATCCGATGGGAGAACCGAGCGGCATTACAGTTGCGCAGCCAATCTCTTCAAGTTTTTTGGCAATTAATGGATCAGAATTAATGTAAGGGAGCACAGTGAAACCCTCTTTTACTAATTGCTCTGCTGCTTTTAATGTAGCTATTGGATCGGGTAGTAAATATTTCTTGTCAGGGATGACCTCCAGTTTTACAAAATTATTAGTTTCTTGACCAGCTAACTTTGCTAATTCTCTTCCCAGTCTTGCTACCCGAATAGCTTCTTCTGCATTGGTACAACCAGCAGTATTAGGAAGCATCCAAATTTTTTTCCAATCGATAGCTTCCATTAAACCTTTATGCCCACTTTCTAACCCTTTAATTCTTCTTACCGCGACAGTAACTATTTCACAGTTTGTTGTTTTTAAGCTATTTTGCATCACTTCTAATGAAGAGTATTTCCCTGTTCCAACTAATAGTCTGCTTCTGAATTCTTTATCCCCAATTTTAAGAAATTGATCTGAGCCTTTCATAGTTAAAAATATTTTTAATAAAAGATGTATGTTTTAGAAGCCTTTTTTTTCTAAAGACGGAGCATTTGTTATACCTGTTCGACGTTCAATTTTTTTTATTTGCAACTTTGCAGTTTTATTATTAGGGTCAAATTTTAAGACCTCTTGATAATTTTTGTAAGCTTCATTTTCTTGCAGCAATTGTTGATAAGCAAATCCAAGATTATTTAAAGCTACAGAATACTCTGACTTTGCTTTTAAAGCTTTTTTATAATGAATAACAGCTGATTTAAAGTCATTTTGCGCAGCAAGAGCAAAGCCTAGGGCATTTTCAATAAGTGCTTTGGCTTCATCGGGTTCATCATTAAGTTGTTTTAATGCTTTTTTGAGAGTTGATGTTGCTTGTGGATACAATCTTTTTTTCAACTGAACAGAAGCTAATTCGTACATAATTGCTGCGTCTTGTTCAATATCAGAAACAGTTTTTTCTAAATTGATCAGTTTAATTTCATCTTTTCTGACCTTGAAAAGTTGTCGACCAACTAAGATCGCAATTACTAACAAAAGACAACATAAACCAATTAAATAGGTCTGAGGCAGGTTAAGAATCATTTTTAATACCTGCAAAATAACCTGAATACTTCTGTATATATTATTGTTTTTATTAATAAATACATTTAATTTAAGAAATTTCTTTCTCTAGCTTACTTTGAATTAATTTTGCCGGTATTTTCATTAAGTTTAATTCTTACTAGGTCTTTAAAATTATATTCAGCTTTTCACTTCATCTGCAATATTTGTGAAGCTTTTAGGATCTATTACGGCTAACTGAGCCAACATTTTTCTATTTATTCGTACGTCTTCTTTTTTTAATCCACCTATAAACTTGCTATAACTCAAACCATTCAACCTTGCTGCAGCATTAATTCTTGCAATCCATAGACGTCTAAAGTCACGTTTGCGACGTCTCCTGTCTCTATATGCATTGCATAAAGCTTTCATGACTCTTTGGTTTGCAGTGCGAAATAGAGTACCGTTTCCGCCTCTAAAACCTCTAGCTAGACGCAGAATTTTATTTCTACGCTTGCGAGCGACATTTCCTCTTTTGACGCGTGCCATAATTAAAAATCAAAAATTAATTGGACTACTCAAATTGTTGTAAGTAGTTTTTATGCATAAGGGAGCATAAGACTCACATTCTCAGCATCACGTTCGTCAACAACAGCTTTTGTGGAAAGGTGTCTCTTTAATTTCCGGCTTTTATGATCGAGTAAGTGATTGTGAAAGGCACGACGCCTCATGAATTTGCCAGTGCCAGTTGCTTTGAACCGCTTTGCGGCAGCTTTGCGGGTCTTGAGCTTAGGCATTGAACATGAATGTTTAGTTATCAACAATAAGACCTAAGGCGTACTTAAGCCAACCCAAAAATTATTAAATTATTAATTAAAGGTGATTTTTATGGTTATTAAAAGTTATTTGAGATCACAAAATATTCGGTTTTTTCTCTGTAGTCTTGTTCTTTTTTATGGGTTTCAACATTCAAACCATTCTGCTGCCTCACTTGCTTTAGGAAATAAACGGTTCCCAACACATCAAATTCTTCCGAAAACAGTTTCAATTAGCAATGATAAAAAAGTATTATTAGTTGGATTAGAATCATATTTAGGTAGGGAAGTTATAAATAATCATAGTTCTCCATATTTGTCTTTATCTAGTAATAAAAAAAGCTTGATTTTGGAGGATGCTAATGGAGTTATTCATAAATCAAAAGAGATAAATATTGGTTGGAGAAGTAAAAGATTAGAGCATCCAAAAATATTTGTTCGTCAAAAAATAGGTCCTTTCGCGAGTTTTGAATCTGCTGAAAGAGTTTCAAATGATTTAAAAAATAAAAGAATAAAATCAACTATTGCGCACCCGAAAGACTGGGAGATTTGGTTGTCAGAGGAGGTGAAGATTCCAAAGTCAATAAAATCTACTTATCAAAAAATAAAAGTTGTCAAAACAGTTGTCCCGTTTTTAGATACAAAAATTGGAAAAATTTCCTTAGAAGGACCTATTAATATTCATGCTCCAGAAGGTTTGAACTGGAAAGATGGGATTTATTCAGGTCCATTTTCCATTCAATTGGATGCTTATGGAAGTTGGACTTTGATTGAACATGTTCCTTTGGAACGTTATCTACTCGGTGTTGTACCACATGAAATCGGGTCTAATTCACCTCCTGCAGCATTGGCAGCACAGGCAGTGCTTGCGAGAACATGGGCTATAGCTAATAGTCATAGATTTGATATTGATGGTTATAACCTTTGCAGTGATACACAATGTCAGGTTTATAAAGACCCCTCTCAGGCTAGTAAAAAAATAAAAAACGCCATCTTGAAAACTACCGGGAAAATTCTTACTTGGGATCAAAAACCAATTAGTGCTGTTTATCACGCCACAAATGGTGGAGTAATGGCTTCTTATGATGAGGCATGGGCAACTAATCCAGTACCGTATTTAAGAATGCGACTAGATGGCCCAGCGTCTTGGTCTGGTGCAGTGAAATTACCATTATCTAATGAAAATAATTTGAAATCATTTTTGTTAGACGATTCCAAGGCCTTTGGTTTTGACCACTCACTTTTTAGATGGACTAGGGTTTTTAATAGTGCTCAGTTAGCAGCTCAGTTAAGAGTGGCTAAGAAAGTTTCTGGATCGTTTTCTCTAAAAACAATCAAGGTTTTAGAAAGAGGACCAAGTGGCAGAGCGACAGTTTTGAAAATTGTTGGAAAAACTGGATCTGAATTTTTACTAAGACTTGACGATATTCGACGAGTTTTTCGTCAATTACCTAGCACTTTGTTTGTTGTTAATGAAGTTAAAGAAGGTCAATGGCGTTTTTCTGGTGGAGGATTTGGCCATGGGGTTGGAATGTCCCAGTCTGGGGCTATAGAGTTGGGAAGAAATGGTTGGACTCCTGAGCAAATTCTTTCTCATTATTATCCAAAAACAAAATATGAATTTTTGCCTTAGCGAGTAAATCACCTTAGAGTCGTTAGCTGACCGATGTAAGCTCCATGGCATTAGCCAAAATCAGAGGAGATAATCGTCGCAGAAAGTCAGCATTGTTTTTGATTTGCTGCGGTTGGGCAGGAGTATTTCCTCATTTACTTGAACCTGCAAGAAATCTTTTTCCTGCAATTACGCTTGCTTTTTTGTTAGGCGGTTATGGCTTAAGAGTGGTTTTACGAGACCGAAGAGAGAACTATCAATTAAAAAATGATGAAATATTCACTGATAAAGAATACTTTGAAAAATTACCGACAGTGGATGTTTTGGTGGCCGCTCGTGATGAAGAAAATGTAATTGAGGGATTAGTTAGTAGGTTATTATCTATTGAATATCCAGAACAGAAAATCTCTATTTGGATTATTGATGATGGTAGTCAGGATCGTACTCCTATTTTATTAAACAAATTAAGCAAGAAATTCCCAAGTATTCATATTCATAGTCGTAAAAGATTTAGTGGAGGTGGTAAATCAGGGGCACTCAATTCAGTTTTAAAAGTAATTAATGGAGAATGGTTATTTATTCTTGATGCTGATGCTCAATTACAAAAGGATATTTTGCTTAGAGGTATTACTCTTGCTTTAAAAGGGGGATGGTCTGCTATTCAGCTAAGAAAAGCTGTTGTTAATTGCAAGCAGAATAAACTTGCATCGTTTCAAGCAATGGAGATGGCAATGGATGCAGTTATTCAGAGAGGTAGATTGGCTAGTGGCGGTGTTGCTGAATTGCGAGGAAATGGTCAGCTAATCAACAGAAAAATACTTGATTCATGTGGGGGATTTAATGAACAAACAATCACTGATGATTTAGATTTAAGCTTTCGCTTTTTATTAACTAGAGCATCAATTGGAATAATGTGGGATCCTCCAGTTCAAGAAGAGGCAGTGGGATCTATTTCAGCACTTTTCAGGCAGAGACAAAGGTGGGCTGAGGGTGGACTTCAAAGATTTTTTGATTATTGGCCATTGCTAACATCGAAAGGCTTAAATAATATAAATAGACTGGATTTAGCTTGCTTCTTCTTATTGCAATATGCATTACCAATTGTATCTTTTATAGATGTTATTCTATCCGTTGTGATTGGTCAAATTCCTTTGTATTGGCCTCTTTCTATCTCTGCATTTAGTGTATCTGGTTTAGCTTATTGGAAAGGATGTAATAGGAAAAGTGAAGGTCCTGAATTGCCAGCAGGTAATATCATTAATATATTAGGCGCATTAATTTATCTTAGCCATTGGTTTATTGTTATACCTTATGTAGCTTTTAAAATGTCAATATACCCTAAAAAATTAGTTTGGGTAAAAACTAATCATATAGGAGTTTAATTTATAGATATAGTTTCATTCAAGATTTACAACCTCTCCATTGAAGAAATCTGCGAGTTGTTTTGCTTGTTTATCAATTGATTTTCCATTAATATCTTGAGAATTAGTATTTAAATCTTGTTTTCTATCTTTTGATACTTTCTGTGTTGACTTTTCTATATCTTTTTCCTTCTGTATATTTTGATTTGCTTGAAGATTATTTTTGAGTTTACTTTCTTCTGCTATTATTTTTTCTTTTGGGCTATATACTTCTTCTAATTGTTTAATTAAAATAATTTTTTTTGGAGATCCTAATGCTTTTTTAAAGGCTTCTTCTATTAAATTTTTACGACTTGCGATCATATTTATCCATTTTTCTGAGATAGTTATTTCTGCTGAATCATGATTTAAACTTGCCAGTTTTGCTTGCTGAGAAAGAAGCATCTTTGTTGATGGAAGTTCTAACATTGCTAAAACCTTGTTCCAAGCCTCATCTAGATTAATATTTTTGGACGTCTGATTTTCTTTTTCTATTGTTTCATCTATTAAGACTTCTTTTGTTAAGGAAGAAGTCTTTTCTTCAGGTTGATTCTGAATACTTTTATCATGAGAATATGCAGTATTTCTTTTGTTAATTATAAATTTATCGATATTTTTTTGAGGCTCACTATTTTGTTCCGAGAGTAAACCTAATAGGAGAATTTCTAGCCATAATCTAGGTTGGATACTATTTCTAATTTGGCTTTCTGAACCCTTTAATTTTGACTGTAAACTGAGAATATGTTCAAGTTTTATTTCGTTCGCAAGGCTTAGTATACTTTGATTATGCTCTTGAGAAATATTACATAAATCACTTGGTTTATCTGATATTTTGGTAATAACTAAATCTCTTAAGATTGATGCTATTCCTTGCAGTATAGCGATTGGTTCTTTCCCTATTTCAAGTAGTTCTCGACAAGTATTTAAAATAAGTTTTGGATCTTTATGTGTAAGTGCTGTCGCTAATCTTATTAGCTCTTCTTCTGGGACGGCACCTATTAAATTGAAAATTGTTGATGTTTTTATTGGTGATGGAAGTAAACTAAGTTGATCAAGCATGCTTTCGGCATCTCTTAATCCTCCTTGAGAGCGTTTAGCAATTAATAATAAAGCTTCTTCGTCAATTAGTATTCCTTCTTTAGTGGCAATATTTGCTAGATGCTTCTTTAAATCATTGAGAGCAATTCTACGAAAATCAAAGCGCATACATCTGCTTAGGATTGTTGGTAGAACTCTTTGTGGATCTGTCGTTGCAAGAATGAAAACGACCCTAGGAGGTGGCTCTTCTAACGTCTTTAGAAGAGCATTGAATGCTGCTGTTGAGAGCATATGACATTCATCAATTACATAGACTTTCCATCTGGCTTGCACAGGAGCAAATCTAGATCTTTCAATTAATTCACGTATATTTTCAACTCCTGTATTGGACGCCGCATCAATTTCAATAATATCTAAGGCATTACCTGCGCTTATTGCTTTGCAAAGTTCACACTTGTTGCAGGGTTCTGTTGTGGCATTTTGATAGTTCAAACAATTGAGTGATTTCGCGAAAATCCTTGCACTAGATGTTTTACCAGTACCTCTTGGTCCAGAAAAAATATATGCGGGAGCAATCCTGTTACTTATTAATGCCTGTTTTAATGTCGTGGCAATGGGTTCTTGGCCAATTAGCTCGTCAAATCTTTTAGGTCGATATTTGTGATGTAATGGTTGATAAGCTTTTATCATTATTAGAAAGTTGGAGCTCGAGGAACTTTAATTATCTTTTTTTGATTATAATAATATTGAAAAGTCTAAAGGAGACAACTTTCAATTATACTTATTACTAATTTTTATTTTTTGATAAAAATCTAGTTTTGCTTTATAAGATCTAATTCATTTAATTTTGCCAATTCTTTAATACTAATTATTATTTATTTAGGCAGACTCTTTCACAATTCTATTTTTACTTGCTTGAAGTGGGACAATTTTACCACCTGTTATTTCATCTACCATTTCTTTGGTTACTTTAAAATCTTTGATATTTGATTGAGAAGGAAGATCATACATTAGATCTAGCATGATTTCTTCAATAATTCCTCTAAGAGCTCTGGCTCCAGTTTTTCTTCGATAAGCTTCTTGAGCTATTGCTTGAATAGCATCTTCATCAAATGATAGTTCTACATTATCCATACTTAATAGAGTTCTAAATTGTTTAACGAGAGCATCTCTTGGCTCTGTGAGAATAGATTCAAGGGCCTTAGCATTTAATGGTTCTAGAATTGCACTAACTGGCATTCTTCCAATGAATTCGGGAATGAGACCGTATTTCACAAGATCGTCTGGCTCTAAGTTTTGAATTAAATGTGTTCCATTTACTTCACGCATTGATTTATTTCTAGTTCTGTTGTCGTTTGGAATAAATCCAATTGAATTTTTACCAAGTCTTTTTTGGACTAAATCATCTAACCCTACAAATGCACCGCCGCAAATGAACAGTATTTGACTTGTGTCAATTTGAATAGCATCTTGATAGGGATGCTTTCTCCCCCCTTGAGGAGGGACATTTGCTACAGTTCCTTCTAGCATTTTTAATAGCGCTTGTTGAACTCCTTCTCCTGAAACATCTCTGGTAATGGATGGGTTTTCACTTTTACGAGCAATTTTGTCAATTTCGTCAATATAAATAATTCCTCTTTGAGCGAGGTCAACATCCATATCTGCTTTTTGAAGAAGTCGTAAAAGAATATTTTCTACATCCTCTCCGACATATCCTGCTTCTGTAAGTGTTGTTGCATCAGCTACTGCAAATGGAACATCAAGCATCTCCGCCAAGGTTTGAGCTAATAATGTTTTTCCGCAACCTGTGGGACCAATTAAAAGAATATTAGATTTTTGTAATTTGGTTGCTGTCAAATCTGTTTCTCCAGAACCATCTCCTTTCCAAGCAAGTCTCTTATAGTGGTTATAGACAGCTACAGAGAGAATTTTCTTGGCTGGTTCTTGACCGACAACTTGTTCATCAAGAAATTTTTTAATTTCAATAGGTTTTGGAATTGATGCAAGAGTAGGAGCGGGCTTACTTTGTGTCGAAGAGGTTGAAGTTGCTTTGCGTTTTTGCTCATTGCTACTGCGATGAGGACTTTGAGTATCAATCAGTTCCTCATCTAGAATTTCATTGCATAAATCAATACATTCGTCACATATATAGACTCCTGGACCAGCGATTAGTTTTCTCACTTGATCTTGGGCTTTCCCACAAAAGGAGCATTTCAGATGGGCCTCAAACTTTGCCATCGAGCTCTTTCACAAATAAAGGTTTATGAGACCGATTAATTGTATGCAGTCTTAATTAATAGGTTCGTTGAAGATCACTGAACTGTCAGCTTTCCTTAACGATTCATATTGAGTTGAGACTGGAAACAACTTTGTCGATCAGGCCATATTCAACCGCTTCTTTCGGAGAAAGGAAGTGGTCTCTATCAGTGTCTTCAGAAATTTTCTCAATATTTTGACCAGTATGTTCAGCTAATAGAATATTTAGGGTCTCTTTTAGATAAAGAATTTCTTTGGCTTGGATTTCAATTTCAACAGCTTGACCTTGGGCCCCACCTAGAGGTTGGTGGATCATGATCCTTGAATTAGGTAAGGCAAGTCGTTTACCTTTACTCCCGCCTGATAATAAAAAAGCCCCCATACTCGCAGCTAGTCCATAGCAGATTGTTATGACATCAGGACTGACTTGCTGCATGGTGTCATAGATAGCTAGTCCTGCCGTAACTGAACCTCCAGGTGAGTTGATATATAGTTGAATATCTTTTTCTGGATCATCAGCTTCTAAAAAAAGCATCTGAGCTACAAGAGCATCTGCAACTTGATCATTAACATCGGTTCCAAGAAAAATAATTCTTTCTCTAAGCAAACGTGAATAGATATCAAATGCACGATCTCCTTGACCTGATTGTTCAATAACAGTTGGCAAGACACCAGGTCCTGAAAATAAACCTGGTTCGTTCCAATGACTATGTATGGGATGATTTGTTCTTGCTTCAATCACACGCAAAAATTCAGTTCGTTAACCTCTTTAATCTATGAGGATAATCTAGGATTTGGGCGATTTTGAACTTTTCGTTTCTTTCTCATCCTTATTGATCTTATTTGTTGAGCTGTTCGCACTGCTTTTGGTACCTTTCTTTTTTTTATCTTCTACTTTAGGTTTAGCTGTCTGTTCTTTAACAATATTATTTTCTTCAAGCCAAATAAATAATTTTTCTTGTAATAAATCATCTGAAATAGCTTGTCTCAGCTGATCAGGGGAAATATTTTTTTCTTTTGAAAGTTTTAGTTCAGCTTGTACTTCTTTGAATTTGGATTGTATTTCGTCTGCTGAGACTTCAATTTTTTCTGATGTCGCTAGTGCACTTAAAGCTAGTTTTTGTCGAACTTTTTTTTCTGCGTCTTCTCTAGAGGATTCCATTAGTGATTTAACAATCTCTGGCGTCATCATTGTTTTGATATCAATTCCTTGCTGAGCAAAATTTTGTGCTGTTTGTTCAACGATTACTCTAACTTCTTGATCT
Source organism: Prochlorococcus sp. AG-315-C08 (assembly GCA_003284185.1). GTDB lineage: Bacteria > Cyanobacteriota > Cyanobacteriia > PCC-6307 > Cyanobiaceae > Prochlorococcus_B. The sequence goes on from QBWB01000003.1 coordinate 48,109, forward strand.
ATAAGGCTTTTTGGTAACTCTACTTCAAGTTCTTTTACCAGAGCATCAAGTAAGGAATCTTGGCGATTTTTAATTTGTCGATTATTTAAATCCTCTTTTAACCTTTTTTCAAGATCAGAACGAAGTTCAGCCAAAGTATCTTTATCACTGGCTTGTTTTGCAAAATCATCATTCAGTTCTGGTAATTCTTTAGCTTTTATGTCTTGAAGAGATATTTGAAATTCTGCTTTTCTTCCACAGGCTTCTTTTTGTTGATAATCATCAGGAAATTGACATTTTAAAAGCTTTGTATCGTTTATTTCCATGCCTATAACTCCTTCAATAAATCCAGGAATCATTCTGCCTTTTTCAAGTTCAATCTCCATAGAATCTGCGCTTCCGCCTTCAATCGCACTACCATCATCTGCAAAAATTCCTTTAAAACTAACTAAAGCAATATCGCCTTTTTTAGCGGGTCGATCATTGACCGGAACTTTTGTGGCGAGTTGATTTCGTGATTGCTCAATTAGCTCATCAACTTTTTTGGGGTCAAAGTTAATACTTTCTACTTCTGCTGTCAGGCCTGAAGTCTTTTTCAATATTGGATGTGGAGCAATATCAGTTTCTAGAGTTAATTTGAGGATTTTTTCCGGATTGAAATTTTCTAGCAAAGAATCAAAATCTTCTGTAAGTTCTGGCTCAGATAATGGTTCTATCCCTTCCTGATCTAAGGATTCTTTCCACACAGCTTGTAAAAGTGTTTCAAGAGCAGAAGCTTTTATTCTTCCTACACCAAGTTGTTGAAGAACTACTGCTTTAGGTACTTTCCCTTTTCTAAAGCCAGGAATTGAGATAGACTTGCTCAATTTATTTAAAGCTTCTGCGTAACTGTTTTTGCATCTATCGGCAGGAACTTCTATCTCCACAGCAATTCTGCTTTTTGGGGCAGGATTCGTTGTTACTTGTAATTTTGAAACACTCATTGAATAGCAATTCTCAAATTTGGTTAGCTTAATAAAGCGTTGGATCACTTCAAAGGCTATTGTGGCCTAAAAAGCATCAAAAAATTTAGTATTTGTTGATTTTTCCAATAAGAAAGGTTTTTTTCTTATTAAATTTTTCAATTTTTCCTTAATTAAGTTTGGACTCGAAATTCCTTTTACCAGATAGACCCCTTACTGTTGCTGTTCTTGGATCAAGTGGGGCAGTAGGACAAGAATTGTTAGCTTTGCTTGAAGAGAGATCTTTTCCAATTAAAAATTTAATCTTATTAGCTTCTAAACGGTCTGCAGGTCAAATTCAGATTTTTAATGGCGAGGAATTAACAGTTCAGGAGACAACGTTAGAAAGTTTTCATAGAGTAGATCTAGTTTTGGCTTCTGCGGGTAGTTCTATTTCGCGGAAATGGAAGGAAGTTATATATGCTTCTGGCGCTGTGATGATTGATAATTCAAGCGCATTTCGAATGGATGGTGATGTTCCTTTGGTTGTCCCTGAAGTTAATCCTTCTGCAGTTAAGACTCATAAAGGATTGATAGCAAATCCAAACTGCACAACGATTTTATTAGCCCTTGTCTTAGCACCTTTAGCTAATCACATACCTCTTAAAAGGGTTATTGTGTCTACTTATCAATCGGCTAGTGGTGCAGGCGCTAAGGCAATGGAGGAATTGGAAAGACTTAGCCAAGAAGTTTTAGATGGCTTGATTCCTGAAAGTAAAGTTCTTCCTTACTCACTAGCATTTAATCTTTTTCTGCATAATTC
>QBWB01000004.1 GCA_003284185.1 Prochlorococcus sp. AG-315-C08
AAGGGGTACTTCGGAAACTTGAGTGGAAGGAGAATCAGCAAACAATTTAAAATCTAAACCTTTTAATTTAAATTATAAAATTCAAGCAGGAGAATAAGCTTCTTTATCCGTCAAAACAATAATTTCAGTATTAGGCTCAACAAGTTTTGCCGGTGTCCTCTCCCATGATTCATTCTGATCAAGTAACCGTTTAAGAGCTATCTTTTTCGAGGCTCCACTGACTAAAAAAACAACTTTTTCAGCAGAGCTGAGTAATGTACTCGTGAAAGTAATTCTTTTATGACCTTTCCCTTCGCCAACGGCTATCAAATTATCTCTCTCAAGTAATGCTTCTGAGCCTGGGAACAAAGAAGCTGTATGTCCATCATCGCCTAAACCTAATAAAATCAAATCAAACTTCGGTGGAGTACCAGAGACGTTCTCTATTAAAACTTTTTCATATTCTTTTGCACTAACTTCAGGACTTAATAATTCAATCGTAGAAACGCCATAGAAAGAAGCCTTTAAAGATGGATTACCTTTTTGAAATAAAGAATTATTCAGTAAATGACAATTACTATCTTTCGACTCATGACTTACCCATCTTTCGTCGCCAAGAAATAAATCGACGCGACTCCAATCAATATTTTTTTTCCCTAATAATAAATATGCAGCTTTAGGTGTGGATCCGCCGCATAACGCGACTTTAACTCTATCTTTTTGGTTTAAAGAACTTTGAATTTTTTGAGTAATCAGATCAGAAGCTTCAATAGCTAGGAAGTTTTTATCTTTAGAAACTTGAATATTGTATTGAGTCATGTTTGTCAATCAATCCAATCAGTATGAAAAGACCCTTCCTTGTCAACTCGTTCATAGGTATGAGAGCCAAAGCAATCTCTCATTGCTTGAACTAAGTTTTGAGGCAATCTAGCAGTTCTAAAACTATTGAGATAATCAAGTGTACTGCTGAGACATGGCACCGGTATGCCAGCATCTGAGGCAGATGAAACTACTTTTGTCAGGCCAGCTAAGCGACTATTTACTTGGTCAGTAAACCAACTATTCAGTATTAAATTGCTCAATTTAGGATCTTTCTTAAAGGCATCCTGAATACGACTCAAAAGAGTAGACCTTATAATACAACCACCTTTCCAAATTTGAGCTATGGAAGGCATATCTAGGTCGTAACTATATTCATCTGAAGCAAGCTTCAATATATCCATACCTTGTGCATAACTAGCAATTGTAGCTAAAACAACTGCATCCATCAATAAAGGCATTCCTTTAGACGGACTCCCAAAATCAACAAAAGATGGTTTATTTCCTTTGAGTAAAGTTTCTGCATGAATTCGTTGATCTTTCATTGAACTCATAACTCTGCCATTTAAGGACGCATAAATAGTAGGTACAGAAGCCCCTAATTCAAGAGCACTTACTACTGTCCACAAGCCAGTGCCTTTTTGTCCGGCTTTGTCCATTATTTTCTCGACAAGGTCGCTTCTGTCATCGGGATCTTTAACACGCAAACATGCTTCTGTAATTTCTACGAGATAAGAAGAAAGCTCTTCAGTCTTGTTCCAATAAGACATTACTGAAGCCATCTCATCACCATTCATACCACAAACTCTTTTCATCAAGTCATATGCTTCAGCAAGAATTTGCTCAATCCCATATTCAATTCCATTGTGGACGGTCTTAACAAAATGTCCCGAACCACCTGGTCCGATATAAGTAACGCAGGGTCCATCTTCTACTTGTGCCGCCATTTTGCATAACAAATTTTCTATTGCTGCATATGATGATTTTGTCCCGCCTGGCATCATGCTAGGACCCTCTAGAGCACCCTTCGCTCCACCTGAGACTCCCATTCCTATATATCCAAAACTTTTACTCTCAAGTTCATTAACTCTTCTTTCTGTGTCCCTGAACTGAGCATTTCCACCGTCAATAAGCAAATCTCCTTCTTCAAGATATGGAGAAATTTGCTTAATAACAGCATCAGTTGCTGCGCCAGCTTTAACCATCATTAAGACTCTTCTTGGACGCTCAAGCTTTAATACAAACTCTTGAAGATCCTTTGCTCCTTGAATTGATTTACCTGATCCCCTTCCTGTAAGAAAATCCTGAGTCTTTTGATAGGTGCGGTTATAAACCACACTGGAGAAGCCATTACGTTCAGCATTAAGAACTAGGTTTTCTCCCATTACTCCAAGACCGACTAATCCAAAATGTGCCTTGGTCATTAAGTTAATAAACTTCTACAAAAGCTAGTGTGACGACTATGTCGAGATTTCGCTGCTGATCAACGGTAAATGTCAGGATTGAAGGATTCTTTTTAAATTAATTGCTAATTAAAATTTAAAAAAACGATAAGAGTTTATAATCTATTTCTTATGCAAATAGAAATTAAATAAGCGTGCCATCAGGGATCGATGAATTTTTAACTATGACAACGATGCCATTACGAATATAAAAGCCCTGTTCGGCTCTATCAGCTTCTTCTACATGGTCTTTATTTATTATCGTCACGTTATCGCCTATTCGGGCATTTTTATCAAGAATCGCTCTTTTTACAGTTGTACCTTGACCAACACCTAACGGAATACCTCCCCCGTTCCGAAGAGCAATTCTTTCTTCGGATGACTCATAAAAATCAGAACCCATAACTAACGTTTCATTTAGAACCACATCACTTTCAATTCGACTTCTAACACCAAGTACACAATGGTGAATACTACAAGACTTAAGAATAGAGCCCTCAGATACTATTGAATCAGTAATTTGAGTATCGACAATTTTAGAAGGAGGCAAATATCTTGGTCTGGTGTAAATAGGAAATTTCTCATCATAAAAACTAAAAGGAGGTGCGGGCTGCTGAGTTAAGGCTAGGTTTGAATCAAAGAATGCGCCAATAGTTCCAATATCCTCCCAATAATCGTTAAAAACATAACTCTTTAACTTATCTCCTCTCCCTAAAGCCTCAGGTATAATTTCCTTACCAAAATCCGTATACGAGGGATATTTATTCAGCAAATCAAACAATGTTGCTCGACTGAAAACATATATGCCCATTGAGGCTAAGTAAGGTTTTTCAGCAGCCTCATCAGAATTCAATCCAAATCTAGATGTATCTACCGCCATCTCTTTTAATGAATTTCCACTTGGCTTCTCACGAAATTCTTTAATATTTCCCTCTTCATCAGTACGCATGAGTCCAAAAGCTTCTGCTTGTGCAGAGTCAACAGGCAAAGCTGCCACTGTAAGATCTGCGCCAGTCTTTCGGTGATGTTCAACAAACCGGCTGTAATCCATTCGATATAACTGATCCCCTGAAAGAATTAAATATTCATCTACATCCCATTCTTGAAAAAGCCATTGATACTTTCTCACTGCATCAGCCGTACCTTCAAACCATGAAGGTGTTTCAGGGGTTTGCTGCGCAGCTAATACCTCAACAAATCCTTGTCCAAAAGGTGCCCCACTAAGATTGTAAGTCTGAGCAATATGTCTATTAAGAGATGCGCTATTGAATTGAGTAAGCACATACATTTTATTGATATCAGAATTTATACAATTACTGATTGGGATATCAATTAGACGATATTTTCCTGCAAGAGGTACAGCAGGTTTAGCCCTCATTTTAGTTAAAGGGTAAAGGCGTGATCCTTTGCCGCCCCCAAGGATGATCGCAAGTACTCTCTTCATTAAGCCTCTAAAAACCGGCTTTGCTGAGTAAATTTACTGGATAGAGTGCACAAAAAACCATAAAATAAGATATATCTAGTGAGAATTCCTAGTCTCATCGTAAGACAGACTATTTAGTTTGTTCTTTTTGTGAACTTGAAACTTCAAGATTGAAAAGTTTTTCAATGACATCAAGAGAATCTCTACGCTCATTTCTAGATTGGGGTGCCCTTAATTTTGTTACTGGAGTATGAAGTATTTTATTGATAATTCCTTTACTAAGCGCTTCTACAACTTTTCTTTCTCTTGCCGAAAAATCAGGTCCCATTCTACTCAAAGCTTTCTGAAGTTCTTCTTTCCTAATTGACTCCAATCCTGATCTTAAACAATTGATTGTAGGAACAGCCGCTAAGCTATCCCACCATTCAAGGAAGAGTCGACATTCCTCTTCAATTAATCCTTCTGCTTCTAAAGCAAGTTTCTGACGCGCCTCTTGATTTCTAGCAACAACCTCTTGAAGATCATCTACATCATGAGATTCAACACCATTAATGGACTTAGTATCAGAAGAAATATTTCTTGGAACGCCTATATCAATAAGTCTTAGCAATGGCTTTCTATCAATATTAATCAACCTTTCAGCATCAATAATAGGCTCATTAGATGCTGTACTTGTAAAAACAAGTGTGCTTAGAGAAAGGCACTCATCAAGTTCATTAATTAATCGACATTCAATTTTAAGAGAAGGGAAATCAGTGGCAAGTTCTTCCGCTCTTTTTCTAGTTCTATTGATCAAAATAAGGGAACTACATCCTTTAGATTGAAGGTGCTGAAGCAATAAACGGCTCATTCGACCAGCACCTACAACGGTAACTTTTTCTATTTCTAAGCTCATCAACTGATCTGTGCCCTGAGTTTGACCAAGTTTTAATTGTGCAAGCTCAACAGCAGCAGAACTAATAGAAACCGCACCAGATCCAAGATTTGTCTCACTTCTTACACGTTTACCAGTACTAACTGCTTGAGTTAATAATCGATTAAGAATCGGACCCATACTTTGATGATCTTGCCCAAGACGAACCATCTTCTTAACCTGGGAAAGAATCTGTCCTTCTCCTATAACCAAACTATCAAGTCCAGCAGCTACCCGCATCACATGAGAAACCGCTTTTTCCTGAACAAAATTAAATAAATGAGGGAATAAACTTTCTTCATCAAGATTGGAATATTCAAGTAAAAATCCCTTGATAGCATCTATTCCAATTTGAGGTTCTTTTACGAGGCAATAAATTTCTAATCGATTACAAGTACTAAGTACTGATACTTCTAATATTTGATCAATTTTTTTTAAATCATAAAAAGATTTCTCAATAAGTTCTTCTGGAATACTCAGCTTTTCACGGACTTCTACAGGGGCCGTGCGATGGCTAAGACCGACGACAGCAATATGCATAAATAATAAGCCCTAGCATTATTTACTTATTAGCTCACTTCAAAGAGATGCTTTTAGCACCATCTTTGATGTGGACTGTATTTGTAAAGCGAGCTGATTTATCAAGTGTACTAATTATAAGACTGCTTGTTCTTGTACAATCCTTTTCAAATTTAACTCCATCAAAAAGCAAACCATCAGTAATACCACTACCAGCAAATACAACATTCTCACCAGAAGCAAGTTCATTAGCCTCGTAAATCTTATCAATATCAGTTATCCCCATTTCATTCAATCTTTTAATATTTCCTTCTTTTGTATAGTCTGCCCACTCAGATGTTTGTGCAATTGCAGGATCGTAGACAAGTTGTCCTTGAAAATGGCCACCAAGAGCTCTCATGGCTGCAGCAGAGATAACTCCTTCTGGAGCTGCACCAATTCCCATCAAACAATGTGTTCCAGTCCCAGCAAAACCACATGCTATGGCGGCTTGAACATCACCATCTGAGATAGGTTGAACTCTTGCACCAGTCGATCTGATCTCAGAAATCAAATCTTTGTGCCTAGCCCTATCCATCACAACAATAGTCAAGTCAGGAATTGCTATACCAAGACAATCACTGAGGATTCTGATATTTTTAGTTGCTGATTTCCTAATATCAACCTTTCCTTTAGCGGCTGGAGGAGCAGCTAATTTTTTCATATAAAAGTCTGGAGCATTAAACAAACCGCCTCTATCTGATGCAGCTAAAACAGCCATAGAGCCTCGTTGGCTGTTTGCACAGAGATTTGTTCCTTCACAAGGATCAACCGCAAAGTCAACTCCAGGGCCAGAACCTGATCCAACTTCCTCACCTATATAAAGCATTGGGGCCTCATCTCTCTCCCCTTCCCCAATAACTATCTTTCCTTGCATCTGAATATCTCCCATTCGCTTACGCATTGCTTCTACAGCCGCTGCATCAGCCTCGTCTTTTTGACCCAAACCAGTCAGGTGAGCTGATGCAATTGCAGCTTGTTCAACTACTTCGAGAATTTCTTGGATGAGAGTGCGATCCACTTTGGCAGCTAGGTAAAAAAATTAAGCCATTAAGGCAGACACTATTGTAAGGAATTAGAAGCCATTCAAAAAATGTCTTAAAAAAGGTCTTACAAATATATTTTTGTCTGTCAGATAGCGAACATAACTGTATCAGTGTAAGGACACAGTAGAACTTATGGCCATCAATTTATAGAATCTCTGCCATAACACAAAAATCAATGATCAAATCTATTTCTTCCTCAATTTTCTCTGAACATCGTCCAATTCAAATAATTCCGTCAGTGCTACCTGCGGACTGGGCAAATATGGGCCAATGTGTAAAAGATCTTGAGGATGCAGGCGTTGACAGAATTCAATTTGACGTAATGGATGGGAATTTTGTACCTAATCTCACCTTTGGACCTGAAATGATTTCTGCATGCAGGAAGTATTGCAAAGTTCCATTTGAAACTCAGTTAATGGTGAGTCAATACAACTGTGAAACAATGCTTGAAGGCTATGTAAATGCAAGTAAGGGTGCAAAGGGAGAACCAGGAGTGGTGATAGCTCATGCTGAAGCTAATATTCATCTTCATCGCATTCTTGGAAAGATTAGACAACTAGGAGGATCTCCATCAGTTGCACTAAATCCTCATACTCCTATGGAGATGATAAAAGATGTACTAAATATGGTTGATCATGTATTGGTTATGACTGTTAATCCTGGATTTGGAGGACAAGCTTATATCCCTACAATGTTAAACAAAATTACTGAATTAAGAAAAGTAATCATAGAAAAAGGTTACGACATTGACATTGAAGTTGATGGAGGAATTAAAGCAGATTGGTCTCTTTCTCAGTGCTGTGCCGCAGGGGCAAATTGTTTTATAGCAGGAAGTGGAATGTTTGCTTATCCAACACTGAAAGAAGGTTGCGAGGCTTTAAGAGAAGTAGCAAAAGATGCACAAGAAGGGAAAATCATACAAAAATAATTAATATCAAGAATCAAAAAACCAACCATAACTATGCAAACCAATACCTAATAAATTAACACCAATATAACAAACTATAATTACAAAAAAGCCTGCTATTGCAACCATGGCAGGCTTTTTCCCTTGCCATCCCTTTGTCAATCTAGTGTGTAAGTAAGCCGCATAAACCAACCAACAAATCAGGGCCCAGGTTTCCTTTGGATCCCAACTCCACCAACTACCCCAAGCCTCATTGGCCCATACAGCACCGCTTATTAAACCAACTGTCAACAACAAAAAACCTGCTGTTATTGATCGATAACTTAATGAATCAAGTTGTTCTGCACTTGTCATGTTAATTGGTTCAATTATATTTAATTTTTGATTATTTAAAAATATATCTGACGATTGTCTAAATCCACCAGACCCAATTGAACTATTACGAATATTAATTTCCTTATTAAAATCAACAATAACAACACCAAAAGATAATATCGAACCAATCAACAAAGCTGCGTAACTACACATAATCACACTCACGTGCATAATTAACCAACTAGACCTAAGAGCGGGCACTAAAGGAGAAGATGATTGCAAGTTTTCAGGCAAAGCAAAACTTGCGAAACCAATACATAACAATGAAACAGGAGTAGCAACTGCTGAAACTATTGGAGATCTCCAAGCACGTTCAGCAAAGAGTTGCATCAAAGTGCACCCCCAGGTCAAAAAGCATAGAGATTCATAAAGATTACTAATAGGGAAATGGCCTGATTGCCACCATCTCAATATCAATTGACTAGTGAGGAAAAGATTTGCAGCCGCAATCAAAAGCCTTGAAGCCGAAGAGTTCCTATTACCAGCAACTGACCAAAAAGATATGGGAAGTGCAATTAATAAGAGCAAAAAAGCAATAAATCCAAGAAAGACAACTGGATCAACAGTAAAAATATTGAAGTTTGAATAAATCATTGAACGAAAACAAATTAAAATACCTCAGGAAAATCGAGCTTCAATTAGATGATTGCCTCAATAAAAGCCCCCCTCCTAACATAGATATAAAAACAGGAGTCCAAGCAGCAAAGACGGGATTTATTGTTCCTTTAACCCCTAGAGAACTAAAAGCAAAACTCATTATGTAATAAATAAGAATTAAAATTATACTCAAACCAAAACTCTGACTTCTACTTCCTCTATTATTTTTCATTGTGCCAAAGCTACAACCAATCAAAGCAAAAACTATACAAGCAATTGGTAAAGTAAATTTTTCCTGAATTCTAACTTTAATTCTTCTAGCTTCCTTAATATTTCCACTTTCTTTATATAAATTACTAGCAATTTTTGCTTCAGCAAGGGTCATATCATTGGCATCTTTTGGTAATTGAGCAATACTTGATAATTCAGTCCCTAAAGGGTATAGAAAACTTGAAAATCTAGTTCTAGTATTACTGCCATCAGGACTCAAAGTCAAAAGATCGCCATCAAAGAACTCCCATTTTTTTTCACCAATATTCCACAACCCTTCTTTAGCCTTTAACATTTGTGTAAATCCTTTTTTGGAAAAATCAATTACAGTTACATCTATCATCTTCCCATTGATAAATTTATAAGCATAAAAAAGATGTGTAACCCCTCTTTTCTTAAAATTAGAGTTAGGATCACTTATCTCACCTTTCTTTGAAAATATAATATCTTCTCCCTGCTCATTTGAAAAAGACTTACCTAAAGAACTTGATAATATTATTTCTGCATTCCTATTAGTAGTAGGAACAATATTATTATTAAAAATAAAAGTCATTATTGACATAAATATTGCCAAAACCAAGCCAGGAAATATCATACGATAAGTAGATATCCCAATACTTTTCAATGCCTTAATCTCACTATTTTCATTAAGGCTTCCATAGGTGAGCAATGTTGTTAATAACATTGCCATTGGGAATGAAATAACAATAAAACTAGGAAGCTTAAGTAAAAGAATTTGCAAAGCAAATGAGATAGGAAGGCCAAACTCCACAATTTGCCTAACTAAATCAAAAAATACTCCAACTGAAAGAGAAACAACTGTAAATGAAGCAATAGAAAAAACTAAAGGTGGTAATAATTCAAGGAATAACCATCTATCTATTAATGGAATAAAAAACCACTGATTTAATACTATTTTATTTAGCCTAGATATAAAATAAAAAATACTTGACATCAGTTATAAGGCAAAAGAATCTCCAAGATAATGTTGCTTTACAGCATTATCCTTAGAGACTTGATTTGATGTTCCATTTGCAATTATTTTCCCTTCACTAAGAATATATGCGCGATCTGTTATTGCCAATGTTGCTCTTACATTATGATCTGTAATTAAAATACCTATCTTTTTTATTTTAAGTCTATTAATTAAATCTTGGATATCATTAACGGCAATAGGGTCAATGCCCGCAAAAGGTTCATCTAAAAGTAAATATTTAGGTCCAAAGCGACCAACCGCCAAAGCCCTAGCAACTTCACATCTACGTCTCTCTCCACCAGATAATTGGAATCCGAATCGATCAAGAAAAGAAGATAGATTAAATTCATCAATCAATTCCTCTCGTCTTTTTCGACATAGTGATCTGGATAAACCAGAATGGAATAATGCAATATCCAAATTTTCTCTAACGCTAAGATTTCTGAAGATACTGGGCTCTTGAGCTAAATAACCTATGCCCATTTGTACCCGTTTTATCATCGAATAATCAATAATAGTTCTTTGGTCAAGATATATATTTCCGAAATCTGGTTTCATCAAACCAATTATCATATTAAAAGTACTAGTTTTTCCTGCTCCATTTGGACCTAAAAGGCCTACAACTTCTCCTGCCTCTACTCTTAAAGTTACATTATTGACGATAGGTCTTTTGGATAGGGTTAGTTTCACTCCCTCCATATCGAGACTCATATCAAGAAAAGTCCATAAGAATTAAGCCAATCATAAATAATATCTAATATTTAATTATACATATTATGGCAGAATTAATCCATTACCCTCTCAACCCAATAAAGATAAAACTTCTCAGAATCATGAAAAGAGTTTTCAAATTTTTTATCAGCAATTAGTCTAAATTTATCAAAATCAAACGAATCACCGGAATCTAAATTTCTAATGGATGACCCTTTACTTAAGATTACTAATAACTTTTTAACTTTAGGAAATTTATTTAAATAGATTTTAATTTCATCTAAAGTTTTACTCCTATCTAAAGTGATTCTATTTGACCATTGAGCATAACTTCCTAACCCCTTTAACTCAGGTAAATAAAAATCCTTATCAAGGTAACCAGCGACAGTAGCTACCTCTACATCTCTAGTAGCGAATATTGGATAATCCTGCCAATTACTATTCTCAATGTATCTAGCTGTTTCTTTTCCACTAGAATAAGGTATAAGAAAATCATTACTAACCATATGAATACCTGCAGCCAAATGAATTGAGAGACAAAAAAAGAGTATCCGAGGAAAATAAAATAACCTACCTGGTGAATACAAATTACTCGTACAAGAAGACTCAAGTTCATCATTATTATTAGATATAGATATCCATGCAGAAGAGATAATCAATAAGAAATAATATCCATAATGTCTAGATCCATCACCTATAAATAAAAAGTAATTAAATAAAAATAGAAAAATGGTTCCACTAGAAAAGAATACAAGGGACTGACTATAAGACCTAATAAAATAAATTGTACTAGCTAATAAAATAATAGTAATTAACGCACATAAAATCAGGTCAAAGAATCTGCTCGAATTAGGAATAATAAGAACATAACCACCAAAGATTTGACCTAAAACTCTTAAGAAGTGCCTTATATCGAAAAGAGAAGTTACTAATTTAACTGAATCTTTAACTTGTAAAAGACTAAAAGCACCAAAAACAAGTAGAGAAAATGAAATAGCAATACTAGAAATCAAGTCATAAACCCAGTATTTACTAGCCGTATAAATTTGTCTTTGCCTTGGATTACTTAGCCAATCCCAAAGGAGGGTAACCCCTATTGCAAAAGCAAGCGACCAAGCCAATGCTTGAGTATTAGCAAGAAGTCCAATACAAAGAGCGAAAGGAATATAGGTTTTTTTCCTTAATGGATAAATGGCACAAAAAATAAAAATAATTAATTCAGAAATTACGTAATGCCTACAAACAAAGAAATATTCCCAGAAAGGAAAATATCCAAAGGTAAAAAGGGTTTTTATTCTTAAAGTAAAGGGACTATATCTCCAGAAAATAGAGATAGCAAGACTACCTAATAGCCAATGCATCAACTGCATACTGAAAGGTGTTCCAGTAATATTTTTCGTCAAATAGATCAATACTGACAACAAGACAGGATGACCTGAAGGTGCATTATTTTCCCAAAGATCAACCCAACTATTACTATTCCAAGCAACGAGCCATCCTTGCATCTCATCTCGCCAAAGAGAATGATTAAACGCTCCTAACAATCCAATTCCAATAAATAAAGCTGGAATAACTATTTCAAGGAAACGACGATCTTGAAATATTATTAGATATTTTCTTTCAATTTGCATTTAGATCTATATCTATAATCAATTTCTTTACTATAGATTAAACAAGTAAAGATCTACTTTTAATTTAAAAAATATCATAAACATAAAATCATAAGAATAGTAAATTCAATAAAAATCTGAAATCACAATATCTACCAAAACTAGAAAAATAAAACCCACGTAAGTAAGTAGAGTTATTTTTATTAATGAGCAAAATCTAAAAATGGAGTAGTACAAGAAGATAAATCTTTCCCATTCTGCAGGTAATGCAATCTAGTTTCTGCTATTTTACAAAGTTTAGAAATATCAAGGCCTAAAGAGTCTATTCTTGATTTATTCAATCTACCGAGAGCCTCACCATAAAGGATTGTTGCTCCATTAGTATTACCATTTTCCAAATGGACCTGTGCAACAGCGATTTGCAAAATACCTTGTAAAGTTTGTCTCTCCGCTCCTATAGTTTCATGCCATATTTCTTCAAAAATATCATGAGCTCTATACCAATTACATGAATTAAATAATTTCATTCCCAAAATATAACGAGGTTCATTAATAAATAAGTTATCAATATTCTGATCTATTGTCATTATTACTTTGAGAATTTCCTTGTTTTAAGTTTTCGTAGTCTTATTGATTCGGGAGTAACTTCTAACATTTCATCAGGTCCAATATATTCAAGAGCTCTTTCAAGATTCATATCAATTGGTGATTGTAATGCATCTAGTTCATCAGCTCCAGCTGAACGCATATTAGTAAGTTGCTTGGCCTTACAAATATTTAATTCAAGATCCTGGGTTCTTGTATTCTCTCCAATAATCATACCTTTATAAACCTTTGTTCCAGGAGTAATAAAAAATTGACCTCGATCTTCAGCATTCTTTAAAGAATAAAATGTAGCAACACCTTCCTCAAATGAGATAAGAACCCCATTCCTTCGTTGTTCCAAATCTCCAATAGAAGGTCTATATTCAAAGAAAGAATGGCTCATAATTCCTTCTCCTCTCGTTGCACGAATAAATTCACCCCTAAACCCAATTAAACCTCTAGAGGGGATAATAAATTCAAGCTGAGTTCTTCGATCAGTACCTGTTTCCATATTCTGCATTTCGCCTTTCCTAACTCCTAGATTCTCAATACATGATCCGACTGCAGATTCAGGTACATCAAGAACAAGAGTCTCAACTGGCTCACATTTAATGTCATCAATTGTCCGAAAAATAACCTGAGGTTGAGAGACTTGAAACTCATACCCCTCTCTACGCATAGTCTCAATAAGTATTCCTAAATGTAGTTCTCCCCTTCCACTAACAGAAAAGCGATCAGGCGAATCTGTATCTTCTACTCTCAATGCAACATTAGTAAGAAGTTCTTTATTTAAACGATCTCTTAACTGACGACTAGTTACAAACTTACCCTCTCTTCCTGCAAAAGGAGAATCATTTACGACAAACGTCATCTGTAATGTTGGCTCATCAACCTTGATTAACGGCAATGGCTTTGGCTCATCAGGACAAGCTACAGTTTCTCCAATAGAAACATCGTCAAATCCAGCTAAAGCAACAATATCCCCTGCATTTGCTTCATCAATTTCTATTCTTTTTAAACCTTTGAATCCAAGCAATTTATTAATCCTTGCTTTTTTTACAGTTCCATTTTCTTTAATCAAACTTGCTCTCTGACCATTTTTTATTATTCCGTTATGAATTCTTCCAATAATAATAGTTCCGAGAAAATCTGAATAATCGAGTGTAGTTACTTGTAGTTGTAATGGCTTAGTCTGATCGCCAACTGGCGGGGGGACTTGCCTGATAATTGCATCAAATAACGGTTTCATATTATTGCTTTCATTTTTCATTTCTGTCTTTG
This sequence comes from Prochlorococcus sp. AG-315-C08, assembly GCA_003284185.1. Taxonomy (GTDB): domain Bacteria; phylum Cyanobacteriota; class Cyanobacteriia; order PCC-6307; family Cyanobiaceae; genus Prochlorococcus_B. Next base: position 13,493 of record QBWB01000004.1, read on the forward strand.
CAAAACCACCCAATCCACTTCCAAACAGATAAGGGAAATCACATTGATCATCATCGGCACCAAGTTCTAAGAATAGATCTAAAACTTTATCTACAGCAGTTTCAGGATCAACCCTTGCTCGATCAATTTTATTAACAAAGACAATAGGTCGTAGGCCTTGCTCTAAAGCTTTTTTAAGAACAAACCGAGTTTGAGGCATTGGTCCCTCATTGGCATCAACGACAAGAAGGCAACCATCAACCATACCTAAAACCCTCTCAACTTCTCCTCCAAAGTCTGCATGTCCAGGAGTATCAACAATATTAATTCGAGTATCATTATAAGTAACTGCTGTATTTTTGGAAAGAATGGTTATACCCCTCTCGCGTTCCAAATCATTTGAATCCATTACACAAGTTGGAACTTCTTCATTATCTCGGAAAGTACCAGATTGACTCAAAAGAGCATCTACCAATGTGGTTTTCCCATGATCAACATGTGCAATGATTGCGATATTCCTTATGGCCTGTATATCAAAACTCATGATTTAGAAAATAAAATTTAGATAGAAGTTGGTGTAGAAAATTGAAAACTATCTCAGAGATACCTATTCTGTAACTTGAATGTACAAAAAAGTAAATTAATTAAGCAAGTAGAATCTAACGTTTAAAGGGTAAGTTTATTTTAAACCTAGAGTTTTATTTGCAGGCTCAAACTTTCTCAAGGCTTCAACTGTACCTTCAAATCGCCAATGCCACGGTTCATAGCTAATGCCTTGCTTATTATTTTTAGGAAAAGATAGAACAAAGTGATACTTGGGTGCATACTTCTTCATCCACTTAAAGGCAGGGGTTTGTTCGAATTCCAATTCAAAATGAGTATTAGGATAACTTCCGTCACCAACATCTATTGCATATCCAGTGCTGTGTTCAGAATAACCAGGAGGAGCAGAAACTCTTGCTCTTTCAATTGCTGTTTGATTTCTGATCGATTTGTTTTCGTAAAAAATATCTCTTTGCAAATTAATTGAGCGAAAACCACTCAACAATTGAAGGGAGATGCCACTTTTAGAAGCTTTGGACTGCATCTCTGTGAATTTATCAAAAATATCCTTGTGAACAAAAATTCCAGGGGAAAAAAGAACTAAGTCTTCTCTAGAAACATCAGAATATGGGAAATGTCCAAGTAAAGTATCTGTTTGAATTGATTCTGAAAAAATTTTAGAATTATTAGAAAAAAGATCTTTATTCGAAATTCTATTCGCAATAAAGATTATAAAAGAGACGCCAAGCCCCAAAATCAATACAATCAGAGCAAAAAAAGAATTACGACTAATTTTCTTGGGGTAATTAATCCTTTTAGCTAAAGGGATGTCATCTATAGAGTTCATTGGCCTCATATGAGCTCAAATCGCTATTGATTCTTAAAATGATGTTTCGATAGTAACGACCTTCTAAAAATCTTCATACTTTATATGAGAGAAGGATGTAAGTTTTATATATAAATACTTAAGTCTGTCTTTCAAAGATGTTGAGAGTTGCTGTTATTGGTGGCGGTCCAAGTGGATCTTGCACTGCAGAAATTTTAGCTAAGGCTGGCATTAAAACATGGCTTTTCGAAAGAAAACTAGATAATGCAAAGCCATGTGGAGGAGCCATTCCATTGTGCATGGTCTCTGAATTTGATCTTCCTGAATCAATTATTGACAGAAAAGTCAGGAACATGAAAATGATATCTCCGTCAAATAGAGAAGTAGATATTATTTTGGATAAAATCTATCCAGGAAGCGATAAGGAATACATAGGTATGTTAAGGCGTGAAGTTATGGATTCTTTTATGAGAAATCGCGCCGCTGAACTAGGCGCAACATTAGTAAACGGATTGGTATCAAAAATAGAAACAGGTACAAACAAACAAGGTCCATATACACTCCATTATACTGAGGTGATTAATGAACAATCAGAAGAAAAAGGTAAGCAAATTGAAGTAGATTTAATTGTTGGAGCTGATGGAGCGACAAGCAGAGTTGCCAAAGCTATGGATGCTGGTGATTACAACTATGCAGTAGCAATTCAAGAAAGAATAAAGCTGCCTAAAGAAGAGATGAAGTATTACGAAGATAGGGCCGAAATGTATGTAGGTAATGATGTCTCACCAGATTTTTACGGCTGGGTCTTTCCTAAGTACGACCACGTTGCAGCTGGAACTGGAACAATGAAAGAAAATGGTGGTTTGATTAAAAGCCTCCAAATGGGTGTTAGGGAAAGAGCAAAAAAAAGACTTGTAAATGGAGAAGTGATAAAAGTTGAAGCTCATCCAATTCCTGAACATCCAAGACCAAGAAGAGTTGTGGGAAGAATGGCTTTAGTGGGAGATGCCGCTGGATATGTCACAAAAAGCTCAGGGGAAGGCATTTATTTTGCCGCTAAAAGTGGAAGAATGTGTGGTGAGCAGATTGTCGAATCAAGTCAAAATGGGAAAATAATCCCGACAGAAAGTGATCTCAAAAAATATTTACAAAAATGGGATAAAAAGTATGGAACAACATATACAGTTTTAGATATTCTTCAAAGAATTTTCTACACAAGTGATGGAGCTAGAGAGGCTTTTGTAGAGATGTGTAGTGACATGGATGTTCAGAGACTAACATTTGATAGCTATCTATATAAAACAGTAGTTGCTATGAAGCCGCTACAACAATTAAAACTCACACTATTAACAATGGGGTCTGTTTTAAGAGGTTGGGCATTAGCACCTGGAACATACAAACCAGTACCTAGTGCAGTTAGAGATGAAAAGGAAGTTAATAAAATGTTAGCAGTAAGTACAATTAAGGGTGGTATAAAAGCTAGCAAAAAGTAATAATAATCTAAATAGACTTAGTTAACGAAGTTTACTAAAATCAGCAATAATTAAGGATTGATTCCTAAGGATTGATAAAAGATTAATTCTGTTGTTTCTTAGATTAATATCATCTGTCATTACCATAACACTTTCTTCTCCATCAAAGAAATTGGATAAGATATCAGCACTAGAGGCAAGGCCATCAGCCAACAACTTATATTTAATACGGTCAATATTTATTGCTAAAGGCTTTAATTGCTCTAGAACATTAAACATTTGAATTTCACAATCCTTCTCAAATAGAGACTTATCAACAAAATTCAAAGGATCTATCTGATCGTTTGAGATAGAGCTTTTAGATGCCAACTTAGAGGCCCGAGTCACAACAGCTTGCAACAATTTAAGTGTATTATTTGTCCTCATATCCATTAATAATGACGCACGGAAATCAACATCTGTTGGATCATCTAATATTTTTGATGTTGAGGTTGTATCTCCTGCAATTGCCTGAATAATATCAAACTCAACCTCTTTATCTTCTAATAAGCTAATAATTCTTTGACGAAAGAATTCCGTTAACTCACAAGTAAGAACACTGATGTCAATAGACATTGAAGGGAATAATTTATTCCAATAGATTAGTGAATCTTTGATTACTTGATTGATATTTAATTTCCAATCTTTTTTCCACAAAATCAATAATATTCCATTAGCAGCCCTTCTTAAGGCATAAGGATCAGATGAACCGGTAGGCCTTTCACCTTTAGCAAAAATGCTAAAAAGCAACTCAAAACGTTCAGCTAATGAAACAGCATTGCCAAGATTATTTGAGGGGAGAGAGTCTGCCACACCTTTAGGCTTGTAGTGTTCCAATACTCCAAGGCAAATATCTATTGGTTCGCCTTCATGAAGCAAGTATTTAGATCCAATAATTCCTTGTAACTCTGGAAATTCATCAACCATATTACTAACTAAATCATGTTTAGAAAAATGAGCAACTTTAACAGATTTATCAATATCCTCTTGAGTAAATTTAAATTTGGTTGACAGTAATTCTGTAAGCCACTTAATACGATTTACACGATCATATAAAGATCCTAATCCTTCAGCAAAAGTAACATCCTGGAGAGTCTCAATACGTGAAGAGCTACTAATTAATAAATCTGACTTTATAAAAAATGAAGCATCTGAGAACCTTGCCTTTAAAACTTTTTCATTTCCTAAAATAATACTTTGTTTGGCTGAAGATAATCCATTACTAATGCACAAAAAACTCGGAAACAAGATATTTCTTGAGTCAAGTGATAATGGATCAAAATCAACATTTACTTTATATAAAGGGATGTACCTTTGATGAACCTTCATTACAGTAGACAAAACCTCAGGAGGTAAGTCGAGAAAAGATTCATCAAAACTTCCATGTATAAGTAAAGGAGACTCAACTAAATCTGTCAGCTCATTTAAAAGTTGATCAGACAAATCTGGAAAAAACTTATTATTTATTTCTTGATTAGCAACTAAATCATTGATAAACAAAAGGCGTCTCTGCCTGTCAACAATAACTCCAGCACCCTGCAATTGATCTTCATAAGTTTTTGCATTGTTTATATGAAATACTGATCCATGCAACCTATGCGGTCTCGAAATATTACCAATTTCAATTTCGGGGTCGCATCCCGAAATTGTAAAAGGTAAAATTTCAGAATCAAGCAAAGAAACAATCCAACGGATAGGTCTCGAAAAGCGAAATTCACCTTTCCCCCATCTCATGAACCTTCGACCTTTAATTTGACTGATCCAGTTAGGTAAATATTCAGACAACAAAGATACGACTGGCCTTCCTTTCTCTATTAATTTAGCGAAAACAAATGAACCCTTTGGCGTTTCTCGAATCTCTAATACATCAGGGAGAAGATCAAATCTTTTAGCAAAACCGATTGCTGCCTTTGTAGGCTTTCCTTCATGAAAAGCTTGAGAAACAGGAGGTCCTTTTCGTTCTTCAATTTTATCTTCTGAGAAAGGCGCAATCCCTTCAATCAATAATGAAATTCTCCTGGGGGTAGTCGTAACCCTGATTTCACTATATTTTATTTGAGCAGAGTTCAAATCATTATTTACATTTAACTCTAGTTGGGAAATAACAGACTTAGCTAAATCTGCTGGAAGCTCCTCAGTACCAATTTCTAAAAGATAAGTAGACAAAAAATTTTCCTTATGTTCTAAGCAAGATTAGATCTAAATTTGATTAACTTCTACATTCTGTGTCCTAGAAAAAATTTAACACTCTATTAATCCAAACTTGGTCAAGTATTTTTGATTTGAACAAATAGGCACTAGTTAACACGCAAAATGATACAGTGTAGGTACCGGTGTAGGTACCATTTTGCCTAAAATCATAACGATACCAGGAAGATCAGGTTTTTACATCAGGGTTGCGGTACCAAGAGGGACATTAAGAGATGCTTTGGGTACATGTGATGTAGTAAAAAAAATTGGTAATACAAAAAAAGAAGCTGAACAAAACATAAATTCGGCAGAAATCGCAATAAAACAAAAATTCGACGAGAAGCTACGAGAAGAAGAAGTAAAAAAAATCAATAGCTCTTTACCTAGGGGAATCAAGGTTGAAGCAATTGATAATCACAATTCAAAAGAATCCCCAAAAAACATAGAAAAAGATTTAAAAAATGCTGGATTTAGTAATGCAGCTATCGAAGCACTACTAAATTTCGAAAATAAAGAAAACTCAATTGAAGGAGAAATCGAAGAAAAAGTCCCTTCTCCTTGCATAGCAATTAACGCTCCTCGAACTAAATTTGAACAATTTAAAGCCGATAGTAATTATTTAAATGAGCCCCTACAAAGTGAATTATTAAATGAAGGTGATCATTTTACAAATGACGCTGTTCAACTTCTGAAATTTCATGGTAGCTACCAACAAGATGATAGAGAACATAGAAAAAAAGGTGGAAAAGGTAAAGATTGGCAAATGATGTTGAGACTTAGAAATCCAGCTGGGTTTGTCCCGGGGCCACTGTTTATTTCATTAGATGATCTCTCTGACCAACTTGGAAATCAAACTCTTAGGGCAACAACTCGTCAATGCTTCCAAATGCATGGAATAAAAAAAGAGAATATTAAGGAAGTAATAGGAACAATCGTAAGATCAATGGGATCAACTCTTGCAGCATGTGGAGACGTTAATAGAAATGTAATGGCTCCAGCAGCACCTTACCAAAAAGGAGCTTATCCTGCGGCAAGAAAGTTAGCACTTGACATTGCAGATGTTTTATCCCCGAAAGAAGCGGAAAGAACATATCTAGATTTGTGGGTTGATGGCGAAATCAAATATGCAATCAAACCCTCTTCTGAAGTCAAAAAATATAGAACAAAACAATTAAATCGAGGAGTATTCAGTGGAGATAAGAAAGAACCTTTATATGGTTCGACATATTTACCAAGAAAATTCAAATGCGCAACTACTGTCCCAGGAGATAATTCGGTCGACATTCTTACTCATGATATAGGCTTAATGACGTTCACGAATAAGAAAGGAGACTTAGAAGGTTGCAATGTCTATGTCGGAGGAGGCATGGGTAGAACACATAACTTAGATACTACATTTGCAAGAATAGCAGACCCTATTGGTTTTGTAGAAGGCAAGGATATATTAGAACTGGTTCAATCTATCCTCGCTCTTCAAAGAGATTATGGAGATAGGAAAACAAGAAGACATTCCAGGCTTAAATATGTTTTACATGATATGGGTGTTAATTGGTTCAAGAAACAATTGACAACAAACTATTTTACTAGAAAGATATATAAGTTAAGGCATGAAGTGAAGACAAAACTTGAAGATTATTTAGGTTGGCACAAACAATCTGAAAGGCTATGGTTTGTTGGCTTACCACTTTTATCAGGTAGGATTAAAGGAGAAGTAAAGAAGGGACTCAGAAATATTGTTGAGAAATATGCATTAGATGTGCGTTTAACTCCCAACCAAGACTTATTATTATGCAATATAGGAAATTATCAAAAGAATAGTGTAAAGAATGATCTAATTAAAATAGGTTTTATAGATCCAGGAAACCCGCATCCACTTTTTAGACATGCAATAGCTTGTCCAGCTCTTCCATTATGTGGACTTGCAATGACAGAAGCAGAGCGATTTTTACCAGAACTTTTAGACCGAATAAACAATCAATTAAAAAGTCTCGGAATCAATAAATCAATTTTAACAAGAGTGACAGGCTGTCCAAATGGCTGTGCGCGTCCATATATGGCAGAATTAGCTCTTGTTGGTAGTGGTTTAAATCAATACCAACTATGGCTAGGTGGGAGCCGCGATTTAAAAAGGTTAGCAACTCCATACCTACAAAAAATGCCAATCAATGAGTTAGAAACAACCTTAAAACCTTTATTCCTTAGCTGGAAAAATAATGGAAAGTCAATAAGTCTAGGAGATTATGTAACTAAACTTGGCAATGAGAATGTACTTTCCTTGCTGACTTCAAATGCAGCCCCATAAATAGCATCATTCTGTCTACTTATCCAACACCATAGTTGATCTCCATAACTAAAATGCCACCACTCATTTGGATGTTGAACGAACCCCGCTTGATTCATGACTGACCGTAAAAGAGATCTTCTTTTATGGAAAACTTGATGTTTAGATTCAGTCTTACAAAAAGAATATTTCTCATAGAAATCAGGCTTAGATATATCACCAATACAATCAATTTCCCCTCCAAGATCTAAAGTATTCCCATTCAAATCAGCAAGTGTTAAATCAATAGCAGCACCAGTACTATGCGGAGGTGGTGTAGAGGGATTCAAAGATGGTTGAGCCCAAAAACGACTAATCTCGTCAATCACTTCAGTGATGTCACTATTTACAGAATGGTTCTTAATATCAATCCCCCTAGACTTACAGGTTTCTTGAACGGTGTAATCAAACATAAATTTTTGGACAGAGATAGGTCTCCAAGCATCAAACAAAGCTAATTGCAAATGAGGATTCTTTTCTGAAAGATATTGCTGGGCTTCAATCAATCTACTTACAACACTTTCACGAAGAACCCATGGATCTTCACCATTCAAATATGGAGCACCTAAAGAGACATAGGGATGAGGTGTTACTCGGAATATAAACTCTGGTATAGAAGTTAATGACTCATGACATTCACTTATTCTTTTTTTATTCCAAGGTCTTAATCTCATAACTAAATGAAAATATGAAAATCAAATTCAAACTGTAAAGAATTTTATTTTAATAAATTCTATCCCTAAAATTTAAAAGTTCAATACTCTTAAACTATAAAAAAGATTAATTTAATTTATTAGCAATTCTTAGTTTCTCCCATTGATCATTAATTGAATTCTTAAGAATTGAATGAGAGTTAAGCTCAGGGTCTGACTCTAATATGATTGAAGCTTCTTTTCGTGCTGACTCAAGAACACTCGCATCATCTGTTAAAGAAGCTAATGCAAAGTCAGGCAAACCTGATTGATTAGTTCCTAACACCTGACCTGGCCCTCTAAAACGCAAGTCAATTTCTGATATTTCAAAGCCATCATTTGAACTCACCAAAACGTCTAGTCTTTGTCGTGATAATTTACTAGTACGTTGATAACCTAATAAACAATAAGATTTAGAAGCACCTCTACCTACACGTCCTCTCAATTGATGTAATTGAGACAATCCAAAACGATCAGCATTATCTATATACATCACGCTGGCATTTGCAACATCTACACCAACTTCAATGACTGTCGTAGAAACGAGAATATCAATCTTCTTTTCCAAGAATTTTCTTATAACATCCTGTTTTTCAAGACCTTTCATCCGACCATGAAGCAACTCAACTCTGAGATCTGGAAAGATATCATTAGATAAATCCTTATGTACGGTAACAGCTGCACTAAGCTCTAGTTTTTCTGATTCTTCTATCAAAGGAAGTACAACATAAGCTTGATGACCTTTATTAATTTCAATTCTGATTAAGTCATATGCCGATTTCTTATCAGATGATGAAATAAGCATGGTTTCAATAGGTGTTCGACCAGGAGGTAATTCATCAATCTGGCTAACATCAAGATCACCATAGAAAGAGAGGGCTAATGTTCTTGGTATTGGTGTAGCAGTCATTGTTAATAAATGTGGCTGTAATCCTTTATTTAACAATCGGTTCCTCTGATCAACACCAAAACGATGTTGTTCATCGACTACTACTAATCCCAGACGCTCAAAAACAACAGGGTCCTCAAATAAAGCATGAGTCCCAACAAGGATATTTGTAGATCCATTTACTAAATCTGTAAGAATTTGATTACGACGAACTTTAGTTGTTGAACCTGTTAATAGCTCAACATTTAATTCTAGTTGAGGATTCCATTTTATAAGTGTTCGATAATGTTGTGCAGCGAGAACCTCAGTAGGTGCCATGAATGCACCTTGCCATCCTGATTGAACAGAGTGGAGAAGGGCTGCAATTGCAATCACAGTTTTACCACTACCAACATCCCCCTGTAAAAGTCGAGACATGGGCTCAGATCTTGCTAAATCAATTTCGACTTCTCTAAGTACTCTTTTTTGAGCATTGGTTAAAGTAAAAGGAAGGATGTCAAGGAATTTAGAAACTAAACTATTACGAGTAGTTTTAATATCCAATAAAGGAGAACCTCTTTTTTTATATATGTTCCGTTTTAATAGAAGACTTAACTGCAGTAAAAGAAATTCTTCAAAGACAAGTCTTCTTCTTGCTCTTGCTAACGAATCAGAGCTGTCAGGATTATGAATATTGAATAAGGCCTCCTGCTTACAAGGTAGATCATGTTTTTCAAGAGTTTTTACAGGTATCGACTCTATAAAAAACGATGTCAGGGGAAGAACAGACTGAATAATATTTCTATATTTATCTGCAGTAATTCCATCCGTCAAAGTGTAAATAGGAAATATCTGACCTATTATTCTAGATTTTATTAATGTGTCTGGACTTTCAATAACTTCTATTAAAGGATCATTTATTGATTTCCCAAACTGATTCTCTTTAACCAAACCACTAACAACTACAGTAGATCCGCTTGGATATAGACGTTCCTGAGTTTTTAAATATGAGAAGTTACTTCTTCGGCGGCCAGCTAAAAAGCGTGTAACTTTTAAACTTCCTGTATTGTCTTTAATAAACAACTCAAGAATAGATAAATTTGGATTTTTAGGACTTATAAAGGAACTGCAACGCCTAACCTTTGCGACAATTGTTACAGTATCGCCTATTTTAATTTCATCAATGGTTTTCAAGGAAGTGTAATCTACATAATCACGCGGAAAATTCAGCAAAAGATCCTTAATTATAAGAAGTCCTAAACCAGATAATCTCTCAGCAAGTCTTGAGCCTATACCTTTAACTTCGGCAATAGAACTTTCTAAACTTAAAGAATGATTTGCAGGACTAATATCAGATATATTAGAAGCAGAAATTTTTTGTATATTTAATTTTGGAGAGCTAGCTCTTCGAAGTGGAGCATAATGTTTGCTTAAGCCATGAAGATATTGTCTAGTCCTTACAACAAGTCGACGTCTCCTCTCTATAGACATAGAAGAATATTTATTATATTTTTCAGCTAAACTATTTACAACTTGATTATCACTAAATAGAAGACAAGAAGGTGAAGTCATTAAATAATTACAAATAAAAGACGAAAACTTCTCTTTTCTTCCTTGAACATTGATAAAATCTCGATTCACTTCAACCGTTAATGCCTGCTGTAAAGTTCTAATCCATATGTTTAATTCACTTGATTGCTTCTCAGAGATCAAAAGTGAATCTTGATTATTTATATTTTTTCTGTGTTTTTCCACCAATCTTGCTGTACCTCTTCTGCTAATGAACGACCTTCCCAATAGCGTTGCTGTTTAATCATACCTATTAGTAGATTGCGGTGATATTTTATATGAGTTCTACATTTTCTTAATCTAGGATCATCAAATTCAAGATCAGAAGGTGTAATTAGCAAGCAATTTATATCTATTCCATCTCCTGCCAAACCATTATTCATTGGTAATTTCAATGTCAAAATATTAGATATAGACTTATGAGTAGCAATTTGGCCAGACAATACAGAATCCAAGAGAGTTAAGGGTATAAGTGTATTTATCAAACCAGATCGAAGAAGTTCGACATTAATTTCGTGAGAAAAATCACGTAATCTCCTAATCAAAGCTATATCTAATGAAAGCATCCACTCATACAAACCAATAGGAGAATCAGGAAGCAATCTGTTATTATTATAAATATTTCCTAGCGAATCAGCCGTAGAAGATAATTCGTAATTACCTGAATCTAAATCATATGATTCTGTTGAGTCATCAGACAAAACCAAAATAGACTGTAGAATATCGATCTCTTGTTCTTGTAAATTATAAGCTTCTGATTTCTCTTCATTATCAGGAATTAATTGTTCACTATTTTTAGGTATTTCCTCAAAGGTTTCAGATTTATTTGATGGATTATTTATAACAAATTGTTGATCTTCAATTGAATAAGAAGATTGAACTTCTCCATTCCATCCATCCAAAATTGATAAATCCTCTAAAGGAGGAAGAGAACTTAAATAAACTGAAGAGTTTAAAGTAGAGGAACTAATATTATTAGAAATTTGTTTTTTCTTTAGTGAGTTAACAAAATCTCTTTTTGAACTAATTATTTTTTGTTTATTCTCTATATCAATTGACTTAGCTAATTCATTTAAATGCTCTATTGTCAAAAGTGAAATATTTTTCGAAACTAATTTATCAATATTCAATTGAAAAGTCTTTCGAGAATTAACAGTAGATAGTCCAGGATTATTTCTTGATAGTTCAGTAATAAATGAAAATAAAGATGTTCTAATTGCTAACGGAAGGACTTCTCTTAATTGCTCAAGGTATAAAGCTTTTGTTTTATATAATTGAGTTGAAAGATCATTACATTTATTTCTTAATAGCTTCAGTTGATCTAATGGGTCAAACTTTGAATTAATTTGATTATTATTTAAAGTCAAAATTAACTAGATGTCATAGAAGCAACTTCTTCAGCAAAATCAGGTCCCTCAACTTCAATGCCTTCACCAAGAGTATATCTAGTAAATCTACGCACTTTTACATTCTCGCCAATCTTTCCAGCAACTTGTTTTACTAATTCCTCAACATTGATAGAACTATCTTTAATAAATGGTTGTTCTAATAAAGCCATTTCTTTTAACCTTTTTCCAATTCGTCCCTCAACGATTTTAGCCTTAATTTGATCAGGCTTACCTGAAAGATCATCTCTTCCCATTTCGATTTCCTTCTCCTTATCAGAAATCGATTCAGGGATTTGATCAATACTGACATATTCAACATTTGGACAAGCTGCTACTTGCATAGACAAGTCTCTTAAAAGACCTTGAAACAAATCACCTCTAGCTACAAAGTCGGTTTCACAATTAACTTCAATAAGTACTCCAACTCTTGAGCCAGTGTGGATATAGCTTCCGACAGCACCTTCTGCCGCAACTCTTCCAGATTTCTTTTCAGCGCTAGCAATACCTTTTTGTCGCAACCATTCAATGGACTTTTCCATATCCCCATTATTTTCAACTAGGGCTTTTTTACAATCCATCATTCCTGCTGATGTTTTATCACGCAGTTCTTTGACGAGTTTGGCGTTTATTGCCGTCATTTTTATAAGAAGAAGTTTTTAAAAGAATGAGATTTAGTTTTAGTTAGCGTAATAAGCGCTTATTTTATTTATTCAATGATCATTCGTTTGAGCCATGCCTTCCTTCATTAATAGCATCAGCTAGTCTACCCAAAATAAGTTGTACTGATTTAACTGCGTCATCATTACAAGGAATAGGTACTTCACAAAGGTCTGGATCGCAGTTAGTATCAAGCATTGACACCAAAGGAATATCAAGTTTTCTTGCCTCTAATACAGCATTTGTCTCTCGTCTTTGGTCAACTAATACAACAACATCTGGTAATCGCCTCATACCCTTTAATCCTCCTAAGTATTTTTGCAATCTCTCCAACTCACGTCGCAAAACAGCACCCTCTTTTTTAGGACGCATTGCAATTGCACCAGTTGATTCCATTCTTTCTAAATCCTTTAATCTGTCAATTCTTGCTTTCATTGTTGTCCAGTTTGTGAGCATCCCCCCTAACCATCTTTGATTAACATAGGAAGCCCCACAGCGAACTGCCTCTTGAGCAACAACTTCTGAAGCTTGTTTCTTAGTTCCTACAAAAAGAAATCTTTTACCACTTCTAGCTGCGCCTCTGGTCCATTTATAAGCGCTGTTCATACAAACAGCTGTCTTGACAAGATCAATAATATGAACCCCATTGCGAGCGCAATAGATGTATCTAGACATCTTTGGATTCCAACGTCGAGTCTGATGCCCAAAGTGAGCACCAGCTTCCATCATCTCGGAGAGAGAAACTACAGCCATGTTTTTTTTTAAGTTCCGGGTTCGCCTCCACCCAACAGGGATAAATTAATTAAAGGCCAGAAGCCGATATCTATTTATCACCCGAAACGGTCAGGTGTGCGGTTTTAAAGTACTTAAACAATTTAACAAATGATGGCTCAATGAAGCTTAATTAATTTGGCTTCTCTATATATTTGTCTTACTCCAATTAAATTCAACGGAATTCTTAGCAAATCCATAGCCAATCTAGAATGTCCTTTTTTTATTAAAAAATTCAATAGAGGTCTAAGTGTTCTTGTATTAATGAGTCCGCCAATGGTTAATAGTTCCCAAAGAAATCGATGGATAAAAGTGTACTGAATAATAAATTTAACTCTCAAAGTTGGATGCTTACGATAGAAAATCAATCCCATTTTTGCGCGCTCTTTTTCTATACGGATTAAATCTGTTATTTGATTTATAGATAAAGGAGGGTGCCAATGATAACCGATAGCTTTTGGACATTTAATAAGCTTTACTCCCATATTTCTTAATCTTTCGCCTAATTCCAAATCTTCCCATCCATATAAACGAAAAATAGGATCAAAGAGACCAGATTGTACCAAAACCTTCTTATCAATTGCAACATTGCCTGTTGCAAAATATGCCCAAGATAGATCTTGAAATTTAAAAGATTCTGAATTTGGTTTATTAAAGTTTGATGTATTTATGACTGAACCATAAGTAAAACATTTTCTATTTCCTAGATTTTTCCAAGCTCTAATTAATGATTGAACATGAAAAACTAGAAAATTCTCGTCAACGATAAGATCACTATCAATAAAAACTATTAAGTCTCCCCTAGATTTTTCGACACCAAGATTCCTTCCTAAAGCTGGGCCTCCATGTGTTTGCTCATAGAGACAGACATGCGGGTAATCAAAAGAATTCGACTTGATCCATTCAGTTGTTCCGTCTGTTGATCCATCATCTACAACTACAATCTCGTAATCAATAATTTCCTTTATTAAAAACTGAGCTTCTAATGCTTCTAGGCATTTTTTTAATATCGGAAGACGGTTATAAGTTGGTATAACAACACTAACGAACATATTAAACAGTTAAAAATAAAGTTATTTTATGTGAAGACATCAAAATAAGAGATTTAAATACATTATTAATATTACATTTTATACATTGCTTATTAATCAGCAGCACCGCCATTATTGGCAGTTCCTGTAACCCCATTACCTGCACCTTCTCCCCGGCCATCATTACGTAGTTTACGCTTTTTGAATTTTCTTGCATAAGCGCGGTTTCGCTCTTGTTTTTCCTTCTTGAGATTTCTTCTCTTAGACATGCTTTTAACTTTTAAAAGATTTATTCATCCAACTTACTAAACAGAGGGCAACAATTGTCCATCTTCCATACGTAAGAGACGATCTGCTACATCCAATATTCTTGGATCATGGGTGACCATTAATACCGAACAGGCTTGATCAAAAGCTAATTTCTTTAATAAGTCCACAATTTCTCTACCTGTAGAACTGTCTAAAGCTGAGGTTGGTTCATCTGCTAAAAGTAATTTTGGTTTAGCAGCAAGTGCTCTAGCAATAGCAACTCTTTGCTTTTGCCCTCCTGATAAATCATGAGGAAGCTTAGACATATGATCTTCCAAACCAACTGCTCTTAGCCATTCCCTCGACTGATTACGACGGGCCTTATAAGAAAATCCATTCAATAGGTCAGCACCCATTTGCACATTTTGCTCAGCAGTAAGACATCTCAAAAGATTATGACCTTGAAAAATCATTCCAATCTTTTTTCTTAGATTTTGTCGTGTTTTTCTATTCGCTCCAAATAGCTGCTGTCCAAAGACTCTAAGATCACCGTCCTCTACCTTACGAAGAGCCCCAATCAAAGTCAAAAGAGTAGTTTTGCCGCAGCCTGAAGGTCCTGTAAGTAAAACAACTTCCCCAGGAAATATTTCCATTGAAATTGATTGAAGAACATGTCTTCGTGTCTCCCCTTCTCCAAACCAATGATTCAAAGAATCTATTTTTAAAGTATTTTCATGAGTATCCTTCATTTATAAATCATTAATTTTAAGGTCATAACTCTGAAATTTAAAAAATCTCAGCAGGATCAGCATCAGCTAATTTTTTCATTGCTGCAATCGCCGAACCCATACACATAAAAAGTATCAAACAAAATATAATAGAAGCTCTGGCAAAACTCATTTCGACTGGTAATTTTGTTGAAGATCTAACTAAAGAATAAAGTAATTGACCAGAAACATAAGCGGGTATATATCCCATTAAGGCAAGAAAAAACCCCTCTCTGGCCACAACACCAATTAGACTTCTTAAGTTATATCCCATTGCCATTAAAGTTGCATACTCTGGCAAATGATCACTTACATCACTATATAGAATTTGATAAACTATTACGCATCCAACTACAAAACCCATTGCTGCACCTAGCGTAAATATAAAACCTATGGATGTACTACTTTTCCAGTAATTCTTCTCAAAATCAATAAAAGATTGAAGAGAAATAACTCGTACATCATTAGGTAAACTTGCATTTAGAGAACGAACAATACTTTCAATATTAGATCCTTTTTTTGTTCTTACCAATCCAATCTCAATACTTCCAGGAGGATTAGCAGAATACAAATCTAGATAAGTTTCTCTACTGGTGATTAAATTTCCATCTGCACCAAAAGAAGGTCCTAAACTAACCAAACCAGAAACTCTAACTCTTTTTCCAGCAACCTCAGTTTCGACAATTCGACCAGATCTGAACCAAGAAGAAACTGGGCCAAATTCATCTCTAGAGAGTTCATCAAATAAAACCCTTCCTTTATTTTTAAGAGTGTCAGCTTTTTCTTTAAAATTAGGATCTAATAAAAGATCATTTGTAGGATCAAAACCTAAAGCAAGAATAGATCTAGTTGATAGATTTTCAGGATTTCTCCAGAGTAGAAAGTTCCAATTAACAGCTGTAGTTCCTATTACATCTTTATGCGCCATTGCTTGTATCAATCTCCTTCGAGGGAATCCACTCATACTTATTGAACTTTTGGAACGAGGACTAATTAAAACTAAATCTGCATTAAAAAGCTTATGAACAGTAACACTAGCATCAAACAAACCATCTCGGAAACCAAGTTGCATAAACATCAATATTCCTGCGAAAGAAATTCCGGCAATTGCAACTAAAATCCTCAAAGGTTGTCTAGTCAGCAATAGCCAGGCAAGAGGAATTCGTCTATTCTCAAGAAACTTTCTTATCACAATGGTTGAAAGCGAGCTATAACTTTCATACCTGTTAAATGACTAACAATTCTGGCAGAAACTTTATCTAGTTTAACTCTAACTTCAACAATTCTTGCATCTGCATCGCCAGTAGGATCAGTTGAAAGAACTCTTCTTTGTCTTACCTGTGGACTGATTAAATCCACCTCTCCTTTCAATGAACCTTTGAAGCCCCCATTCTCACTTATTAAAGTAACTGCCTGACCAATTTCCACATTATCAATATCAGATTCATAAACTTCAATTAATGCCTCCATTAATTGATTAGAGCCAACCTCAACAACGCCTCTAGAATCAGAACGTTCTCCTTCACGAGAAACTATTTGCAGCACAATTCCATCAATTGGGCTTATTAATTGCGTTTGAGATAGATCAAAATTGGTTGCCTTAATACTTGCCAAGAGGCTTTCTTTCTCGTCATTTAATAAAAGAAGTTTATCCTGAATCTTTTCTAAGACAATAGAAGCGATTGCGTCTCTAAGTAATAGTTTCTTATACCTATTAACTTCTCTTTTTTGAATAGCTAATTGATTAAGAACTAGATTTAATTTTGAATAATCAACTTCTAAATTAGCTTTAATCTTTGGTCGATTATCGAACACTGCTAATATTTGTCCTTTAGAAATCGTATCCCCTTCTTTTACCAATAATTTAGAGATTCTGGGAGTTCCTCCTTTCAAACCATTTGGAGCGGCAAGAATCCTAACTTCTCCAAAAGGATTTAGTTGGCCTAGTGCTGCAACGCTTTTTATTATATTAACTTCTTCTTTACTATCAAAATTCTTTTCATTATCTTTATTTCCACTTGAGCATCCAAAAAGGATACCAAAAAGCAGTGGTGATAGACCTGTAAATAATAAATAAGTAACTCGTCTAAATATAGAGGACATAATTAACAATCAAAAAGGATATCATCTATATAACGATTAGCCCATGAAGATCCAAAGAACTTTGTTAATACACTTCTCGTTTTATCATTTTGCTTTTGATTTAAACAATATAGTTTTTGAAAATCGAATCTTTCCTTAGTATTAAATGATTCAAAATGATCAGGTTTTATATTATTAAGGAAGGTTGATAATATTGATAAATATTCCTCAATTAGCTTAAGAAATAATATCTCTTCACTATTATCCACAGGACAAATAAAACATACATATGGAGAGAAAATATTACCCCAAGTTGGAAGATCTCTAAATTCCTTGAATTTTGGAATAACTATTGAAGACATATTAGAATTAAAAGCTTCTGAAGTGTTTTTAGTTACGGGGGATAGATCAACAATAGCAGCAGAGATCTTGTCAGAGATAACAACTAAATCAACACCAAATATTGGTATGTCGAAACAAGGGTCAGGAAAAAAAACACTATGGAGCACTTGCAATGTATTCCCTAAACTTGCAACCTCCAAATGAAGCTTTCTAAAACCCTTTGCTTGATAAAACTCATTAATAATAAAAAGGTCCTCATTATTCAGACTTCCATATATTTGTTTTAACTGAGGGTCTAAGCTCAAAACTTTAACATCCTCAAAGGAATTAATTCTATTCTGTACCAAACTAACGACATCTAGCAAAAGAGGGTGTAATTTATTTTGGATACTAAAAGCTGATTTCAAGGTAAATAAACACAAAGGTCAAAGGTTAAGATATTCATCATGGAAGCTATTCAACTCTCTTTGACCTCATAAGAGTAACTCATATAACCATTTTAGAGCAATAAAACAAAGCATGAGAGTTTTCAGATGAAAAAAGAAAAATATTTAACCAGTGACAATTCTTTTATGTTTACATTGTGTCTTAAAAAACCTGATTACTATATATATATATTTCAATTAAATTCAAATGTAAACTAAAAATCAATAAATTTCAAAAATCAACCCCAGTTCAAGTCAATAATTCCAATTTAATAATGTAAGTTAAATTAGTAAATATTGAATTTGATAAGAATAAAACTTATAATATGAAAATTATTATTCTCCTTTAAAGATCACATTATAAATCTCTGGGAATGAAAGTTAATCATTGGTCATTATCAAATGGTGCAACATGTGTTGTAACAGAAATAGAGAATTCATCACTAACTTGTGTTGACTTATGGTGTCGCGCAGGAAGTATTTACGAAAGGGCCGAAGAGGAAGGAATGGCTCATTTCCTTGAACATATGATTTTCAAAGGAAGTAAGAATCTTTTTGAAGGTGAATTTGATTTTAAAATTGAATCATTAGGAGGGAGTAGTAATGCTGCTACTGGATTAGATGATGTTCACTATCACATATTAATTCCACCCAATAGCATAAAACAAGCAATATCTCTTTTATTAGAATTAATCTCATCTCCTCGAATCAATAAGAATGCATTTGAGATAGAGAAAGAAGTAGTTCTTGAAGAGATAGCGCAAAGTAATGATCAACCAGAAGAAGTCATATTTTCAACGCTCCTAGAAAATTGTTGGCCATCTCATCGTTATGGAAGACCAATACTAGGTAATAAAGAGAACTTGAATAAAATGATCCCAGCTGAAATGAAATCATTTCACAAACGCCAATATGTGGGTAAGAATTGTACTCTTTCAATTGCAGGAGTACTACCAGAAGAAATCAAATCCATAATTAACACTAGTAAGCTTAATTCTCTTGAAATAGCAGCGCAACAAAGAAACTCCAATCTTAAACCTACTTTCAGAAAAGGCTTTAAGAAACAATTAATACCAAGACTTGAGAGCGGAAGAATATTGAAAGCTTGGGAACTATCACCGGCAAAAGAACAACTACTAATTTTAGGAGCTGATATTGCTACCACAATATTATCTGAAGGTCGAACTAGCCATATGGTTAGAAGATTAAGAGAAGAATTACAAATAGTAGAATCAATAGAAATGGATTTACATATTCTAGAGAAAGGTGGATTAGTGCTTTTAGAAGTTTGTTGTCCAACAGAAAATATAAATAAAGTCGAGAAAGAAATTAATAAAATCCTTTTACAAGCAATAGAACACGTCACCAGCGATATAGATCTAGAACGTGCAAGGCAATTAGTCAAAAACAATATTTATTATGGAACAGAGCTAAGCAGTCAAGTATCATCAAATTTAGGAGCTCAAGCTCTTTGGGGGCGTTATCAGCCATTATTAGAACCAATCCAAAATATTCCATATTGGACAGCCAATCGTCTTAATAAAATTATCTTTCCCTTACTACATCCTGAAAATTGCTTTACATTAATAGCTGAACCTAAAATATAACTAAATGAATAATTTAAAGATAACTTTAGAAGAAAGGAAAACACAAAATATAATGGTAGCAAAGTTATGGATCAATGAAGGGAGTAGGGCAGATCCTAATGGCTTAAAAGGTATTCACCAAATATTAAGTTCAGTAATGTCCAGAGGTTGTGGGCCTTATGATAATAATAAACTTGCAGAAATAGTAGAAAATTGTGGGGCAATTTTAAGATGTGAAGCTTATGAAGATGGCCTTTTAATAAGTCTTAAGTGCATAAAAAATGATGCAAATGATCTTATCTCTTTAATTGGCTGGATGATAACAAAACCAAGTCTTGATAGAAACCAAATAGAATTAGAAAAGAACTTAACATTAAAATATCTTAGAAGACAGCGTGAGAACTCTTATCAACAGGCTTTTGATGGATGGAGACAATTAGCCTATAAAAAGGGACCCTATGGACATGATCCGCTTGGATTAATTAATGACATAAATAATGTAACTAAAGAGAGCATAATACCAATTTCAAACTCACTAATATATAGAAAGAAAAATATAGTGATTTCGGGATCTTATCCTGCAAATATAGAAGATCATATCAGAAGTTCAAAAGCATTTGAGAAAATAATAAGGTACAACTTAAAGGATAAAATCTTTCCTTTTCAAAGTAATAGTAAAATCATTATGGAAGATTATGATGACAACATTTACACCAAGATAGAAGATACTAAACAGGTTGTAATATTAATAGGCAAGCCAACTGTTTCATATTCCCATGAAGCTGATTTAGCTCTTCGTTTGATCGCTTGTTATTTAGGATATGGAATGTCTTGTTTATTATTTAAGATCCTTAGAGAGAAGTATGGAGTTGTATATGAAGTAGGTGTTTATCATCCAGTTAGGGAGAAAGAAACACCATTTATCATTCATGCATCAACCACTGAAGAGAAAGCAACTATTACAATTAAATTATTACATGAATGTTGGAATAGAATCATAGTTAATGAAATTATAAAGGAAGAATTAAGTCTTACAAAAACAAAGTTCATAGGTCAAATAGCTCATTCGATGCAAAGCATTAGTCAGCAAGCAGAAAGAAAAGCTCATTTACTAGGAATTGGACTAAATATAAATTATGATAAGGAGATTAGAACCAGACTAAAAATAATATCCAGTAAAGATATCCTAAGGGCAGCACAAATATATTTAAAAAATCCTTTATTAAGTGTTTGTGGTAATAAACAGGTAGTGAAAAAAATAGAGAAGGAATGGGAAAATCTATTCTGAATTATTTTTTTCTATAAGATTAATTCGATCAGACGGTATTAGAAATTTACCTCTTCTAAAACTAACTTCTAATAGTCCATTCGCCCTTATACCAAATATTTCACCAACTTCATCTAAAGATACAAGATCAGGAGGTCTTAGCATTTGAATAGCATCAACTGTTTTAAGATAAGGCATTGGCACTTCTAACGAGACCTTATCACCTATAGAAAATTCCATTAATAATGTGAAAAACTATATTTCAAAGAAAATATTTCTTATTTTATCACATTTTTTTTATTATCTCATTGACATAACAACCAATGGGTAAATAATACAATACAGGATACGCATTTATGACTCCTTGGAAGTATTTAGCTCTGGGATAAAAGCATTGACAGGGATAATGTTAATTCTGGTAGGAGCAATGATACCGTCTGCAATACTTATTCCCCAAAAAGACCTATCGTTTTCAGTTTATCATTTACCAAGTACTTGGCAAATAGGAGGGATTCTTTTGTGCTCCTTACTTTGTGGACCTCAGATAGGAATTATTTCCTCCCTTTCATATCTATTAATTGGACTATTTTATCTACCTATTTTTCAAGGTGGGGGGAGTATTGGTTACATTCTTACGCCTGAATTTGGCTACCTAATAGGATTCGTTCCAGCAGCATGGACATGTGGAAATTTAGCACCAACTAAGCAAAATTATAGTTTAATAAATATAATATATAGTACTATAGGTGCCTTAATTCTAATTCACTTTTTTGGTATAAGCTATTTAATAATAGGTAACCTATTTTGGAATTGGAGAGAAAGTCTTATGGACCTTATCATAACAAATAGTATTGCTCCTTTGCCTTCGCAAATGGCTCTATGCTTATCAATAAGTTTTACTTTTCTAATACTAAAAAAACTACTTTTCATAAAATGAGAGAAATGAAAATAAATCGTTTACTATTAATTTCATATTCAATTCTTATAATTTTATCAGATCAAATCTCGAAATATATTGTACTGAATACAATTAGTTACCAAGAATCATTGGTTTTAGTTCCAAATATCTTAAAGATAACTCTAGTAAAAAATACTGGCGCTGCTTTTAGCCTTTTTAGCAATTCAACATCATTACTAACTTTTATTAGCTTAATGGTGTCAGCGGCACTAATAACTATTTTATGGAAATTCACTCCTAGATCAAAATTTAATTCTATTGCATTAGCATTTCTTCTTGGAGGTACTTTAGGTAATGGTATTGATCGACTTTTTAAAGGATTTGTTCTTGACATTTTTGAATTAATCCCCTTTAATTTTCCAATATTTAATTTTGCCGACATAGCAATAAATGTGGCCGTATTGTTTATGATACTCGAATTAATAAAAATAAAAAAATGATTCAAAATGGTAACTTATAAATAATTAATCTTATAATTTCTAAATGAATCCTCTTGATATGAAGAAAAAAAGGCTTATTTTATATATTTTATTTCTGCTTTTTTTAAGTCTAATATTTGCTGGAATAGTTGGTGCCATAATTAGATTAATAAATATACCTGCAATAATAATTACAATTTTTCTATTAGGATTTATAAGTATTCAAAAACGTTTTGAATGGTGGGAACGTTTCATAAGTTCAAATCTTAATTTTTTAACGGATAAAAAAAATACAAATTTTATTCCATCTACTAAAAAAAAGGCAGCTGGAGAATCATTAAAAAGCATTGATCAATTAATAGA
Organism: Prochlorococcus sp. AG-315-C08; assembly: GCA_003284185.1. Classification (GTDB taxonomy): domain Bacteria; phylum Cyanobacteriota; class Cyanobacteriia; order PCC-6307; family Cyanobiaceae; genus Prochlorococcus_B. The sequence goes on from QBWB01000004.1 coordinate 36,296, forward strand.
TTTAATAAATGATAAAGTTACAGCTAAAGCTTTAAAAGAAGAAAAGGAGAGGGTTTCCATAGAACTAACTAGAGGAGATATTGTATTAGTAGTTTTTGGTATTGGCTCAAGCGGGAAAACTTCTCTTATTAGGGCATTGCTTAAGGAAATCGTTGGTAACGTAAGTGCTGCTATGGGATCTACTAGATCTCTTAAGAAATATAGACTTAGGCTTAAAGGACTTAGAAGAGGTATCAGGATAGTTGATACTCCTGGAATACTAGAAGCAGGAGAATTAGGTAGAGTAAGAGAAAATAGAGCCCTTATTCAAGCTGGAAATGCAGATTTAATTCTTGTTGTCGTAGAAGGTGATTTACGTGCAACTGAAATAAATACTATTAGGAATTTATCTAATGTTGGCAAAAGACTTTTAATTGTACTTAATAAAATAGACTTGAGAGGAGAAAACGAAGAACGAGAATTAATTAATATACTAAGTACTAGGTGTAGTGATTTTATTAATTCTGAAGATATTATTACTACTGCCGCATCACCACAATCAATCGCAATATCTGGTAAAAATCCATATCAACCGCCACCAGAAATTAATAATTTAATCAGGAGATTAGCATATATCCTTCATGAAGAAGGTGAAGAATTAATTGCAGATAATATTCTTCTTCAATGTAGTTCTCTCGATAGTCAAGGGAAAAGACTATTAAATAATCAAAGAAATAAAAAAGCAAGAAAATGTGTAGATAAATATGGATGGATAAGTAGTGGGGTTTTGTTCATCACACCATTACCAATGATTGACATGCTTGCCGCTGCAGCTGTTAATGCACAAATGGTTATGGAAATTGCAAATATATATGGAGTAGATCTAACTAAAGAAAGAGCCCGGAATTTAGCTATTTCAGTAGCAAAAAGTCTTGCTGCATTAGGAATAGTTAAGGGAGGTGTTGCTTTGGTCACTACGTCACTTAATCTAACTTTACCAACATTGTTAGTTGGTAAAGTAATTCAAAGCATAAGTATCTCATGGTTAACTCGGGTAGCTGGTGCAAGTTTTATAACTTATTTCAAACAAAATCAGGACTGGGGAGATGGAGGAATTCAAGAAGTTGTTCAATATCATTATAATTTGAATAAAAGAGATGAGAACTTTAAACGATTCATCAAAAAATCATACGAGAGAATTGTAGAGCCATTAACTAAAAATAAATTCAAAAAATTACCACCGAGATCAAGGCTTCAGAAGGAGGAGGGATCATCGGACCTCTAGCATCTAATATAAAAACCAGACCTAAATAAATCAAGCCTATTAAGATAGATATAAAAGCAGTAATTAAAGCTATAATGTTTTTCTTATTAAAATAATTATTATTCATCAGTAACTTATTTAATAGATTGATTGATAAAATCTGAAAGTAATTCTAAGTCATCATTTTTTGTATGGGGATTACCTAAAACAACTTTCAAATAATATCTGCCTTTATATAGAGGCCTAGATAACATAAAATTTTTCTTCAACAAATAATTTCTGGTTTGCTTAGACCATTCTGAACCTTTATTGAAACTATAGCCCTTTGGAGTAAATGCTAAAAGATGCAATGGCCCTGTAATTATTTCAAACATAGATGTATCTATTTTTGACTCTAAGTAATATCTACGATTAACAGACCCCAAAAGAAGATCTTCAATTCCTTTTTCACCTAATTGTCTTAGCCCAATCCAAAGTTTTAGAGCTTCTGCTGATCTGGTACCTTGAATGCCCAATTCCCCTCCGTGAGTATATTCACCTAAAGGTGTTTCGGCGTAAGGTAATCCAGTAGAAAAAGCAGAAGAAAGAACACTCTTTTCAGATACAAGTAATAAAGAAGAGGCTTTGGCAATTCCTAATAATTTCTGAGGATTAACAGTTATTGAATTTGCTAGGGAAGTACCTTTAATAAGATAAGAGGTTAAATCTGACAACCCAAAGGCACCTCCAATCGACCCATCAACATGAAGCCATAAATTTTCTTTTTGGCAAAATTTAGCAATATCATTAATGGGATCAATTGCTCCTCTAACTGTAGTTCCAGCTGTGGCAACTACGCCAAAACATTTTCTATTTTCAGAATGAATCCTATTAAAAGTTGAATATAAACTATTAATATCTAATTGTCCTTCTTCATTAGTTGGGATTTTTTGCAAAGAATCTTGAGTTAACCCCATAATCCGAATTGCCTTTGAGAGGGAAACATGCGAATCATCACTTGCAAAGAAAACGGCCGAAGAATCATTCTCAAGCCCAGCGTTATGTCTAGCAAGAACTAATGCCATCAAATTACTTAAACTTCCACCACTAGCAGCAACACCGCCAGATCCTGGCTTTAAACCTAATTTCCTACAAAACCATTCGCAGAGCTGTCTTTCCAAAGAAGACAAGCTAGGTGACAATTCTTCAGCTAAAAGATTGTTATTTAAACCTGCACAAATTAATTCTCCTACGATTGAAGCTGTTAGTGGTGGTGGATCTAAATGAGCCAATGCGCCTGGATGAGATGGTCGATAAGAACCATCCATTACTAATTGAAGATCAGCCAACAAATCGCTGTTAGAGATGCCATCTAATTGAGGAGCAACCTCTGGAAGAAGAAAAGAGTCTGGCAATGGTCCATCACTTCCAGATCGAGCGAACCATTCACAGAGATTTCCAGAAGCCTCTCCAAGCAAAAGTCGAAACTGTGGGTCTATTTTGTGAGGAGAAGCGAAAGGGTCCAAAGAAAAGAAAACTCTATTTAAAGTCTGAGAGAATTGGATTGAAAACGATCAAAAATGATTAACATTTCATAAATCATTTTATTTGATCAATCTCAAAACTCCTTAATAAATTGCCAAAGCCAATCTCACTAAGCCTGCAGCAAAAAAATGACTGGATGACAAAATTGTTGTCTAAAGCAAAAAGTATAGGAGAAAAGGGAGAAGTTCCAATCGCTGCAGTTGTCTTAAATAAAAAAGGTAATTGCATTGGTTACGGGAGCAACAAAAGAGAAACAATGAAAGATCCTTTAGGACACGCTGAGTTAATTGCTCTTAGGCAAGCTGCTTGGATTAAAGAAGATTGGAGGTTTAATGATTGTACTTTGATAGTAAACCTCGAGCCATGCCCGATGTGTGCAGGAGCATTAATACAAGCAAGGATGGGGCAAATAATTTTTGGAGCTAATGATCCTAAGCGAGGAGCCTTAGGAGGAACAATCGATCTATCAACGCATAAAAGTGCACATCACAAAATGATAGTTTCTGGTGGAGTTATGAAAGATAAATCAAGGAAATTATTAATAGATTGGTTTAAGAAAAAAAGAAAAAGTATTTAAACTCTAAATTTAGGTAATTCTGTTTTAAAAATATCAAGTATTTTATGTACATTTTTCGAATTAGAGTTATATCCCATCAAGCCTATTCTCCATACTTTCCCAGAAAGGTCACCAAGCCCAACACCAACTTCAATCCCATAATTATCTAATAAATATTTAGTAAAAGCTTTTCCATCAACTCCTTTTGGGATCTTTACTGTTGTAAGAGTAGGTAAACGTAAGTCTTTCTTAACATGTAATTCTAATCCAATATTCTCTAATCCATCCCAAAGTAATTGGGAATTATTCTTATGCCTAGACCATGAAGAATCTAGCCCTTCTTCTGCTAATAACCTAAGAGCTTCTCTAATACCAAAATTCATATTAACAGGAGCAGTATGATGATACACACGATCACTTCCCCAATATTTATTTAGCAAGGACACATCTAAATACCAATTAGGTACTTTGCCTTTTCTCTTATTCATTTTATCTTCCGCTCTTTCATTCATAGTAAAAGGGCCTAATCCAGGCGGACAGCTTAAACCTTTTTGACTACAACTATAAGCTAAATCTATCTTCCATTCATCTAAATACAGTGGTACTGCACCTAAAGAAGTTACGGTATCAACTAACAATAAACAATCATATTTCCGGCAAAGATCACCAATACCATTCATTGGTTGACAAACACCAGTAGAAGTTTCTGCATGAACAATTGCAAAAACAGCAGGTCGATATTCTTTAAGGGCCTCTTCAATTTCGTCAAGAGAGAAAGCTTGTCCCCAATCTTTTTGAATAGAGAAAACATTTGCTTTATATCGACCTGCCATATCAGCAAGTCGATGGCCAAAGTATCCCTTTATTGCGATAAGAACTTTGTCGCCTGGTTCTACAACATTGGCTAAAGTGGCCTCCATAGCAGCACTACCAGTTCCACTCATTGGAAGTGTTAATCGATTATCCGTTTGCCATACATATCGAAGTAACTCTTGTACCTCACTCATTAAATCTACATAAAAAGGATCGAGATGGCCAATGGGAGATTGAGAAAGTGCTTTCAATACAACTGGATCGGCATTCGATGGACCTGGGCCAAGTAACAACCTTTCCGGACAAGTAGTTGGACCAAAATCTTTGCGATGTCGATTATCAACAGAAGGAAGAATTTGTGTGGCCAAGAAAACAAATCAACTGATATAAATCTGAGCCTAATCATCCATAGGTAATGTCGGGGAGTTTTTTATCGATTTTGCAATAGCTTCAAAAGGATTTAGCCACAATTTTTATCATAAAACGTGAAAAAAAGTAAAAAAATATAATTTTCCCTACTCAAACCCTAAAGAAAGTACCCATTGATACAAAAAGAGAATCAAACGCTTATTACGTTGATATATAAATAAATTCGTTGAAAAACAAATCAACCATGAGTAAGACCCCCCAAGATGTCCTCCGCCAAATCAAGGACGAGGGCATTGAGCTCATAGATCTAAAATTCACTGACTTACATGGAAAGTGGCAACATCTAACTGTCACTTCAGACTTAGTAGAAGAAAGTTCATTCTCAGAGGGGCTAGCTTTTGATGGTTCTTCTATTCGTGGATGGAAAGCAATAAACGAGTCTGATATGGCAATGGTTCCAGACGCTTCAACAAGCTGGATAGACCCTTTTTACCGTCACAAAACACTTAGCCTGATTTGTTCTATTCAAGAACCAAGAAGTGGGGAACCATATGCAAGATGCCCTAGAGCATTAGCACAAAAAGCCTTGGATTATTTATCAGGTACAAGCGTTGCAGATGCTGCATTTTTTGGCCCTGAACCAGAATTCTTCATATTTGATGATGTCAGATATAACTCAGGGGAAGGTGGCAGTTTTTATAGTGTTGACACAATTGAAGCACCCTGGAATACAGGAAGAATAGAAGAGGGAGGAAATCTGGGTTACAAAATACAACTTAAGGAGGGTTATTTCCCTGTTTCACCAAATGATACAGCTCAAGATATGAGATCAGAAATGCTCTTATTAATGGGACAATTAGGAATACCTATTGAAAAACATCACCATGAAGTTGCAGGTGCTGGACAACATGAATTAGGTATGAAATTTGCACCACTAATTAATGCAGCTGATAATGTAATGACGTATAAATATATTGTCAGAAACGTAGCTAAAAAATATGGAAAAACCGCAACTTTCATGCCAAAACCTGTATTCAATGATAATGGAACAGGCATGCATGTTCACCAAAGTTTATGGAAAGGTGGGCAACCTCTATTCTATGGAGAGGGTACTTATGCAAATCTTTCACAAACGGCTAAATGGTATATAGGGGGTATTCTTAAACATGCCCCATCCTTCCTTGCCTTTACAAATCCCACAACAAATAGTTATAAGAGACTAGTACCTGGCTTTGAAGCTCCAGTAAATTTAGTTTATTCACAAGGTAATAGATCTGCAGCAGTAAGAATTCCTTTAACTGGTCCAAGCCCTAAAGCAAAGAGGCTTGAATTCCGTTCAGGAGATGCACTTGCTAACCCATATATAGCTTTCTCTGCAATGATGATGGCTGGTATTGATGGAATTAAAAATCAAATTGATCCAGGAGATGGAGTTGATGTTGATTTATTTGAATTACCATCTGATGAGTTAGCAAAAATCGATACGGTACCCTCTTCATTAAATGATGCTATAGAATCATTGAAAAACGATAATAAATACTTAACAGAAGGAGGTGTGTTTACCGATGATTTTATTAATAACTGGATTGAATTAAAATATGAAGAGGTTCAACAACTAAGACAAAGACCTCATCCTCATGAGTTCACAATGTATTACGACGCATAAAAAATATTATAAAATTAAAAGGTAATAAAAATTTAAGGTCTATGAACAAATTATTCATAGACCTTAAATTTATTTGAGATTTTCAGTCATAAATCATTTATATCTGTTAGATAATAAAGAATTAGTAAAAGGTTCATGGCAAGGCCAAGCCTCACAAAAATTGCATATCACGCTCTTCAGCAAGGTAAAACACTTGCGGGAATAGCTCATAAGGAGATCAGCACAAAATTAATGGAAGTAATGGCACCTGAAGCCACTACAAAAAAGTTTCCAATTAATAAAGAGCTTATTAAAGAAGTTAGACAATCGATGTCTAAATTAGAGAGGATTGATTGGAAAGAGGCTGAAGAGGGTATTTATCCAAAATCACAGCTTTTTGAGGCTCCTTGGCTCGAATGGGCAAAAAAATATCCATTAGTCTGGTTTGATATGCCTTTGACATGGGAAAGACGTAAAAGAAAAGAAACCAGAGAGATCCCAAAGAATATAAATCAAGAAGAATATCCAAATTATTATTTACAAAATTTTCATCATCAAACAGACGGTTACCTTAGTGAACATTCTGCAAAAATCTATGATTTACAAGTCGAAATTCTTTTCAATGGAACAGCCGATCCTATGAGAAGAAGAATTTTAGCACCTTTAAAAAGAGGTCTAAAACAATATACAGATAAAGATAATTACAAAGTAAAAGTATTAGACATAGCCACAGGAACAGGCCGAACACTTCAACAAATCAAGAGTGCTTTACCTGAAGTAGAACTCTATGGTCTTGACCTTTCAGGTTCATATTTAAAACAAGCAAGTAAATATTTAAGTTCTAGAAGAGGAGACGTTGTACAACTTGTAAAAGCCAATGCTGAAAATGTTCCATTTTCTTCAAACAGTTTTCAAGCAATTACATGTGTTTTTCTACTTCATGAGCTCCCCAGAAATGCGCGTCAAAATGTTATTAACGAATGTTTTAGGTTACTAGAACCTGGTGGAATTTTTGTTCTAGCTGACTCTATCCAAATTGCAGATTCTTCAAAATTTATATCTATAATGGATAACTTTCATAAAATATTTCATGAACCTTTTTATAGCGATTACATAAAAGATGATATAGATTCACGACTTAAAAAAACTGGATTCACTTCATTATCGGCTGAATCATATTTCATGACTAGAGTCTGGAAGGCAATTAAACCTATAAGTGATTAATTTTATTAAATAATTAAGATTCAGATCTATTTATTTAAATAACTGTAAATATCATTAAAATTAATTAAGACTGTAAAAAATTCTTATTAATTCATGGCACCTAATAATACATTATGGTCTATTAAAGCCAAACAACTTACAAAAGAGCTTCACAACGAAATCAGCCTTAATAATAATTCCTGGCACAAATTTAGGGCCAGTAAAGAAAGAAGAAGTGCAGAGCTAATAATGGCTGCTATGTCACAAATAATTAATAATGGCGAAGACATAGATGTAGAGAACCTCCTCAAACAAGCAATCCTCTGGATCAAAGAAGATGTAAAAGATCCTGGATGCAATAACCATTAAGTACTATTTCTTTTAAAAGATAATTGAAGCCTATTTCCTTTTCTACTCCATCTAACATCATCAAAGCATTTATGAATTATATATAAACCTCTTCCATTATCTGAGTCAATTTTCAAAGGTAATGAGTTTTTTCTTTTGAAAGGAATAACCCCATTCCCTTCATCTTGAATTTGCCATACAAACCAATTTGGAGTAAGTATTCTTCTCACACGTATAAATTTATTTGGTTGAGATAAGTTTCCATGTCTTACAGCATTTACAAGAGCTTCATGAAGACCTAGTTCAAGTCGATTTGAGGTTTCACTACAAATGACTGGCTCTAGAAGGATTTTAACAAAAGATGATAATCTTAAAGTTGAGGGATGAATAAAAACAGCCCACTTAGTTGAAGGCTCCACGATTAGTTAAAACTCTGTTAAGAAATTGATCCATAGATTTTTACTAATTAAGTTCATTAGAAAAAAACTTATTTGAACATAATATCTTCATTAAAACTTTAAGTTAAAACACTTAAAGATAGATAATGAAAATCTAACGTATTTCCAATAATGAAGGATGATTTAGTAAAGAATCCATAAGACGGACACCTCTAAGCTGGTTAACTAATGGCATATGACCATCAGGAGCTTGAATGGACCAATCAAAGGCTTTGGGGTATCTTGTCCAAACACCATCTTTTTTCCACCCAATACGAGGCCAAAGCTTTTCATATCTTCCATCAACGGAATCTAAAATTTTTGCTTGAACTGAAAAACCAAATTTACCTTGTGAGTAAACAATCCATAATTTATCTAAAGTAACCAAGTCGATACCAGGAATTGATGCCACTTCAGAAAAATAAACGTATCCTCTACTAATTGCTTTTTCACCCGCAAGTTCTCTCAACTTTGAACTAGTAAAGCGATCGGCTTCTTCATATCGTGCAGAAAGCAAAGCTTGCTGAAGAAATGAATAATCAAAATCAACTTCCGAGGGAGAGGAGAACCATGAAAGATCCTGGCAATTAAGATTGCTTTTTATGAAACTTTCATCACGTTTGTGAATCACCTGCAAGATAAAGCCAGCAGCCCAATCATTATCTTCAGAACTAAAAACTGACATTACAGAAGATCCAAGTCCCAGCAGTTCATCGACTCTTTGCTCCAAAATGGGCAAAAAACTACGTCGTTTTCTTTCCGAAGCTCCTTTGAAAGCTTCTAGAAGTTCAACAATGTTCTGATCTTTTGAATTAAGAGTGTCTACAGCCATAAATTACATCCGGTCTGGAGAACCAGGGAACTAACACTATGTCAGAAAAAGCAACTTATCCAACTTACTGTCTAACAGATTTTCGTAATACTTCAGGACCAATAATTGATGTAAGGAGTCCAGGAGAATTTTTTCAAGGACACATACCAGGGGCAAAAAATCTACCTTTATTTTCTGATAGTGAAAGAGCACTAATAGGAAAAAGTTATAAAAAAGAGAGTAGAAAAAAAGCTATCTACAATGGTCTGAAGATCACACTACCTAAGATCAAATATCTACAAACCTCCCTTGCGGAAAGCGCTAGCAGACAAGAAAATTCAAAAAATACTTTAAGAATCTACTGCTGGCGAGGTGGCATGCGCTCAGGAACCTTAGGGTGGTTAGCAGCTTCAATTGGTATTAAAGTATATATACTTAAGGATGGATATAAAACCTACAGGAAATGGGTCTTAGATCAATTCGAAAAAGATTATCCTATTCGACTCTTAGGCGGAAAAACAGGAACAGGGAAGACAGATATTTTAAAATCCATTAATAGTAAAAAAATTTATGCTCTAGATCTTGAAGGACTAGCAAATCATAGAGGTAGTAGTTTTGGATCACTTGGGATGAATCAACAACCAACGAGTCACCAATTTGAAAACTTAATAGCCGAACAATTAGATGTATTTATAAATAAAAACTATAAAGAAATATGGGTTGAAGCTGAAAGTCCTAATTTAGGTAAATGTCGCATTCCTAATAGCTTCTATAAACAAATGAAAACTGCACCTCTCCTAGAAATAATAAAAAAGAAAAAGGAAAGAGTAGATAATCTGGTGAATATTTACAGTAAAAACTCACAAGCTGATCTAAAAGATGCAGTATTAAGAATTCATAAACGATTAGGTTCCAAAAGAACATCAGAAGCATTATTAGCAATAGATCAGAGAAAATGGGCAGAAGCATGTATTGCCATGCTTTACTATTACGATAAATGCTATGATTATGAAATAAAAAAGAGTCAAAATATAAACATTATAGATATTAGTGGATTAAGCATCAAACTATCTATAGAAAAGATTTTCAAAGAAAAACTAAATACTCTATGAGATATTATTTACATACAAAAAAGAAATCTCTTCATTAAAATTCAAAAATATATCATGACTAATAAAAATAAAAGAGTTACTATTCAATTTATCAAAGGAATCGATGAAACAACTCAACCTGAAATTAGACTCTCTAGAGATAGAAATAAAAAGACTGGTCAAGCAATATATAAATTCAGAAATCCAACATCTATCTCGGAGGAAAACTATAAAAATATAGAAAAAATGTACCTTATAGATAAGGAGGGAGAACTATCAACAAGAAAGGTAAATATTTATATTTTAGATAAGAATTTGAAAGAAATTGTTTCTATCTATAGCTGGAAAACAGATATAGACTTCAATAGGTTTATGAGGTTTGCTAGAAGATATGCAGAATTTATTAGTCTTGGGAGTTTTGAAAGTTGACTAAGAATTTAAACACATTTCCTTGGCTAACCACCATAGCAATATTGATTTCATTATTTCTTTTATGGAATCTAAAAGATGTTTTAATTCAATTATTTGCCTCTATTATTATTGCCATGGCACTTTGCACTATAATTGGGAAGCTAAAACAAATATTATCCATTCCTAGGCCAGTTGCCTTTTTTATAACTTTAATATCCTTTATTTTATTTTCAAGTATTTCAATACTAATCATTATACCTCAATTCGCAGGTGAATTTCAAGAATTAATAAACCAGATCCCTTCAGCATATCAAGCCCTTTGGGACCTTTTTACGAATATAATTGATACTCTTACAGAAATTATTCATAAAGACAGACTTCCTCTTTCAGAAAAAGCTTCAGAATTAAATAATCAATTAAGTTATTTCCCTGATGGAGCGAATCTTGCGAATGGAGTTACAGATAGTTTAAGAAAATTAATTGGCTTAGCTGGCAATTTAAGTATTGGCTTCTTACAACTTTTATTCATTACTACAGTAGGTCTAATGATCACTATACAACCCAATTCATATAAAGAAGTGGCAATATTATTAGTGCCATCCTTCTATAGAAAACGTTTTAGATCAATCCTAACTGAATGTGGTAATGCGTTAAGTAGTTGGATGACAGGAGTAATTCTAAGTTCAATATGTGTAACATTACTTGCCTGTATAGGTCTTTATTTATTAGGCATAAAATTAATATTTGCAAATGCTTTAATTGCAGGTTTATTAAATATTATTCCAAATGTTGGTCCTACCATAAGTACTATTTTCCCTATGTCAGTAGCACTATTAGATACTCCATGGAAATCTTTAGCTGTGCTAGGTTTATATATTATAATTCAAAATATAGAAAGTTATTTAATAACACCATTTATTATGCATAAACAAGTCAAGTTATTACCAGGCTTAACTATAACAGCTCAATTATTGTTTACTGTCATATTTGGTCCATTAGGATTATTGTTAGCAATCCCATTGGCAGTTGTGATAAAAACATTTGCAAAGGAAATCCTTATTCATGACATATTAGAAAATAAGAATATATTAAATTAAAAGAAAAAAGAATTAACTAATGGTTATGTTTCCCAGGGATCAATAGCTGACAAGTTACTTATTTCTGGTAGCTCAGTATCTTTTATTTTCTTCATATCCTTCCATTCGCACCACATGGAATTTAACAAC
>QBWB01000005.1 GCA_003284185.1 Prochlorococcus sp. AG-315-C08
CAAGAAAAGCTAGAAAGGCTCCAGCTTCGGAAAAATAAAGCGATAAACCACTCCGTTTAAGCGGATTGAGAGGTGCAACTCCTCTCTGTGGTTATTGACTAAGTGTTTTGATCTTGATACGACGTTTTTATATTTATGGTTAATCATTCAATTAAAATACTTTGCTCAAAGCCTTTAGATGATTTAGTTTTCTTCAAGGAGTTATAAGGATATTTTAGTCAGTAATTATTAACCTAGAGTTGCAGAGGGTATTGAAAACCCTCTTCTTACGTGTTGATTGACCTTCGATTGGTCTAAGTATGTCTAATATTGAGGCCATACAACTTATTTCCAGAGAGTTGCGAGCTATTAACGCTGCATCACAAACGATATCATCTGCAATTTGTGGTCTTACACCAGTGAATTTTACCTTTTGAATAGATGCTATTAATGCTTTTTCTAAATATTCAATTTGGTCATCGTTGAGTGATTTTCTATTTGCATAATCCAACAAGACTGAAGAGATAGTCATAAATTTAATTATATAGATTAATTTTTCGAAAGGGTTCGCCATTTATTCATTTTTATTTTTATTGACTATTGGGTCTTTGTTCTTATCAACCTTATAGGCATCCAGTGCTTCATTTGTTCTTCCAGGAATAAATGGGTTTTTACCTTTTGCTGCTTTTTTGCTTCTTGCCATGCGTTCTCAATTTCTTTCTTAGCTACATGATCATCATTGAAATTGTTATACAGCTTAAGAAGATATCAACTACTTAAAATTAATACTCCTAGCCCTAATAAAACAATATTTCCTCGATATTTACGACAACTAACCAAGAATTTGTGCGAATTGTCTATAAATAAAAAAAAGCTATCAAAAGACTTTAATTTTAGATTTTTTGAAAAACACTAGTAATTTAGTTGATTCAACTTATAAGGCAGTCAATATCCTCTCGCTATTGTTTTCCCCTTCTCTACAATGCCTGTTAACTTTATTTATAGGGTTTAGGTGGCGACTTAGTAATTTCATATAAACAACTTTCGTAGCTTTTATATTGTTTGAGACATGACTTTTTTATCTCATATTTATTTCTTTGATTTTACGTCACGAAATCTACGCTATAGTTGAAAACTATGTTGTAGCAATCATGTTCAGTTATAGACACCTTTTGTATATATCGGATTTATATTATACTTATTAGGTTTAAATCATATTTTCTTTTGGCTCTCTTTTATAGCTTTTCTACCTTTTTTTAGAGTTTTGCCTATCCACCAAGATAATGTTCATAAAAAGATAGCTGTTAATGTCAATATAGAAAGTATTGATGAATTCAAGGTTTACACACATATGAATCAAACATTAAATGCATTAATTGCTTGTTCTCTCTCTCTTCTTTTTGTTTTTATCCCCTTCTCTACTGTAATTAGGGGTGAGTCTAATTTTAAAACTAATGAGAGTAATTCTAGTCGAGAGCTAATGGATAAAAAGAATATTGATGATCTTTTAGGACCTGATCCTTATCTTTTTGATCCAGGGAACCATATGGATGGATTCGATCCGACACAACGACAAGGCAGTAATAATTAAGGTGATGGGTCTTTTCGGAATCGGTTTTATACTTCTTTTGAAGTTGAATATTACTATTTGCTGATAAATGAGAGTATTAGCTAAGAATTTGAGGATAAATTCACTTGCGATAGTGCCTCTTTATTGTTTATATCAAAGTTATATTAATGAGGTGATCTTATGAAGTTACAAACTTTTTTAGCGTCCCTAAAAATGAAATAGGTGACATTGTGAGAAGGCATGAATCAGTTAATAAAGAAATGAAAGTAGTTTCTTCCTATTGGGAAAAAGAGTGTAAAGCTAATCCATCATCTCCTGCATGTCTGATTTTTGAGGATTGAAAATCTTTAAAAAGGTAGCGGATTGATGTTTCTTTTTATATCTAGATAAATTAAAAGTTTTTCTTGTTCCCTATGAGAAAAACTTTAAAAGTTTTATTTGCAGTTTGACTAGGAATATTTTGTACCTTAGTTTCTTCATCAATACAGTCCAGGTATATCAACTTTAATTACTTGTGATGTAGATAATATTCAATAATCGGTAAACGAAAAGAGTCTTGATGATCTCTTAGTACTTGATACAATTTTTGCTTTGAGCCTTCAAGCATAGGAATCTTTCCAACTCTAGATAAAGGTTTTAAAGATCAGTAATAAAAAATTTTAAATTCTGCTTGGTTTATTTTTTAAGTAAAATCTCTAAGCGCTTTTTTTGTTCAGATAATGAATAATTCTTTTCTTTTCTTTTGGCATTCATTCTTCTTTCTATCGCCTTATCTGCTTGTCTAGAGAGATTCATTTTCCTGATAAATATAAGGATGGTTACACCAGCAAAGAGTACAGCTAAAGAACCTAGTGGAACTAATGTTGGGCTGAATTCATCCATTAGCATTAGTAATTACAAGAGTTGTACAAGCGATTGGCTTTCTGCTGATCTTCATATTTTTTGAGTTTCCCTTCTAATTCTTGCATTTCCTTTTCAGCTTGAGCAATTAAAGCTAGTGACCATTTCCAGTTACGTTCAGTACAATGTTTCTTTGCTGATTCCCAATCCATACTTGTAGTTAAAAATAGAGGCTTTTATAATTATAAATCTTTTATAAACATAAATGAACAAGCCTTAGCAAAAACAATGTGATTTTTTTTCATAATTTTTGGGTCAATGGATCTTTCCGATAATTCTAAGTTTTGTACTTCAATGATCTGAACCTTTATAAACATAATACAAGTCTTGCTGGCTTAAGTTTAAAACTATAAATAAAGAATGGAAACATCTTTCGCTTTGAGACTTTTTCTTAGCCGTATTATTTTGTCTATGGGGCCATTGATTTTGTTCGTGCTAAGACAGCTGTTTCTTTAGAGAATATGTGTAATTCAAGTGCTTTATTTGGTGAACTTTAATTTTGTAGTGATAGAGCTGTTTGGTGTCATCAATATTTTAGGTAAGTACTGCGCATTTCATCCTCCTTCCTGTCTTTGATGCCATATCGCTGGTGTTTCTCCCCTGTTGCGATAATAACTGCATTGCTTCAACGTCTTTTTAGAGTTAGATATACCTCCTCCTGCTAGAAGCCTTTGTTTGCCTACCTGAATCATTCATATGTAGTAATACACTTTTGTTTAAAGAGGGTTTAACTAATTTGACTATTTTCTTAATTTGTCGATTATTAAAGTTCTTGGTTGTCCAGCTTTTACTGGACATAGACGATCTAGGACTACTGCAACAGCTTTAATCCATAGACTATTATATGGAATTCCGGTTTGAGTACAGATATGTTTTGGAGCTACTTCTAATTTAACTTCATTATTATTTGCTTTTAATACCTGTTGATATTCATTTTCTAAAAGTTCAATATCTTTGTTATCTAGTGTATTGCCTGAGCAATACCAATCAAGAGATGTCTTCCAGTCCATAAGCAACTAACGACTTATAATGTCCCAAGCCTCAGAGGCACTATCTGCATATTCAAAGAGATTAAGATCGTTGTCTTTTATCAGTCCATAATCGGCAAGAAGTTGAAAATTAATAACCTTAGACCAATATTCTCTGCCAAAAAGAATAATTGGGATCTGATTTTTCATTCCAGTTTGACGTAGCGTTAATAGTTCAAATAATTCATCAAACGTTCCAAACCCTCCGGGAAAAAATACTGCTGCTACAGAACGCATAACAAAGTGAAATTTACGTAATGCAAAGTAATTAAATTTAAAGCAAAGTCCTGGGGTGATAAATGAATTTGGATGTTGTTCGTTTGGAAGACTGACATTTAATCCAATCGATTTACAGTCCGCATCAAAAGCACCTCTATTAGCAGCCTCCATTATCCCTGGCCCACCTCCGGTGACAATGACGTGAGAGCCACAGGAAGTGATTTGGTTTTTTCTTGAGACGATCCTGGCGAACTCTCTGGCTGAATCATAGTAATGAGAAATTGAATCTAAATTCTTGAGTCGTTCTAAGTCCCTTTTATGGTTTTTCGCTTTTGGATTTTTGAAAAATGAGTTCTTGGCTATTTGAATTTGTCTATTTATAAAATCTTTTTCGGATAGGCTTGCACCTCCAAAAACAATGATCGTAGACAATATATTTTGTTCCTCTAAGATTTTTTCTGGTTTAGTGATCTCTAGGAGCATTCTTACTCCACGCATCTCATCGCTGTTCAACAATTCTTTATCCTCATGTGCCAGTTGATAATTTCTTGAACTAATAATTAGTTCAAGATTTTTATTTACTAGGTCAATGTTGTTACTACGCTGTTTCTCTTTCACTTTAAGATTTCTCCAAAGTTATGAATTTCATTAAGTAGTAATTAAACGAATAATGCATAGAGTCAATTCTCTACTTGTAAGTTTATAACTTCTGATCGGAGTTTTTGTCACGGTTGAAAGCTTATTAGTTACATCCCCATTGCTCTTTTGAGCTTCGTTGCTTCATCCATTCCCTCCATGATTGTGAAGGTTGAGTTTTGTGTGGCAGCCTTACGAATCTTAGATAATTCAATATATTCATCTGATTCATAGGCCTCTACTGCTATGCGCATGGTAGGGAACTCAGTAATAACAGCTAAATTTGCACTTTCAGTATTCTCTTTACCTGCTGGTTCAGTATCTTTTGCAAATACCTTTCCGCCAACTTCTTTTAGCCAAGGTCTTACTTTCTCTACATACTCAGCAAATAATTCTTGATCAGTCACTTTTGAAGTTGAAATCCAGTAGCCTTTTGCATCTTTTTTATCCATGTTGATTTTTTGTTCTTTTCTGGGAATATAGCGATAAAAAGTCTATGTCAAAATTATTTCCATAGACTTTTGT
This sequence comes from Prochlorococcus sp. AG-315-C08, assembly GCA_003284185.1. Taxonomy (GTDB): domain Bacteria; phylum Cyanobacteriota; class Cyanobacteriia; order PCC-6307; family Cyanobiaceae; genus Prochlorococcus_B. The sequence goes on from QBWB01000005.1 coordinate 4,858, forward strand.
TTTTCAGAAGATCTTCGATATTTGGCCACGCTGCAATTAATTCTTTTAATGCTTGTCGATTTGGTGCATATAAAATGCATGAAAAGGCACTAATCACATATAAGAAAAACCAGGTTGAATTTAGCGAATAAACAGTAACGAAAGAGAATAGAAAACTACCTATGAAGATAAAAAATAATAATCTATTAATAACCTCAAGAGGAGATTTCCTTAACCGCCTAAGACGTTCTTTAGATGATTTTCTTCTTTTAATCTTTTTTATTTCTTGTTCTTCTTTTATAATTCTGGCTTTTTCTTGATCCAATGCTTCATTTGATCTCACTAGATCTGCTATTTCTTCGCTTGATAAGTTCTCAAGAGGTTCAGACCCTTTTTTAACGGATGTCATAATTTCAGAAGTCTAATAGGTATGATTTTTATCCATTCCTAGATTACTAACGCGAACCAATAAATATTACTTAATTTCCTAAACCGGGAGGAAAAGGAAAAACTTGATCGCTTCCAAAAATATCTTCCATACTCCTTTCATTCTTTTGTAGTTCGAGATCTCTATTCTCTTCAGATGGATCATTTAGCATTTCGATAGAATCCCCTTTTCCATAATCTTCTGGTGGTACCCAGCCTTGTATTGCTGCCTCAGTCTTAACCCAACCTGAAAAGACGATGGAACAAATTAAAACTAAAGAGAGAAGTAGGTCTTTCATAAATTTATCCTCTCATCACTTGGTTTGTTGTTTAGTTGTTTTTTGATTTAACTTTAGATCTTGTAAAGACTTTTCTTTGAATTTTCTAATTATGGTCAATATTTTCCACTTTAAATCTATCTGTTAGTTCAATCAGCATTTTGTTGGACTGGTATCATCATTCCACCACTATCATCGTCGTCGTCTCCAAATCCGAAAAACAACCATGTAATAGCAAAAACAGCTATTGCACCAGATAATGTCAATTCTTGGAATTCATTCAAAGCTTTTTTTATTGTGGTTGAAGGAACCTAGCCTCTTTTTTGCTGAAGTTGATTATCTAAACGTTTTTTCTTGTTAAATTGTTTAAACTTATTTTTATGACTAATGGAAGAATTAACCAAAAGAGTGGAAGATCTTGAGCGTCGAGTCCAGCACTTAGAAGCAGTGCTGCAATACCAAGTAAGAAAAAGCAAATAAGTTCTGTCGACATTTATCCAATACCTGGGATGTCAAAAGGGAGTTTTTCTTCTAATGTCACCAAATATTTTTGAACAACTGGGATGCGTAATAACGCAAGAGGTAACAATATATTTAAAGCAATCCAAGCTCCTCCAATAATGGGGCCCCATTGTCCGGCTTTTTTTAGAAAACTCATTTGGTTATTTTGTTCTTGCTTTTGATTCATAGTTTTTTATTTAATTTATTTGTATCTAGTTGATCTAACAAGCTTAAACTTCCTATTTTCAGTCCAAAAGCTTATAAAAGCAATGGGCATTAAGGCTGATTGCTTTGGAGCAGAAACAGAGTAAAAATATGAATATCGAACTCAGAGGCACCTATTATGGTCGACATTCCACCTGAGTATTTAAGAGAAGCGAATTGAATTCTGGTTCCTGCTCCAACATTCTCAATATAATAGTGGGCAGTTCGTCTGAAGCGACAAGGATCAATGATTTAGGTGAGTCAATTCAGTCGAAACTCCTCTGCATCGTTTAGGTGCCCTATAGGAGAAAAGCCTTTCAACTAGAAACTTGGCCCCAGGTGCCATTTACAGAAGCTTCCAAAAAAACGATAAAGAAAAGGGCCTTTTAAGGCCCTTTTCTTATGGCTAATTTATATTTAGCTGTAAGCATTCGGCCTTTCAAAGATGAAGACCCAAAAGAGAATTCAGAATAAGATTATGTTGAACAACTAATTACTAAAAGTAGTTATTGGTGCTTCTGTGTAGGAGGACTGACGCTCTTTTCTTTTTATAATCAACCTTCTGATGTTCAGGATAAAAAAGGAGGTTGTTCTAATATGTTCAATATAGATAGAACAATTAACCTATCCCTGCGCAGTATTATTTACTTAAGGTCTCTAAAAGTTATTTTCTCTAAAGTTTATTTTTTATTGCAGTCTTCCTCTTTTGGTAGTTGAAGCCATCCACTCGTCCATTTTGAAAAAGTTTTAAGTTCAGACCAACAAACCTTAATTAGAATTTCTTTATTATTCACAGGGTAAAGCTCTACCCATCTATCGTCTTTTTTACCACCATAGCTTTTAACTTCAAAGTGCCGATAGCCCTCCCTTCTTTGCGCTGATGTCCATGCTTTATTAGGCGGCCATCTCATCTGATTCCTCGTTCCTATTTGATTTATTAATTATCTTTTAACTTTAGATCAAATCTTTCTTTATTTATTTTGTATCTCGATTCATTAACCCTTATCTATTTTGTCATTAATAACTGTTCTAAAGCCATCTTCTTCTTTTTATTAGATGTGGATGATTATTCATAAAGATTATGCATACCTACTTTAGGATTGAATTAGGTTAATATCTGTATTAGATTGCCACTAAGATTCAGATAAAAAGCTATTCTTTAATTCTTGTGCTATCAATTATATTTTCTTCAAAATCTGAGGTGCATAACTATTATGGTGCTGTTATGGTTTTAATTTGTTACTATTTATGTTGATAGTTATTTACTTTAATCCAAAAATATAGCCTCAATTGATAATTTGCTACGAATGGAATGAGTTGGGTATTGCTCTTGATATATGTATATAATCAATGGTAAGAAGCAACTAATTAATATTAATAGTTTCATTTTCTTTTCTTTTCTTGATTCCATTTTTGCCTTTTGTTATATGGATAGATAACTATATTAATTTTATCTTATGATATCCTTAATTATAGTTTTATTGAATCTATATCACTCCTTTATTTTATATTTTTAGCGAAATCGATATAATAATTTGAAATAACTTTGGACAATGATTTCCTAATTTAATTTTTAAATTGATTATTTGTACCTATTAAATGCTATGAAATACAAGCAAAGCTTCTTTTTAGGCTTGTTATGACCTTCGCCAAAAAGGCCCTTATTTTCTCCTCTGTTCTTGCCATTGGAGCAGGTATGAGAGCTCCTGCAGCTATGCGTCTTAGCGGAGCAGGTGCATCTTTCCCCGCTAAAATTTATACCCGTTGGTTCTCTGACTTGGCTAAAGAAAGAGGACTACGCGTTAATTATCAAGCTATTGGTTCTGGTTCTGGTCGTAAAGCATTCATTGATCAAACCGTAAATTTCGGTGCCTCTGATGATCCCATGAAAGTTGAGGATATCGATAAAGTTACTCGTGGCCTGATCCAAATCCCAATGGTAGGTGGGACTATCGCTTTTGGTTACAACTATGACTGCGATCTTAAACTCACACAAGAACAGGCCGTTCGTGTCGCTATGGGTAAAATTAAAAATTGGAGTGATGTTGGTTGTCCAGCAGGCAAGCTAACTTGGGCACATCGTTCTGATGGATCTGGGACTACTAAGACTTTTACAAACTCAATGGAAGCATTCTCCAAATCATGGACGTTAGGTACAGGTAAATCTGTTGCATGGCCAGCTGGTATTGGCGGAAAAGGTAATGCAGGTGTTGCTGGTATTATTCGTAATACCCCTGGTGCTATTGGATATGTAAACCAGTCTTATATCAAAGGGAATATTAAAGCTGCTGCACTAAAGAATTTGGCGGGAGAATATTTAAAGCCTTCCTCAGAGTCTGGAGCAAAAGCCCTTAACAGTATTAGTTTGGATGAAAATTTAGCAGGTATAAATCCTAACCCAACAGCAAAAGGTGCATACCCAATAGCAACATTGACATGGATTCTTGCTTATGAGAAAGGTAATGGTAGAAATACTAATGCTCTTAAGGAAGCCTTTAACTATCTATTAAGTGACAAGGCTCAAGCCAAAGCTCCATCTCTAGGGTTTGTACCTCTTGAAGGTGCCATTCTGATTAGGTCTCGTAATGCAGTAATGCGCATAGTTGAATAAACTGCTATTCCTGGTACTCATAGCAATAACACAAGCTATAAAGTCTCCTTTTATTATTGCTATTTTAGTAAATCGATATTCTTATTTGTGTTGATGTTTGAGTCTTGAAATTCAGGCGAATAATTATTCTTTTTGTTCAGAAGGATCTGCTAGGTCTAGTATCTTTTCGAAATTAATAATCTCCTCATCAGAAACACCTGTTTCTTTTTGTAGTTCATTCAATAAAGATTTGATCTTTTTTTCTATATTTTCTATAGTCACAGGAACATTAATAAGTGGTTTGTCTATTATAAGTATATTTTCAATCTTAATACTTTTATTAACTTCCTCTCAAGGATTCTATTGATATTTTCAAAAATATAAGATTTTTATAATCAGTCTTTGCAGGCTTTTTACCAAAGCCTGCAAATGCTTTACATCTTCTAATTTAGGAGCTTTAACTGTTTTGACTCCATCATATCTTTTATTAGCTAGCCTTTCGTAGATTATCAATCCTTATTTTTAAATATTAATTTGTTTTTGTATCTATATCTTTTTAATTATTGCAAAATGTCAGTCTTTATCTTTATTTCTTTTAATAGCTTTATTAGCAAGCTTTTTTAATTCTTTGGGGCTAACAATTTTTCTCTTTTTCTTGCTTTCTATATTAGTTCTAATTATAGAAGTAATTATCGCTATTCCAAAAAATCCACCTAAGATTAACCAGAAAATTCTTTCTATTAAAAGAGTTAAAGGATTACCAACTAGATCAGTTGCTGGTTCCATTGTAGGCAAATACAGAAAGTCGATGGATTAATTTTTAATGGTTTCTGGCTTAAGTCTAATTCGAGAATGCCAATTAGTAGAACCCCTTTGGAACAATAATTTCGGCATTTATTGCTTATCAAGACAAAAAAAAACCCCTTTCTATAGGGGCTTCATCATACTGAGAGATCCCCATCACCCAGCGATTTTGAAATATTACACTCGGATAATAGAATAGGCAAGTATTTGATTCTAGATATGGCCCTTATTTTGCATTCTTTTAATCTTTCGGACACTAGATATGGTAGGGGTTGCAATTTGCGAGAAAAACAGCTAAAAATAAGATCCCCATCACCCAGGCCCGCAGGACACCATACCTAGGGTCTTTTTTATTGAAAACATCTCTACCCGAGTATTTGAAAGAAAAGTTTAGTTGCTAGCTGTGGAAAAAACTATGCTAAATAAAGCGCGCTCTTTCTTTTTTTATCCAATACACAAAATATCTTCGTACTAACCGTAACTTAAAAAACAAACAAATCAGTTAGGGTCTTAAAACTAAGAAAAGGCTAAATGTCAGATCTTCAGTTGGTAGATTCATTCCCTATATGGAAAGCTCTTCTTTGGTGCTTTTATCCTATGGCTGTTCTGGTTCTGTTCGAATTAGTTTCACGGGTGCTTCCCGACGACGATGACGACTTTGGAGGAGGTAGAAACATGCCTGTATACAAAACGGTGAGATTCAAATAGATATTGGATCGATTCCTTAATCTTAATTTGAATTTTAAAAGATTTTTATTGATTTTAGCGAAAACATGTATCTCCTACAATTTTGAGTTTGTCCAGACGGTTAAGATCTTGTCTTTTTAATATGGTTTTTGGAGAAATGGCTAAGCCTAATTTTATTTTGTTTGGTAAAGACTCAATCACAGATTCAATATCTGTTAATTCCTCTTCTGAAGATGCCACAATATCTTTTGCACATTTCCAACCTTTAATAGTTGTTATTTGAGGCCATATAAACCAAAGCCCACTAAATACGCCCAGTAAAAAAAAGAATAAATTTCTAGCCATGAAAAAAATGTCTTATGTTTTTCTATCAATTTTATGATTGTTTTAATTCAGGTCAATCTTCTTTAGCCTTTTAGATCTTTTCTTTTATTTCTTCTTTCATTCTCATTGTTCCTTGAAGACTTCTTTAGCCTACAACCAACATTATTAAACTTCCTATTTTCAGTCCAAAAGCTTATAAAAGCAATGGGCATTAAGGCTGATTGCTTTGGAGCAGAAACAGAGTAAAAATATGAATATCGAACTCAGAGGCACCTATTATGGTCGACATTCCACCTGAGTATTTAAGAGAAGCGAATTGAATTCTGGTTCCTGCTCCAACATTCTCAATATAATAGTGGGCAGTTCGTCTGAAGCGACAAGGATCAATGATTTAGGTGAGTCAATTCAGTCGAAACTCCTCTGCATCGTTTAGGTGCCCTATAGGAGAAAAGCCTTTCAACTAGAAACTTGGCCCCAGGTGCCATTTACAGAAGCTTCCAAAAAAACGATAAAGAAAAGGGCCTTTTAAGGCCCTTTTCTTATGGCTAATTTATATTTAGCTGTAAGCATTCGGCCTTTCAAAGATGAAGACCCAAAAGAGAATTCAGAATAAGATTATGTTGAACAACTAATTACTAAAAGTAGTTATTGGTGCTTCTGTGTAGGAGGACTGACGCTCTTTTCTTTTTATAATCAACCTTCTGATGTTCAGGATAAAAAAGGAGGTTGTTCTAATATGTTCAATATAGATAGAACAATTAACCTATCCCTGCGCAGTATTATTTACTTAATTATTATAATTTTAATTATATCTTATTTCGTAAGTCACTATTTTTTCTATTTTCTATTATATATATTTTAAGTTAATGATTTCATATGACATGTTTTAGGAAAGAACTTATTCTTATTGACCATGAATTGCTCACGTAGCTAACCATTTAAATTGTTGTTTGAGTTCATATAAATCTTTATTCTAATTTATAGTTAATTATATTTAGGTATAAACGATTTTTTTCATCATTTATATAATTATGATTTATTCAAGGCATATCTATGTCTTTGATGCTAATCAGCTATAACTGAAACTTGTATTTTTCATATTTATCGTGGAAATATTAATTTATGATTATAAATTAATTCGTTTTCTATGTTTTTATTTTTTATCTCTATAATTTTAATAAATAATATGATATTCGTTTATGAATCATCAGATTGCTACCTACATCGATTTTATTCAAAGTATTGGTTTTATCATTTTGGCTGGGATATCTTTTTTAGCAGTTAGTCGAATTTTGATAAAGGCAAAAAAAGTGAATGAGATACATCTGGTAAAAATAACTGTTGAGAAATGATTTCTTTGCTAGAACTTGAAAAAAGTTTAATTATGCTTAAGGCTTTTGAGGAATTTAAATTTACTGATGTCCAAAATAAGGGGCCTGTTTCAGACTTTTGGGAAAATGTTCATATCGCGGCAAAGGCTTTAAAGCATGACACAAATTGCTCAGATAACATAATTGCAAGTGGACTCCGAGCTATTGCCGCTGAATGGGACTAATTTCTTCGCTATTTTAAATAAGGACTATTTCTTTTTAATTTCATTTTTAGATTGGATTTGTTTTCCTTCTTCAGATTTGAACTGTTTCATTGCTCGTACTCCCACAGCATCTTCAATTAATTCAAAGAACCATGTTTTTATACTTTTTATTGGATTTCCCATTGCTCAACCTACTAGCAGGATCTTTAATACCCAAATGCCCATAACAAACATCGCTGCACGACCATGAAGGATTTCAGATCTGCTCAAGCGAGAAAAGATAGGCATCATTACTATGCATCTTCTTTTGTTATATCAGCTCGATTAATAAAATGCATGGGTAATTACTTGGATAACCGAATAAATATTTATTTTATTAAATTTCTTAGCTTTTGGAGTTTTCTCTAAATGACTGTTTTCAAGCTGTTCATGAATTGATTTTATTGTTGTGAGAGTATAATTTCTTCTAAATTATTACTTTATATTTTATGTTATCCTCTACCTTTCTCACAGTTACCAATTAAAATTCTATTGGTTTGAGGATATTCTACCGAATAGATCCCTAGAATTTTATTGATACTATATTTTGACTTGACTTTTCTATTTTTATCCCTTTGAGTAATGTAATAAGATCCTCTTCTCTTAATTGTCCGACCTTCTTTTATGATAAGACCATTATTAATTTTCGAAATTAGTCCATCTAGGTTTATTGAAAGATAAGTAGTTTCCCAGTCAGGTTTTATAAGTCTGCCTCTATCTATTTCAAATTTACCTGTACAAATGAGATTGATTTCTTCTGATTTGGCTGTTTGTGATGGTAACCATAGTAAGGTGGTTAGAAATGCTAAGAAAAATCTGGTCATTTATGCTCGATTAGATAGATTTGGATAATGTGAGAATTACTCTTTTTGTCGTTGCGATATTTATCATCCTATGTAATTTAATCATTATTTCATTCATTTTCTACCTCCATAATATAAATAGTTTGAGATGAATAAATAAACCAATCACAAAAGTGATTTTAACGCCTCTTACTATTTAGGAGTTTATAAATAGTATTAATAAAAGGTATAAGCCCAATTTATTGATATTTTATTTTCTCCAAGATATTTCTGGAATTTCTTTGAATTAACTTTCAATACTATCCCTTTTGTTGGATATTTATTAAAGATTTTACCATCTTTATAATATTTCTGAAAAAGATGAACATCTGTTACGTCCTTTGTGATTTCTGTTTCTGGAATTTCGAATTTTAGTCTTTGTAGTTCTTGAATTGATTGGAAGTGATTAAGTTTACAATTTAAAATTTGGAAAGCACAGAAATTAAGTTCTTCTTTTTTATTAGTATTTTCTCTTAGAAGACATGTTTTCATTCTTTGATTACCTGTGGTTGTAATAATTGGCCTATATAACTCTCCAAGTATTTCTATACTTTGCTTAACAGGAATATCTTTAGGTATTTTTAGTATAAGCTTAGTATAAAATGTTAGATCTTTACCATTCTTAGTGATTACTTTTTGTAATTCTCCATTCCTATAGTGAATAGCTAAACATATTCCATTGATTTTAGGTTCTATGATCAATCTTGTGTTAGGTAAAAGTGAGTTTAACCAATCATTTACATTTCCTTTTCCTAATGATAAAAAAGCTCTTTCTCCATATTTACAATTAAGTATTGACTTCTTATTCGATATTTTCTCTAGGTTTATTATGAGGTGGTAAAATTTATCTGTAGAGTTCTCCAATTCATATACCTAAAAAAATATTATTTTTATTTTATTTATTATTTGATTCTATTATACTTAATATTAACATAATTATATTTACAATATGAGTAGCTATTTTTGTTCTTTTTGTTCATCTCGTTATCAATTTCATACTACCAGAACTGATGGTGTAATGATCTGTGGTCAGTGTGGAGAAGAATTAATCAAAGCTCCCTTAGTAAAGATGACTCAGGTTATTGGATTATTTGTAGCTTCATTCTTTCTAGTTCCGTTGTTAATGATGGTTGTTTTTATAGTTGATGACCTAAACAATCTGAGAATAAATAACTCATCTGAACACTTAACCTTCTTGTCCTTGGATCTCGATGATGAATAAATCTAGTTTCAATCAATATCTAAAATCATAAACAATAGTAATAGAGACTACTTAGCTAAAACTCTTAAATAATCTCCATCTGCTTGAACACTAGTGTCACTCCTCTATTTCTCTTTTACCCTCTACGCACTCTCGACTGAAGTCAGGTTTTGGATTCGATAAGCTCAGAAGTCTCTGTTTTCCTTGCCTTTTTTTTCAGTTGTAGCAGTATTTACTTTCTTAATGAGGCAAGCCGTACTTTAATTGCCTTTACCTAAGTTAACACTTGCTTTACATTAGTTCATATAAATTATTCGGATTTATTCCATGACTCCAGAAGCAGAAAAGTTTAACGGTTGGGCTGCAATGCTCGGCTTTGTTGCAGCATTCGGTGCATACGCAACAACTGGTCAAATCATTCCTGGTATTTTCTAACCATAAAATAATGCAAACATCTAACAAAGCAATTCTAGAAAGAAGCATTGGCAGACCTGCCATGATGGCTTTCGTTCTACTAGCAGGTATTTACCTAACAACTGGTCAACTTATTCCAGGTGTTGTGTAATGACAAACCTAACTAAATCAAGAAAAGTCGAAGAAGGCAAGCAGGTTGCTGAAAGACTAAACGGTTATGCAGCTGTTATTGGTTGCTGGGCACTTGTTGGTGCATACTTCACAACTGGCCAAATCATTCCAGGTCTTGTGTAATGTCATCAAAAAAAAATAACCTTAGAAAGATTGATCCAGAAAAAATAACTGCTGAAAGGCTTAATGGCTACGCAGCAATATTTGGATGCATTGCTCTTGTCGGAGCTTATGCAATTACAGGTCAAATTATTCCAGGTTTTGTTTGATGGATTACAACAACTTTTGGAAAACAGCAGAACAAATGAATGGCCGTCTAGCCATGATTGGTTTATTTGCTGCTGTTGTTAATTACGGATTCACTGGATGGATTATCCCTGGCTTCGTCTAATTATTTTAAATTTACTAAAAAATGGCTTTAAGTTACTGGCTTCGTACTGATGTTGATGATCTTCTTGACGAAGATACATTCTTTAACTTTTTTGAATACTCATCTTTCTTAGAGGATACTGAATGGACTTAATATCATTGTTTATATAAATATAAAATAGTTTACTTATCATATCTGTTATTAACAATTCATTGATTGTTGCCAGAGATGAGATGCCTTAGTCATAATCAAACATGATAAAAAGATTGAAATAATTATACTATTTTAATCTTTTATCATGTTATTTATTGAATTATTTAATTACAGCTTTAGGCTTTAATTCATTTAATAACTTTTAGTTAATTTTATTATTTGAAAAGTCTTGAAAACATATAAGTAGTTGTAACAAAGGTCTTGAAAATGTATATTGTAATAAAAGACTATTCCTTGAGATCAGAAGAAATAGTTGCACCTTCTTATGTCCAATTCATTTCAGGCATGAACAATAGATACAGTTGGCTTAGGTTTTTCTCTCCATTTTTTGGAATACTAATGTGTCCATTAACAATTTTATTCATATGGTCAGTTTTTACTAGTCCAAGTAATGAATCAGATATTCAAATAATTGATTCAACCCAAGCACTACAGTGATTATTTTGTAAGATATGATTTTTGAATTATAATTAAAGCTATATTTAAGCATTTGGTTATGTTTAATATCTATTAGATTATTATTGTTTTAAATAAAATAGGTTTAATAAGAAGCTTATTCTTTATTTACTACGAAAATGATTGAGTTTTATTTGTCATGTTTTTTTATTTGTTAGTAAATTAATTTTATTTATAAACCTATTTAGGAAACTTCTAACTTAAACCCCTTATCCAAAAGTTGTTGATAGGTTAACCTGGCTTGGAATGCAAGTATTTCTAGAGGTTCTTTATCATCTCTTTGCATAATGAAAAAATGATTATCTTCCTCTTTTCTAGCGAATATAACAATTTCTGACCCTCTTGTTAGCCTCCAGCAGTCTTGATTTTTGTACTCAGATAAAGGTCCTAAATCCCAAGGTGCTTTCTCAGGATACTTCTCACGTTTAACCCTAGGCATGTATTGAATGTAACTATTTACTTTAGGTTACTCTTATCAGCTTTAACGTCAAGATTTAGTTTTAGTTAGGCAACAGCTGCTAACAAATACCCCTCATCAAACAACCTTTGATAGGTGAATCTAGCCTCATATTCTTTTACAGCTTTTTTTTGCTCTTTGTTTTTTTTGATGTATACGTATTTATCGTTTATTTGGCTTCTTGTAAAAGTAAAAACATTTTCTCCTTTTGTAAGCATCCATTGAATCTGTTTTGACTGATCAAGTTTGCTATCGGCATCCCAGGGAATGTTCTCAGGATATTTTTCTCTTATTGTCATGATTTTTTGAGAGCAAATATAAATTATGTCCATATTCATTTAATGCAATGAGAAAAAATACTGTATTGTGAGATGAAATGAAATAGCCAATAAATAAAATTCTTCTAGCTTGCTTTTAAGGCCTTTTATTTTTAAAGCATTGCTTCAGCTATTTAGTCGTATGCTAGTTAATCAGTACTTGATTGAAGAAAGAGAACTTAGTATATTGTTTTTATTGAACTAGTAATACGATAAGTTCTTACGGAAGTTGCAAAAGCAGCGTTGAGAAAATAAGGTGATTTTTAGAATACTTACCAATTCTATGGATTTTACTGATGATCAAATGTTGAAAGCAATATCTAACAATGATGATGTTAAAAATTGCTATGAAAAAATAACAGACGCATGCATAGAGCTAAAAAGCAAAACGGGATGTCCAGATGATGATGTAGATAGATTTCTCAAGTTTATTATTGGAAAATGGCAATAAGTGCAAAATACACTTGTAAATTTTTTGATAAGCGAATAATAGAAATTTTTAAATTTAGGCTTTTATTAACGAAAACAACTAATTATGTAGATATTTACTTTTGTTAATTTCGAATTTCTAGTATTTTTATAATTATTATGTTTATCGATAATTACATGGAACTATGAATGGTTCAAATGAAATAAGCTTTAATAAAGGAACTTATATAATTATAGAATGAGCGGTTCAATACAAAAATTCTTTTTGGCCATAACTTCGATTGCAGTTACTTGTGTAGCTATTGAACTGTTACCTATCTCTAAAAAGGCCTCTAGATGGAATAGTTGCATTAATAAGACGACTGAAACGTTAAAACAAGTTACTGCTGTTCAGCTAATGGATGATAAAGGTAAGGAAGTCATAGCTGTGATGATATGTAATGGAGCAGTCTTTGAACCAAAGATAAAGGAATCTATTAAGAAATCTAATTAGATTTTAAGTAGCACTAATTTTTGCTGTTAATCGTGGGATAAATTCAAAAGGTTTGAATAGTCTATTCATTCTTGCCAATTTACTAAACGTTCTTACTATTTAAGAAGTTAATGATACTGTATATTCCTAGGAATTTAAAAGAGTCCCAAATAATCCAGCAAATGCAGAAAGGATAAATATAGAAACTATGCAAATGGCAAGAATTTTTGAGAGTTTCATTTTGTTTTTGTAGTAATTAGAGATTTCGTGGTTTTTTTTGTATAACCAATAATCAGAAGTGAAGCTTCATCGACTAATCCAATCAAAATTGATTGCGGATGAGTTCTTAATGCATTTTTTTATCCTCTTAATACTTTTTATCTATTTTATAAATTTATTTAGCTATTGCTTGGCTTTGAGCTTTTTGTAATAGAAGAATGCTTCTGTGCATTATTCCCTAGTCTTTACCTCAATAGGGATCTTCTAATGGAATCTATATTTTGATCAAAGAAGCAAATTATGTACAACCTAGATTTTGAGAGTTTATCAAGTTGATTTGGTTGCCATAATTTTTACCTTTAATGTCTAGGACTAATATAGACATTGTCTGATTCTTAAATATAAGTTAGTATAAGAAGTACAACCATTTATTTATCATGCTCACTGGTAAGGATCTATTAGCCAAGGTAAAGGACTTGGGCGATGTCTCAAAATCTGATCTCGTTAAGGCATGTGGATATGTATCCACAAAAAAAGGAGGCGGAGAACGTCTTAACTACACTGCATTTTATGAAGCTCTACTTGAAGCTAAAGGCGTTAACCTTGCAGCTGAAAGTGCTGGCGGCATTGGTAAAGGTGGTAGAAAGCTTAGCTATGTTGCAACCGTTCAAGGAAACGGAAACCTATTGATAGGAAAGGCATACACAGCTCTTTTAGATCTCAAACCAGGTGATAATTTTGAGATAAAAATGGGACGTAAAGGCTTCCGTTTGGTACCAGAAGGAGAAGGCTAGATTACTTAAAATTAGTCGACATCATCTATTTATAGCCAGTAAGCCTTAAAGCTTACTGGCTATTTTTATACAAATAATTTCCTACAAATTTAGCAAGGATTGATCCTTTTTTATTTTGTTTCAGTTCATAGTAATGGCATTTACTGCGTCAATGCTTTTGATATTTTTCAATTTTTTTATTTGAGTTTAGGCCATTCCCGCAGTTTCTGAATTCGCTTTCCTCTCGACCCTTATTATTCGGTAAAAAAAATTTTGTATTTTCTTTTATTTTATTCTCCCTACAATTTTTAGCGTTTAGGCAAATTTTAAATTTTTCTCTTATTCGCATTTTTTTTAGATTTTACTTCAAATGTTAATTTGATTTTATTTTTAAGAAATTAACCATTTCGAGGATAATTCTCCGTAAATGCCCCTCTAGCCTCAATTGATGCATTTATTATTTTGAGTATTTGTCTAGATTTGATTTTCTGCTTTTTTTCTATATCCATTTCTTCATATCTTTTCGCGTTAAATCGGAAATGAATTGTAAATAAATGTATCTTGTTTGATCCTCTTACACATGAATTAGTAAAAGTTAGGTCTTAATGTTTAATCTTTTTTGCAGGAATTCTCTTATAGAGCTAGCCATAATGTTTCTATCTTTGTAGGGTCAATGCTAATTATCTTTGTTGAATTCAGTTGGATACCACATATACTAAAAAAAAAGGATTGGTTGAAGGTTAAAAGAAATTTAAAATTAATCAATTGATTACAAATATAAATTAAATTAACTATTCAATTTATTAAGAATTTTATTTAATAATAACTATAATAAATCATTCTTTTTTTTATTTGAGTTTTTAGAACCTATTGCAAAATATATCACCGCTAAAAATAATACTAAAACAAGTAAAGCATTGCTATGACTAAAAATCTCTATAAGCATATCTGTATTCCCTATATATGAATTTCCTTATTTCTTCATTAATCTACTAATAAAAAAAATAAGTAGCAAGTGTGTGTTAAAAGCCGTTATATAATATAGATATTTAGATAAATTCTTTAAAAGGTCAATTAATAAAGTTTTTTCCTCTCAATTTCCAAAGAAAGCTGTAGTAGTAATTATACCTATTCCAAGATGCATCTTGTTCGTATTCCCAATGACTATAAAGGCACTAATACTTTTTCCTTTTTAAAGTATTGTTAGTTGCTCCTTTCATGATCCTTTTAATTAAGCTAACTCGAGAAGTAAAATGGAAATATAGTTAATCAAGGAGTATTATTTATTTGAGTTGAATTAGGCCTGACTATTTGCGTAAATCTTTCAGCGATCAATATTAGTGATATTTTAATCTTCAATATAAGAATAATGGAGTGATTTTAATTAATTCAGGAGGTGATAATTCAATATTTCTAATTAATCCATGTTTTTTTATCTTATTAAATTTTTATAGGTATAAAGAAACTACTAAAATTGAATATTTTCGCTAACGGGTTGCCAACTTTTTCTTTTTATCGTTAGTAAGAGTCTTCTAGCTATTAGAAGGAAAGGGAATAGCCACTTACTTCTTTTCTTTGATTTGAAAATTATACGAAGTAGTTCAAGCAGTGAATCTTTTGGTTCTTTTATTTGTGAACATATAAAATTTACTGCATCTGAACCATGTAGTATTTCCTCTTTATTTATAAGAATTGCACCATTATTTAGATCATATCCTTTTTTGTATAAATTAGTGAGTTGTGATAAATTTTTTCTACCATCTAGTATTTTAAGATTAGGAAGGGAACTCTTTATATTCAGTAACTGAGCAAAATGGTTACAAAAAGGACATTCTCCATCATAGATTAATATTATTTCTGTTGACATAATAAATATCTTATTTCTTTAGTCTACATGAGCTGCTTCTGTTATCCAGTTTCTCCATCATAATATATTTATACTAATACCAATATTATTCCTGTGACATTCCAGAGCTTTAATGAATGTTTATTTCTATTTTACTTACTATACCTTAAAAAAAAGGACTGTTATTGAAACAGTCCTTTTTTATATGAATAGTCTGTGAATCTTTAATATAAGTATTATTTAGGGTTTGTAGCGTATAGATTAGAAATTAAATCATTGAAATCTTGAACTTTTTACATTCTTTTCTTGTATCATTGGACGCAATAAGGACATTGGGAGAGCAGTAACTATCGCAAAAGAGAGCACCAATATGATGTCAGTCGTAAAATGACTTATACCAATTTCAGAGTGGGCTAGAGCAAAGTGTGATAAAAACATCGAAATGCATCAACTACTTTTTTATACTATTTTGAAATCGAAAGATATTTGTCATCACTTTGCAAAAATTATTAGATAGGTTTTTAATCCAGTGGACTGTGTCCGTTTCCCTTAGTTAATCTCACTAAATAAAATGATTTCTGAAGCTAGAGACAAAATATTAAAAAATCATATGCTATTTAAATTTTTTAACTATTTTTATTAATTATGACTTTTCTTTTTTTTGCTGTTTGTGTTTCTCTAAAAGAAATTAATTTATACTTTTATAGCTCTACTCTTTTCATTCTTATTTTGTATTTCATATTGAAAAATTAAAATAGAGGCGGGGCATGAATTTCTTGGGAAGAGAGGGATCTTTTGATTAAGAAAAGGTAATAAAGAGGAGAAAGTAGGTTTATTTACTTTACATCTTAAGTCAACGGAAATATTTTTATAGAAATTAAGATAGTGAGAAGTTTTTATATTCTTTTTGAGCTAAATAACTCAGGCTTGTAATTTTTCAGCAAAGTAGATTGATAGAGTAGATGATTTTCTATTTATAGCTTGAAATGTGTCATTATTTTATTTTAGTCTCTTGGCTTTAACAAAATCCTTGCTTGGCTATGAATATAAGGATAAAAAGAGATTATTCAATGATTTTCTTACCAGTTTTTTTGCATGAATGAAATCAACTGTCCAGAATGCGGTAATTTATTCAAAATTGATCAGAATAATTATTCAAATATTCTAAAGCAAGTAAGAGATACTGAATTTGATCAGGAACTGAGCAATAGACTTGAGTTAGCTCAAGAAGATAAAAATAAATCTATTCAGCTTGCTATTCAAAATTTAAAAATTGAAATGCAGGAGACCTCTTCGATTCAAAATAATAAAATTCAGTATCTTAAGTCAAAGTTATCTGCGGCTGAAGCGGATAAAAAACTGGCAGTTAATACTGCTAAAAATTCCGCGGAAAAAGAACGTGATTCAATTGCATATATGCTTGAGAAGACTAAAGAAACAAATCAATATGATCAAAGAATTGCTGTCTCTAAGGCTATTAGTGAATTAAAGCAAGGGTATAATGAGCTGAAAAATAAATTAGATAAGGCTGAGCTGGAAAAGCAATTATCAGAAAGATCAATTAAAGAAAAATTTGAAATTCAAATAAAAGAGCGAGATGACGCAATTGAGAGACTAAGAGATATGAAATTGCGCCTTTCAACCAAAATGGTTGGAGAATCACTTGAACAACATTGTGAAAATGAATTTAATAAAATTCGATCTATAGCTTTCCCTAATGCCTACTTTGAAAAAGATAATGATGTAAGTTCTGGTAGCAAAGGAGATTATATTTTCCGAGATATAGATTCTAATGATAATGAAATCATTTCAATTATGTTTGAAATGAAGAATGAGAGTGATAGTGGATCTAGTAAGAAGAAAAATGAGGACTTTTTAAAAGAATTGAATAAAGATCGTCTTCAAAAGGGCTGTGAATATGCTGTTCTTGTTTCTTTATTAGAGCCTGAAAGTGATTTCTTCAATTCTGGGATAGTTGATGTATCTCACCGTTTTCCCAAAATGTATGTTGTTAGGCCTCAATGTTTTTTACCTATAATCTCTCTTCTTCGTAATGCTTCACTAAAGTCTTTGGAATATAAAACAGAGTTAGCATGTATAAAAGAACAAAATATTGATATAACTAATTTTGAAAACAGTCTTGAGATCTTCAAGAATTCATTTGGTAAAAATTACAGTCTTGCTTCAAGACGTTTTGAAACTGCAATTAGTGAAATTGATAAGTCTATTAGCCATTTACAGAAAACTAAGGAAGCCCTAATTGGGGCGGATAGAAATCTTCGATTAGCAAATGATAAAGCACAGGAAGTAACAGTTAAGAAATTGACTAGAAATAATCCAACTATGGAAGAAAGATTTCAAATTCTCAAAGATAGATCTGCTGCATAAAATTTAATTGGTTTAAATTAATGACTGGATGGATTTACTTAATCAGAAATGGTGGCTTGTATAAGATTGGGATTACTAAAAATATTAATAATAGAATGAGACAACTAAAACCTGATGAGGTACTTGTAAAATCATACATATCTAATTATCGAGAATTAGAGAAGGATCTTCATTACAGATATAAGAAGGTTCGTATCCCTCAAACTGAATATTTCCGATTAAGTATTTTTGAAATTAGAGAATGCAAAAGAAGAATTCTTTATAATAAGTATTCTAATTATTTATTTAAACTATGTATCACTTCATTATTATCAGTATTTATCGTATTTTTATTATTTATTTGTCTGAATATATATATTTTCAGTAATTGGAGACTTGTTATTAGTAATTCTATTAATGGAACAGAGA
The DNA here is from genome assembly GCA_003284185.1 of Prochlorococcus sp. AG-315-C08. Taxonomy (GTDB): domain Bacteria; phylum Cyanobacteriota; class Cyanobacteriia; order PCC-6307; family Cyanobiaceae; genus Prochlorococcus_B. The sequence goes on from QBWB01000005.1 coordinate 23,200, forward strand.
AGGTTACTTATTTATTTATGCTCATTTCATGTATCACAACTTCAGGAGAAAAATTTAATTTTATTCACGAGTTTAGATTTAGAATATTAAAAGTAACTATTTATTTAATATTCAACATTTGTCTGAATATGATATCTCAAGTTTTACAAAATTATTCTATTATTTAAAAAGTTCTGTTAATTCAAATAATTAACTTCTATTAGATAGATAAAAAATAATTACTGCTCTCTTTTTATATCAAAATATATTGATATAAGTTAATTATTTATATACCAAAATAATTCTTTTGTATTATTAAAATATTAATCTATTGATCTCTTAGATTTTTCCAATGATTAAGTTATTTAAGCTAATAAGTTATTGATTTTATGCTACCACATATCTTTGGGGGCTTGGCTTTCTTGTTGCCTTTCAAGAAGGTTTAATCTTTTATCAAACTCAAGCTCTTCAGGACTTTTCGTTTCGTTTTTGTTTTTCTTCTTCCCTTTCAATCTTATTTCTTCTATTTGTCTAGCAAAATCTTCCGAAAAATGTTCTTTCATCTCTAACCAGGCTTCTTTTTCCTCTTCGTTACCTACGGTACCTTTTATTTGATCTTCAATAATTTGTCTTACAAATATTCTTAGATCATGTTCCGACATGGAATTGAGTCTACTTGCAATATATATGTCCTTGAGACTATTTAATTCCTCCTGCGATAGGTCCTTGTAATTAAGTTCTTCCATAATATTTATTTATATAACTCATTAGTTTTACACTTCTCATTAGGCATGGAGAGCTTGTAGCAAATTTATAGTTAGTATATTATATATATATTTTATAATGCAACAGCTTTTATATTAACAAGCTGATATTTTATTATTTTCATTTTTTTATAGTCGGATTCGAGTTGTCACCGCTTCTGATAATATTGCTGTAAAGAATATACTTAGAGCAGGAATAAAAATCGGGAACCATAGTCTTTGGAATAATTCGTATAGTTTTCCATTTCCATTTGCACTTAGAAAGACAGCGACTAGAAAAAATAAAGCTCCAATAATTATAATTAGTAGATTAAAAATAAGGAAGTTGTCAATTACTTTTTTCCATTTATTTTCTTTTTGGTTTCTTTTTGCCATGAGTATTAGAAATAAATTTTATTTTAGCTCACATAGCTATCAGGAACTCCCTCTGAAAGCTAAAAGATCAATTCCTCTGGAATTTAAGTAAAGTACTCCTATAAAAGCAAAAACATTTAAACCTAAAACAAATACCCACAAACGCCATGGTTGCTTTGACTCTACCATTTTCTATCATACTTAAGCATATTAATTATAAACTAATAAATCATTGGTTTTTCATTCTTTTCACTTAAAGCGTATGAAATGTCATTAAATGTTTATATATTTAATGATGTGTGTTATTATAAATTAATATATTGATATTACAAAATAAATAAATTGTTATGACTGAATTAATGCCAGACGATAAGAAAGAGTTATTTAAAGAGGCTTTTAATGATATTTCTACAATTCTTGCAGGTCTTAGAGATCAAGGTCTTTCAGATATGGAGATTTTTGAATTCGGAAAATCTGTTATAAACCATTTTGATCCTGCAAAAATGGAGCAACTGAAGAAAATATCAGATGAACAAGATGCATTATTTAGAGAAGCAAATGATATGTAATTAATTAACCATTAAAATAAATATAAAGCTTTTGTGATTTAACTATTATTAAATTTAAAGTAATTCTAATTACTGAATTCATTCTCATAAAAATCACTTATTTTCTTACATTGTTCTATAGATAAGGATGTTAAGGGTGATGAAGCCGGAATCTTTAAGATGGCACATGTTGCAATAATGTCGCTTTCATCAACATTTAAGGCATCGGCCAGTTCTTTGACTCTAAGCTTTGCTGTATGAAAGGTCATAATTGCCATGTGTTGGATTTAATAAAATGATCATTTAATAATTTTTGAGGTGTTTTTTTTAATTCATTGCTATCTATACTTAAGAGAATTTTTAAGTAATTATCTATGGTGAATGATACTGATCTAAAGATTACACTAAAAAATATTGTTTTATGTGTGATCAATAAGTTGGAATCAACAAATGAAAAAAGGAATAGGGAATGCTTGTATCAAGAGTACTAAGAATGGCTTGGACCTCCATTGATGATTGGGTTCTGTCATTACCTAGTGATTGGGGCAAATAAGATCCTATAGTTTTATACGCTTCGTTTTATTATATTAGTTAACTGTATTAAATACCTAATTTATTCTAAATGAATTATATATTATTAATTAAAGTTCTTTAGTGCACATTCATATCCAGATTCTCGTATATCTTTATTTTCATCAATAATTGCTGTAAGAGCACAATCGCAATATTTTATTATGGATTCTTCGGAAATATTTTTGACTGACGGATTTTCATTAGCACTTACTATACAATCATTCATTTTGCTCTCAGGATATGCATAAGCAGGAATTACTAAAATTAAAAGCAACAAAATAGTAATAACAAGTTTTTTCATCTTATTATAAATTAAATTTCTATACTATCCTATAATCATAATGTTAAATAGTTTATTTTGAAGATTTTCTAATATCTTTGCATTATGGATAATAAAGCTATATAATTTTTTCTTTTATTTCTTATCATTTAGTTTTAAGATATATTATTTAAATAATTTTTTTATCCTATAATAGGATCTATAAATTGAGCTACTCAAATGTCGTTTGATCAGATTAGGAAATTTTTAATTGAAATGCAAAGAGATAACTTATTAAAGCATGAAGTTCTTTCATCCTCTACAGCTGATGATGTTGCTCTTATTGCATTAAAACTTGGTTATGAGTTTTCTGGAGATGAATTACTTCGTTTCTCTGGTAAGAAAGTCGATAAAGTTACTGTTAGAAAAAATGATGTTCCAGGAGAGTATAATTGAAAATCTGTGAAAGATATTATTAAAATTAATTATATATATTAACTATTTTATCAACTCTATTTAGTTTTAATTTCTATTTCTTAGCTCATCGACAATGTTATCCCATTTTTTGGCAGCATTTACATATTTTTGTTTTTTATTCCAAATTTCTATCGATATTATTGAGTAAATTAAGATTATTATAAATAATAGTATTATCAGTCTCATTATTTAACATTTTTTTATAATATATACAATTACAGAGCCTTTGTCAATGTTTTAGTTTTCAGAATCTAAATCTCATTAAATTCAATATATTTATTATAAAATAATTTCTATGTAATTAAGCTTATTGTTTATAATTTTCATTATTATTTTATCTTAAAACTAGTATTATATTTTATGGCTATTATTAATGAGCATCTAATTTTCGAATATTACCCATTATGACATATCATTCAGATAAGTTAACGTATGATTGCTTTATAAGATAAGTATTCTTTATAAATATCCGTTTCACCTCAATTTTTTATCAGAATTGATTATTTCTTTTATTAGTTTATCTATTTATCTTTACCTTGTAAATATAAATTAAGTATCTATATATATTCTTGTTTCTTTTCTTTTTATTATATTATTTTCAGACTAGTATAATTATAATTTCTTTATTTGATGACATGGAGAATAGTAATTCGAATGATCAGCTTTTCACGGAATTTCATGAGGATGCTTTTGTAAATATTAAAGAGGCTTGCGTTAGACTTCAAGAGAGAACTAAATGTTCTAATTCTGTTGTTATTGAAATGCTTCATAATGTAGCAGATTTTTATATTGAGCTAGATAAAAAGAGCATTAATTAAATTTGTATTTTTTCTATCTATTATTAATTAATTAATTTGTATCTAATCCCAGTATCAGGATTGATAAATTTTGTTCTATTATTTAGTGTTAATCTTACCTTATCTTGTGATCCTTCTACACTAATTAGTCTATTTAATAGACCTGTAAATTTGACATCAGCTCCTGTAATACTGGCTACTATAGTTGAGGGATTGAATAGTCTTATAAGTTTATCTAATGAAGTTTTTCCTTTTATGAATTTCCCTACTAATGGTAGGCTAATATCTATTACAGGTGTTATTATAATATCTAATTTTCTTGGTTTAATTTGTTTATCAATAAAACCATGAGGTTCAATATAAATTGAATGTGATTTGTTCGATACGATATAACCATTTTCTATGTTAGGAACTGGTGCACCAGATGTGGCTTCAATGACCAGATCATTTATTATTAATTTATTACCTGGACTTAGAGTTGTTACATTATTAAAGTTCAATTGATTTACAATTTTTATAGCTGCTTCTGATCCAACAACAGGTATTGATCTGTTAATTTTTTCTAATGTAGGGGGGTGTGCATGGTCTGGTTGCCCTTGAGTTAGCAGAATCATATCAATATTTTCTGGTATTTTATTTTGCTTATTTAACTCTCCTTTGAAAAACCAATCACCTGGAGGGAAAGTTAAAGATCCTATTAACCATGGATCAATCAATATATTGAAATCATCTAATTCAATTAACCATCCATTCGATCCGTAGTAGGTTGCTGCTAATGGCATGATTTTTTAATTTTAATCAAATTGTGTTTGATCGACATAGGGAGATATCCATTTAACTACACTTATAAAATTTCTAAGTTGATTTATTTTATTTTCAGCTCATCATATCAGAATTATTATTAATGAAGTGACAACAATTGAAACAACAATAAGCAATGCAAATCTTTTTATATATTTCTGGAACTCATGTAACCAGTCATTTTCCATGCTGTTTTTTCCAATTATATACTAAAGTATAATGCTTTTTATTGAATTCTCTTGGATAGGCAAATCTTGGCGATAGGTGGTGGTGGGTTCGGTAGAAATAGTAGTGATTTCTTAATTGAAAACTATCTACTTAGTCTATCTAATAAATCTTTACCGAAAATATGTTTTATACCAACAGCAACAGGAGATAATGATAGTTATATTGTTCGATTTTATTCAACTTTTAATAAATTGAACTGTAATCCTTCGCATATCGATTTTTTTAAACGCACTATAGATTTTGAATCCCACATTAAGTCTCAGGATATTATTTTTGTTGGTGGTGGTAATACTAAAAGTATGTTAGGAGTTTGGAAGGAGTGGGGTATTGATAAGGTTTTGCACGATGCATATTTGAAAGGAGTTATTATGAGTGGAGTTAGTGCTGGTGCAATTTGTTGGTTTACTAATGGTATTACTGATTCATGGATTGATGAACTAAAAGTATTACCTTGCTTAGATTTCGTTAAAGGTACATGTTGTCCTCACTATGATGAAGAAGTTTCACGTAAACCTTATGTTGAAAAATTAATTAACGAATACAATTTAGATAACTGCATCTCAATTGAGGGAGGATGTGCTCTTCATATTGTTAATGGAGGATCCTTCTCTAGTATTAGTTTTAATCAAAACCAATACAAATATAGTTATAAGGTTTATCTTACTAATGGTTCTATTATTCACAAGCCATACCCTTTAATTCAGCTTTAATATTTAATCTATTAGGGATAAAATTTCTTTGTTTTTCATTTTATTTTAAACAATATAAAATTATACTTTATGCTTAGTTGAGATTTTCAGTAGCTCTTTTATTTATTTTTATATTATCTTTATTATGCAATGTAAATATTATGACAATTCGTTTAACTCTCACACCATTTATTCATTATAATTTTACTTATAGCCTATTTATTGCCTAGTAATTAAATATTTGATTCTTTTAAAAGCTATAATATTTTATGTTGAGAAAGGTTGTTTATTTTGTTTAAAACTATTTCTCAGAATTATCTTACTTCTTGTTCGTAACTAAGAGTTTTAGTAAAATCTTTCTGCAAATTATATTCTGTTCATTTCTCTTAGTATTTTTAGTAATAAATTGTTTCTATTTAGCTGTCATTTAATGTCAACTAGTAAAAATATATAGTAATTGAATTTTATATTGATGACTTTAACTTATATTAATGGATTTAGTCCTGGAATTATTTTAGAATGTTGTATTTATCTGTTCCATCTTCTTTGATTTTATTCTCTTTATCATTTTCTGAAATTGGACTAAATTCTTGGCTTATTCTCTTAATGTTATTATTTGGAGGCTTTTTTATTATTAGTTTCCTTATTACTAGTCCGAATATGGATACTAAGGGGTTGTTGCGAGTTCTTTATTCAAAGCCTATTCGAAAGAGGGATGGAACTGTTAGTTATCCTCATAAAGAAGAATAGGTTTTAATATCAAAATATTTCTTATTGTATTCTTAATTAAGTACTTTCTTATATGATTTGCATGATTCCACTTCATGGTATTTTGTATTCATAGGTTATTTCTTGCTATGTTGAGAATGTTCAAAAGTTTTTGAATCCTCTTTAATGAATGTCGGTGTTTCTTTCTATTCGCTGCCATCTGTTTGAGAGACTTTTTAATAGCTTTAAAACATACTACAAATAAAAGTTGAAGAAATTGACCTTTAACGAAAATTTATTCAGTGAATCCACCCATATTCAGTCATTTATGCCTTCTGGCCTTAAAGGACAAGCTTTGAATATATCTTTGGATGATATTCCCTCTAGATCAGAAGTCAGATCAGTTCTCCCAAAATATTGTTTTAGCCGTCAGACCCAAACATCAATTTCATATTTGGCTTTGAGTGTTGTGATTCAATTTTTTGTTGTACTACTTGGTCTTTCAATTCCTCTAACTAAGAGCATGACTCCCGTATGGTTTTTTTATGCTCTTTTTTCTGGCACAACTGCTATGGGACTTTGGGTGATTGCTCATGAGTGCGGTCATGGTGCCTTCTCTGATAATCGTAAATTGCAAACAGTTGTCGGGTACGTGTTGCATTCATTTTTGCTAGTTCCATATTTCTCTTGGCAAAGGTCACATGCAGTCCATCATGCCTTTACTAATCATGTTACCGATGGTGAGACTCATGTACCTCTTGTTATTTTTGGAGATGGTGAAATCGAAAATCCTGGAGGGACTAAAGAGATGGAATCCTCACTGTTTTTGGGAAAAACGATTTATGGATCTATGCAATTAGTACTACATCTGATATTTGGCTGGCCGGCTTATCTCCTGGCTGGGAAAACAGGGGGACCTCGCTATGGGACGAGTAATCACTTTTGGCCTATAGCTCCATTCTCAAAAAAACTTTGGCCTGGAATTTGGTCTAAAAGAGTATGGGCATCTGATTGGGGGATCTTATTTATGTTTTGTCTATTGTTTCTGTGGACAATTAACTTTGGCATATATTCTATGATTACTCTTTATCTATGCCCTTTAATTGTAGTCAATGTTTGGCTTGTTATTTATACTTGGCTACACCATACAGATACAGATGTTCCTCATCTTGGAGGAGATGAATTTTCTTATATGAGAGGAGCTTTTTTATCTATTGATAGACCTTATGGAAATATTATTAATTTACTACATCATAATATTGGATCCACACATGTAATACATCATATTGAACCGACTATTCCTCATTATAATGCTGTTATTGCTACGAAGATAATTAAGCAATCATTCCCAAAAGTTTATTTATTTAATCCGTCTCCTATCTATAAATCTTTGTGGCGTATAGCATCTAATTGCGTTGCTGTGAAAAAGGATAAGAATAAATAAAACATTCAATTCCAAAAAGTGATCATACTGAGAACTCAAAGTTACAGATAGACTATTAAAGATAGTCAAAGAATTTTCACAGAAAAATTGGATTGAGTAATTTCATGGACCAACAAAATGAGCTAAAGGTACTTATATATAAGCTTTCTGCTATCACTGATAGAGGACAGAGAATGAACGCTTTAGTAGCCCCTATGTATACAGAAAAATTGATAGAGATGGAAAAGCTAGTGGAGGAGCTTGTACCTTTAACAAAAAAGATTACGGAGAGTTCTTTAGATGGTGAATGGGAACTGATCTATTCTTCGGTTGAACTTTTCCGAAGCTCGCCTTTTTTTCTTGCAATTGAAAAAGCATTAAACAACAAAGGAAAGAGTGACATCTTTTTCAAGCTTCACCTCCTACAAGTGGGTTCATTTGGTTTATCTACTGTTGGAAGGGTAGGACAAAAACTAGATTTCAAAAAAAGAGAGCTACTTTCAACCTTCGACACAACTATCTTCGGCCTAACAACCATCCCAATACTTGGGTGGTTTAAACTGCTACCAACATTTGGAGGGCGAGTCATAACTTTAGCTAATTCATTAAGACTTACCATGGACAACAAATTGACAATGGAAGTGGAGAAAACGAAGGTATCCTCATTAGAAGGACTAGACAAGATCCCGTTAATAAATAGCATCCTTATGGAAAAATGGTACCCCGTAAATGCTGTATGGAAACTGTTGCCATGGAATAAAAAAAATCCTAATTGTGAAGTGACGGTTGTCTACATCGACGAGGAAACACGAATAGTCAGAGATATGTATGGTTCCTTATTCATCTATGTACGTCCATCTGTATCTCTCTGATTGAACCAACAAAATTTAATATATTTTTGACTTATTTAAAATACATTTAAAAGGAGTACTTCGAAATATCTTTTGAAGAAAAGAAGAGACAAGTCACTTTATAAGCTAATTCAATCAATTGAACAACCCACAAGTCATTGTTATTGGAAGTGGTATTGGAGGTTTATGTTGTGCAGGATTGCTAGCAAAAGCCGGTAAGAAAGTCCTTATTCTTGAAGCTCATAGGAAACTGGTGGAGCTGCACATGCTTTTGAAAGAAATGGCTATAAATTTGAATATGGCCCTTCATTATGGAGTGGAATAGGTAATTGGCCAACTACGAATCCCCTGGGTCAAATATTGAAAGCACTAGGACAAGAAATTGAATTACTAAAATATCAAGATTGGAATGTGGAGGTTCCCAAAGGTAATTTCACAATGGGTGTAGGAGATAAACGATTTATAGAGAAAATAAAAGCCATTAGTGGAGATAACAGTAATAAAGGAATGGGAAGCATTTTTGAATGCAGTCAAACCTATTGGAGAAGCAGCAAATGCAATTCCTTTATTCGCTTTCAATCCAAACAAAGCTGATATCCTTGAACTCATGAAAAGGAGTAAAAATATAATTCCACACTTAAGTTCTATCAAATATCTTGGAGGTGCCTTTGAATCAGTGGTGGATGAACATATTGAAGACCCTTTTTTGAGAAATTGGGTTAACTTACTTTGTTTTCTTATAAGCGGTTTAACCAGAAATGAAACAAATGCAGCAGCAATGGCAACTCTTTTTAGAGATTGGTTTAAACCTAATGCATAATTGGAATATCCAAAAGGAAGAAGCGAATCTATCGTAAATGCACTTTTAAATGGTATTTATTCGTTTGGCGGAGAACTACAACTTAATTCAAAAGTTGATGAAATCATTATTTAAAAGAATAAGGCTAGCGGAGTAAAACTACAAAATGGAGAAAGACTGACTGCTGAGCATATTGTTAGTAATGCTGATATATGGAACACAATTGAGTTCTTCCAAAAGAAGTAGCAAAGAGATGGAAAAGAGAAAGATCAAAAACTCCTAAATGTGAGTCATTCCTCCACATTCACCTAGGTTCATGCAGAAGGACTTTAAATATTCCTATTAACTCAATATGGGTTGATGATTGGAACGAAAGTATACGTGCTGAATGAAATGTAATTGTTTTATCAATCCCATCTGCCGTGGATCCATTTATGGCTGCACCAAACAAACATATCCTTCATGGATACACACCAGCAAATGAACCATGGAGATTTTGAGAAACCCTAGGACATAAAGATGAGAAATATAAAAACTTAAAAGTAGAACGCTGCTCTATTTTTTGGAAACCACTTGAGAATTTAAATCCTGATATCAAAGAAAGATGCGATAGAAAAATGTTTGGAACTCCACTGACTAATAGGAAATTTTAAAATGCAACGAATGGAAGTGATGGACCAGCATCGTCTGAAGCTAAGGGACTTTTTCCTGGAAATGAAACTCCAATAAAGAACCTATTCCTTTGCGGGACAAGTACTTTGCCGGCTATCGGTATACCGCCAGTTGACGCCAGTGGGGCATTAACAGCCAATACAATTCTTGGAACAGTATTTCCAAGGAACCTTCTTAAGGATTTAGGCTTATAAACAATTAGCAATTCGCAAGAATAATCAGTCAATCTATTGCAAAACAAAAATAAAATTTTAATTTAAATATCATTTATAGAACATAAAAAAAATATATATTCTTACGGCTGGAAAGATCTTGTTATAGATCTCGGAATAATCGCTATAACCATAGGTATTTTTTTTTATCATTAGTTTTTCCTTGCAAATTCTTAGAAATCTTCCTTAATCTTTAATAATAAAGTAACTATTATAAAAACATACCTTGCTCTTAAAGCGACATAATGGCTAAAGACGAAAGATCAACCAATGACTAATTCACTTAACAAAGCATTTACAGGAGTCATAGCTCTTTCTTTGGTTGTTATAGCAGTAGGACGTATTCCCTTCTCAAGGGAAAAAGAACTATCAAATCTATGCAGAGAGTATTATGCAATGTATCTAAACCAGGAAGATTACTCACCAAAAGAAAAAACTCAAAAGATAAAAATTATTGCCAATAAAACAGGGCTCAAGTCAGAAACTAATAATGTTGGGAATTTCTGTAATTCTTTCTACTTTAATCAAAAATAAGTTCTATCCTAGAATTAATACTAAAACTATTCTCAAAACCCATCTATTCGATGGCTCATACATCGTCTTCAACAGAGAAATAATAAAGCCCCCGCGATAAAGCCTGAAAGATGCCCAACTAAACTTACCCCAGGTATAAGAGAGAAAAGTAGACCAATTCCAGTCAAAAGAAACATCAATTTAGTTGTTTCTTTATTTTTCTTCAATCCAAACAATAATCCAAGAAATCTTTTTTTACCATAAATCGATGTTAGAAGTATAAAAGCATTTACACCATAAAGAACTCCGCTAAAACCAATAGCTACTGACATTTGATTGCTATAGAGATAGACGTCAATAAACCAAAACATAAAACTTTGCAATGGAATTAACAAACTAATAAGTAATAGAAAGAAATAATTGTTTTTGAGTAGTAGCGTATTAAGGGAATACCTTGCGATTAAAATTCCAAGAATATTTGCTAATAAATGATTTATGTCAGCATGTATAAAATGAGACGTGACAATTCTGTATGGCTCAATTAGTAAGCCTCCAGACCAATAAGCAAACATTGTCTTTTCTATTAAGCCAAAAAGGTCTGTAGCAACAAAACAAATTGTGCAAATCAAAAAAGGTAGAATATATTGGAACTCGTTTTTTGAAATATCCTTAAGCATTCTTTTGAAGAAGTATTCAATCCCTATCTATAAATATAGCCAATCATCACAACATCTTTAATAGAATTATCTATGGAACTCAATAAAGTGAAATTAGAACTTTATTTTTTTGAGCATGGTCAAAATCTTTATATAGGTTTAGATAATGAATATTCCTACACAAAATAATAAAATCCCTCTTATATTTAGATTAGTACTGATGAAGGAGTTAATACGTAGTTAATGAAAACCATACAAAAAGCAAAAACTATAATTTTAATCTACTCAAACGTCTCTGAATATGTACTTATTAATTAAAGACATATAATTCAAGACACAATGCTAAATCTATTCTGAAAAAAGTTTTTTATAGTTATTGCCTTGCTATTGCATAATTGATCTATCGACCAGTTATCTTGGAGGACAAGAGAAAGTCGACACTAGACGTTCGGGATATTTTCAGAATCAGCAGCAGATATATAGTTATAGGTTTTCATAACCAGATAGGGAAAACTGAAATGCGTTTGTACTCAATTCTTCTTGAGAAGCATCCCACTTGATTAACCGGTCAAATCCAAGAAGCAGTTAACGCTAAAAATAAATAAAGGTAAATTCAGATTTCCACGCTGGAGATTCCTGTATCAGGCAAGCTTGTACGTCATCTCCTCATAGCATTTGAAACACTGATAAGTTAAAGCACTAAAGTAGCAAGATTTGCCACTTTTGAAGATGTTGGGATCGGGTGCAACCCTCACAAATGAAGAATAAATCTCATTCATAGATTGGAAATTGATCTAACACACACACTGTAAGAGATGAGTCCTTTTATTAATGTATTTTTTATTTCAATATAAAGAGCATCTAAAACCAATCACTTAGTCATACAAAGCAGTTAAATACATCAATTTTCGAAAACCATAGAACTCAAATAAAATAGTTGTAGAACTTGTATGAGAGGTAGACCCTTAAATATTCAAAAAGAGAAAAATTATTATTCGTGTGCCATTTGTTACTTTTACACAATTCAAGATATCCTTTCTTGCTCTTCTGATTTTTTATAATTAAAAGGAGAAATCAAATAATTAATAAAAATCAAAACAAGTCTAGCTTTAGCAACGAAAGGGTTTCTCTATATTTTTATTAAGTGTACTGATAGTAGACGAGCAAAATTCTTTGAAATTAAAGTTTTTATAAAACAAAGTCACTTCAATAGTTTTATTGAGTGAAGACTTTGTAAGCTATACCTTCATCAGCAGTAGTAATTCTTTTTTTTTTCAAAACAAATGCAAGATTTATCTATTTTCGTCGTTCAATGAGACTAAGAGGAATTATTATATGACCTATCAGGGAAACTAATCAATGAATTTCACTACAGTTTTTCACAAGATAAATTTATTTTTTTCCACAGCTATTCCACAACAAGTTCATTATTATTATCTCTATCATTGAAACAAGTGGAAAAGAGAAGAAAAAATGCCTTATAACCTTAGTTGATTACAAAAATAACAACATAGTATTGACATGCTTGCAGTGCAATGGATCTCGTCTTGAGATCATTTAAGAATCACTTTTATGCACTCCTTGACTCTTAAAAAAAAAAGAGGAAGATAGACAGACAAATCAATACAGATTGAATGCAAAAGCTTCAACAAGAAACACTTAAAGAAAACATAACTGGAGAGTCTGGAGCTCTATCTACAAATGATGATGTCGTCAGTTTTATTGAAAAAGTTCCTTCTCATTTAAATGATGCCATGTCTATGTTCATGGACGAACATCCAAATTGGGATCAACATAGATTAATTCAAGCTGCCATATCTGGATTCCTTGTACAGAAAGGTGTCTCTTATAGAGAAATTAATCGGATTTACTCTGAAAGTATGTTTTGCAGAAAAGCGTTTAGTAGGAATCTGTGAAGAAAGAAATAGCGTCACAGGAGTGTCTTTTAATGTATAAGAATATTCTTTTATCCATTTAGAAGCTTTTTAACTTTTTTATTAATAAGTAGGTGATCTACAAGTAAGAATTGACTTGAAGGATAAATCTATTGAAAAAATGCCAAAAAGAAATCGTTCATTAAAATACGGAGTATTTATATTTAAAAATATCTAAAAACATCTAAGTTATTTAAATTCATATAACCTAGTTAATAACTATAAAGTGATTCAAACGTCAACACCAAATAGGTTTAACATATGAGAGAACAAGATATTCCTCCAATATCTGGTGAAGAACAGAAAATTCTTTCCCTAGTAAGTCAAACAAATGATCTAACTTCAAGAAAGTCAAGGTTGGACTTAAAGAATATCCAATCAACTTTTGCATGTGCTCTACATATGCATCAGCCAACTATACCGGCGGGAAAAGATGGGAAATTTATATCACATTTGGAATACATGTTTGAGAATATCAATGAAGGTGATAACCATAACGCCGAACCATTTGCTGAATGTTATAAACGCCTGGCTGAAATAATTCCTGAGTTAATAAAAAAAGGATACAATCCACGAATCATGCTTGATTATTCAGGGAACTTACTCTGGGGTATTGAGCAAATGAATCGTAAAGATATTCTTTCTTCATTAAAACTGTTGACATGTGATGAAGCTATTCAACCCCATGTTGAATGGCTTGGGACATTTTGGAGCCATGCAGTTGCATCTTCAACTCCTATAGAAGACTTTAAGCTTCAGATATTAGCCTGGCAACAGCACTACTTTTCAATGTTTGGGGAGCAAGCCTTAAAAAGAGTGAAAGGCTTTTCGTTACCTGAAATGCACCTCCCCAATCATCCAGATACTCTCTATGAATTAATAACAGCACTTAATGAATGTGGATACCGTTGGCTACTTGTTCAAGAACATACTGTAGAAAACTTAGATGGCTCAACTCTTATAGATGACCAGAAATATATACCAAATATAATTCAAGCTAGAAATTCCAATAATGAAATTGCGACAATTGTTGCACTCATAAAAACACAAGGATCAGATACAAAGCTAGTGGGACAGATGCAACCCTATTACGAAGCACTAGGTCTAAATAGACAATCATTGGGTACAAGAATTGCTCCTTCTATAGTCGTACAAATAGCAGATGGTGAAAATGGTGGAGTAATGATGAATGAGTTTCCTCAGGCCTTTATTGAAGCTTATAAAAAGATTGGTCTTAAAGGTAATGATATTAGTACTGCTCCAATAAACGGCACTGAGTATTTAGATTTATTAGATAACATAGGTATAAAGTCAGAGCACTTCCCCGTAATACAGGCAGCCCATCAACACAAACTATGGCAAAAGATTGGGGACTCCATTTCAGCGAAATCGATAGATAAAGGAATAAAAGAACTGACTTTTTCAGATCAATCTTTTTCAATGACTGGAAATAGCTGGACCAACGACCTTGATTGGGAAGAAGGATATAAAAATGTATTGGAACCAATTAGGCTGCTTAGCTCGAAATTTCACAAGAAATTTACACCTTTAGTCAATAAAGATCCTTCAGTAACTAAAACTCACAGATATAAAGAGGCACTTCTCCATCTTCTATTACTTGAGACAAGCTGTTTCCGATATTGGGGACAAGGTACATGGACCAATTACGCTAATGAAATATATAAAAGAGGAGATAAAATACTTGAAACCTAATTATTAAAACTTAAACAGAGCTACTTCAATAAAATTCAAACATATTCAGTCAGAAAATCTAATTCCCTTCTTGATAAGGAATAACATATTCCTTATCAAGAAGGGAATTAGATGAGAAGATTAGTAGTTCTACAACATTTGGAGAGAGAAGGACCTGGGTTGTTTTCACTCATAGCCAAAGAAAGAGGACTGACTGTTAGCTTATTTCGTCTAGATCTAGGAGAAGATCTGCCAAGTTTGATTAAAGGAGATTTACTTTTAGTTTTAGGTGGACCTATGGGAATAAAAGATATTAAAAATCCAATTTATCCATGGTTATTAAAAGAGGTTGAATTTATACAAAAAGCCTACAATCAAAAGATTGCAATCATGGGAATCTGCTTAGGTGCTCAACTTTTGGCCTATGCTACTGGTGGTAATGTTAAAGCTTTAAAAGGAGGCTCGCCTCCAAAACCTTTGCCAGAGATAGGATGGTCCGCTATCTTTTCCGATGGAATAAACAAAGAAGATCATTTGATTTCTTTTTGGGATCTACCTTTGACTGTTTTGCACTGGCATGGAGATAGGATTGTATTACCTATGACCGCGGAGTTAATAGCAAGTAGCGCACGATGTAAAGAACAATTCTTTAAGATTGGATCTTTAGCTTTTGGACTTCAATTTCATATTGAGACAGATGAGAGAATGGTTAACAGATGGATTAATGAAGATGCTGAATTTATAACGTCAACTTTAGGTGCAGAAGGGAAATCAATTTTACAACAACAACAACAATACTATGGGAATAAAACTCTTCAATCCAGAGTGGCATTAATAAACAAATTATTTGATTCTCTGGGGGCTTAAATTACTAACAGATTATTGATATACATTCAAAGAAAAGATATCATCTGATTTGGTCAAAAAGTTTCAATATTAACAGAGATTTCAAAAATTGCAGCAAATTATGGATGCAATTTCTATGAAAGCGAATACAAGAAAGTTGATTATCCCTTCTACAAGTCTAAAGAAAAGCTTAATACGATTACGAAATGGTTAATGGTTAATGTTGAGAAACAAAAACAACAATTATCGAATAAATGCGTTAGGGTCACTGATCTTCTTTACGACTATGACTAGCACTAATTTTGATAGAAATGGGCTTGATGCTGCAGGGATTCATTGGATGCAATATCTTTCAATGACATCAATGTCATTACTAATATTCATTGTGGCATTAGACAAAGCTGTACCCAGCTTCCATCATTTTATCTTGTTTTCAATGGGCCAAGCAGGAATTATCTGTAATGGATTTGCCAGATAAGGAGAAAATGGTAGGTAGTCCGAACAAATCGAATGATCATTATTAGCTTTAAATAATAATAGAGAAGATAATGGGTTGGACAACTCAAAATCTCATATGAGTGACATTATTTGAGGAGTAATATTTCTTCTTTCCAAACAAGAAAAATCAATCAAACTCAGAGAGTTAAATTTCAGATAAAAACGATCGCATAAATCAAAAAACAGTTAAAATACTCATATACAGTCGTATCAAAGCTTCCTCATTGTATGTTGTTCATAATTGTTTTAACTTGTATTTGCATAAAAGGATCCCTTAAGGGATATTAAACAATTTAGTAATTAATGAAAGCATCCTCAGATTCAGAAAATTGGGTGCAGAGCCTTAGAAAGCTAATCAAAGAATCTTTGGGTGCAAACTGGCAGATCAAACCCATCGAAGGCAAAACAAAACTTAGAATACGCCTAGAAGATGGAAGTCGCATTGAAAAAATGCTTGGAATTAATTGGTCAGAATCAGAAGCAGAAAAAATCTTAAGCACAGTAGAAGATATCCATCAGTTAACTACCAAACAAAAGGTTCCACTAGAAGTAGCGATAGTACAAGTTAAAAAGATCCGAAATAAAGTGCAACGTCTGGCCTCAACACCTAGTCCAAAACTTTTATTAAATGCTTGGGAAAAATATGAGAATCACAAAGTTAATGTTGAGAAAGACATAACTCAAAGCACTTGGAATCAAGAATATGGAGGGAAGCCTAATTATGGAATACTACCGCCACGAAAAAAAGATCAGGGTAAAACTTATTTACAGCTAAAACAAGTCAAAGCAAGCACTGCAAATGAATTGCTGCTAAGAATTGCTGAGAGATTTGAGTATGGAACAAAAAACCAATATATCAGAGTTCAACATATTGCAGCTTTTTTAAAATGGGCAACGTCAAAGGAATCAGGATTTCTTTTAACAGAAAAAGATTGGTCTCCTCCTCCAAAAAATTATTTAAAAAATTATTACGGCAGAGAATCATCTCAAAAGCCAGTAAAAGATTCAGTTCAAATAGTTGCCATAGAAGATAAAGATCTTCTTCAACTAATTAATTCATTACCTATTGACGTTGATAAAGATAAAAAGAAGCATCGACTTAGAGATCGTGCAATGGAATGGGACTTAGCTATAAAACTCTCGATAGTTTATGGATTGAAGCCTAGTGAAGTAAGCCACGAATATCTAGAAGTAAAAAAGAATGGGAAAGAATTTATATGGAGTAGTTACTCTAAAAAAGTAGGTAGTCACAAAACAAAACAAAGAAGATTATGGCCACTTCATCCAAAGTGGGAAAAAGAGTGGCATTTAATTAAAAGAATTAAAAACAAAGCTCCACTTCCTCGAATGAAAGGAGTTGCTGCAGAATCTTTTAAAAATTATTTGAGATTTAACGTAGTTTGGAATCGTCTTAAGGCTCAAAACGATGTAAGTCCATATTCATTTCGACATTCATATAGCAAGCGAGCACATCAAATTTACAACTTAAAGGCTAGTAAAGTTGCTGCTTTTCTAGGTCATTCAATTACTGTACATAATTCAACTTATGCACAATGGATTACTGCAACAAAAATAAAAAACAACAATTAAGTAAGAGATGGGGGAGTAGTTAACTTGAAATCGAACAAATAAATAAATCTTCTAGCGGATCAATGAGATATATAAGTCCCTTTTGGATAAAGACGAGATATTTCATTAAATTGCTTGGTTATTTGGTTCTCTTTATCGCTGTCAATTTTGTACTTAAGCATCAAAATATTATGAATACACCAGAAGATAAAACTAACTAAAAAATACCAAGGGATGGGGTGAGCCAATTTCACATAGATAAATATCCTTATAATTACAATCTTTAAAATAATTTTCATAAGTAGTTAGACCTTTTATCACACTCCAAGAATTTACGATATTGATTTATTATAAATATTAATGCATTCAAAATGCATACAAAAGAGATAACTATATAAGTAATTGAATAATCAAACTGAGATTTGATTATTCATTAAATTGCAGTTGTAATTAATAAGTAAGAAGATTCTTTAATAAGTATAAAATAACGGTAAGGTACAAGAGAGAAATAACGTCGAGGGAGTCGGTCTAAAATTCAAGAGGACCACATTCCACCATTTTTAATTAGTTCTAAAAAACGTTTATTATGTCTGGATTGATTCTCAAGAAGTTCGCTTGATTCATCCAACTGAATTGTCTTGCTCTGGAAAGAATGAACTGACGAAGGCCATAGTCTAGTAAGCCATGATTTAGTTCTTGCTCTTGCAAATGAAACCATTGCTAAATAGAAAGATTAATTACTGGGAAACTATTTCAAGATTCCTATTCTTTTATAGCTTTGAATCAGAGGTAGGAAATCAAATATGTCTTGAGATAGAGATTATTTCTCCAACTTAAATACCAAGGAATATAGAGAATGAATCATATCAATATCCAAAAGGACCTCGTTATACTCCCATGGGCCTATTCTCAACTATCAGAATGGGTTTATCTTAAGAGTGAAGGACATGGAGAAATTTTATCGAAACTTTACCCAATAATATAACTAATGCCGTTGGGGAAATGAATAGCAAGTAAATGGTTGTATTATCGATATCTCAATATATTCTCTTATATAAAAGAATTAGTTATCTCAAGATGAGATCGCAAAAGATTTAGGCAACTAATTCAGCTAAGAACATCAACGTTTTTTAAATGACATAAGAACAATTCAAGAACATGCTTACACCATGTCCATGATCAAGGAGGAAAATCCTAATGAAGAAAGAAAGCTATAGCTC
>QBWB01000006.1 GCA_003284185.1 Prochlorococcus sp. AG-315-C08
AGTGATATACAAAGAAAATATATTCAATTAGTAGCTGATTTCACAGGGGTTGCTATTGAAAATGATGTTCTCTTTCAAGTCATACGTACTCATGAAAAAGTTGATAGACAATTAAGTATTGGAGGTGAAATCCAATCACAATTGTTACCTGACCATTGCCCAACAATTGATGGCGTGGAATTAGCAGCTCGTTGTAGACCTGCTTTTCAAGTAGGAGGTGATTATTTTGACTTTATGTCTATTTGCCCTGAATCGGCTGGTGGAAAAAAAGAAAGTGGCCGTTGGGCTTTAGTGATTGGTGATGTTATGGGGAAGGGAGTACCTGCTGGATTATTGATGACAATGTTGCGAGGAATGCTTAGAGCGGAGGTGCTGAGTGGTCTTCCTCCTGATCGAATATTGCATGACTTAAATCAATTGGCATTAGAAGATTTAACCCAATCTCATCGTTTTGTTACCTTGTTTTATTCTGATTTTGATCCAGTATCAAGGATATTGCGCTTTGCGAATGCAGCACATAATCCCCCATTACTTTGGAGTTCTCAGACAAAATTGATTAGCAGATTAGATGCCCCTGGCTTATTAATTGGACTTCAATCTGATGCTCAATATGTATGTGGTCAAAAAACTTTACGACCTGATGATGTTGTTCTTTATTATACAGATGGTGTCACGGAAGCATTAGGTCTGTCAGGTGAACGCTTTGATGAAACTCGTTTAGAAACTTTTTTAGGAGACTTTGCTAATGCTGGTTTTGGAGCTCAAGAAATATTAGATAGACTATTTAAGCGATTAGATGGTTTTGTAGGTGTAGATCATCAACTTGAAGATGATGCTTCTATGGTAGTTTTAAAAGTAAATGAAGAATCCACTCTTCCTAAATTAAGTAAGTAAATTTCCTGACAATCTTTAATAGCTTTGCTTTATTTATATTAGTAACTTGGTAAATACGTTGGGTAAAACTTGGAGCGATAGATTTGAGAAAGGCCTTCATCCTTTTATAGAGCAATTTAATGCTTCTATTGGATTTGATATTTGTCTATTAGAAGAGGATTTGGATGGATCTATAGCGCATGCAAAAATGCTTGGCATTCAAGGTATTATTAGTGAGGAAGAGGCAAGTCAGTTAGAAAAAAGTCTTGAGCAAATTAGGTTAGAAGCCTCTGAGGGTTCATTTAAACCTGACATTTCTGATGAAGATATTCATTTCGCAGTGGAAAGAAAATTAATTGAGATGATTGGACCGGTGGGGAAAAAACTTCATACTGGTCGCAGTCGTAATGATCAGGTTGGCACAGATCTAAGGTTATGGTTGAGAAAGCGTATTGACCAAATTGATCAGGATTTAGAACGTTTTCAAAGATCTCTTTTTCTTATTGCGGAACAAAATTTATATACTCTTATTCCTGGCTATACTCATCTTCAAAGAGCTCAACCTGTTTCGTTAGCGCATCATTTATTGGCTTATATTGAAATGGCTCAGAGAGATAGAAATAGATTAAAAGATGTTAGAAAAAGAGTTAATATTTCTCCTCTTGGTGCAGCAGCTCTAGCAGGGACATCTTTACCTATAAATCGAAAAATTACTGCTACTAAATTAAATTTTGAGGATATATATATGAATAGTTTAGATGCGGTGAGTGATAGAGATTTTGTTGTTGAATTTATCTGTGCTTCCTCATTAATTATGACACATTTAAGTAGAATATCTGAAGAGATTATTTTATGGGCATCAGAAGAGTTTGCTTTTATTAAATTGACAGATCGCTGTGCAACAGGAAGCAGTATCATGCCTCAAAAAAAGAATCCTGATGTACCTGAACTTGTTCGTGGTAAATCAGGAAGAGTATTTGGACATTTGCAAGCAATATTGACAATGATAAAAGGATTGCCATTAGCTTATAACAAAGATTTTCAAGAAGATAAAGAAGCGATATTTGACACTGTTAAAACAGTAAGGCTTTCGCTAAAGGCTATATCAATTGTTTTTGAAGAAGGTTTAATCTTTCGACAAGAAAGACTTTCTTCGGCAGTTTTTTCAGATTTTTCTAATGCAACTGATGTGGCTGATTATTTAGTGGCTAAAGGAATACCATTTCGAGAGGCTTATCAGTTAGTTGGTAGAATTGTTAAAAGTTCTTTGGAGGAAGGAATTTTATTAAAAGAAATTCCACTGAAAAGATGGAAAAGTTTTAATGAACTTATTGATGAAGATATCTATGAAAAGCTTTTACCACGAAATGTTGTTGCATCGCGTCTGAGTGAGGGCGGCACTGGTTTTGAGAGAGTTCAAGAGCAACTTCTTGTATGGCAAAAAAAATTAGTTAAGTAAAAAAATTGTTTTTAAAGCT
Organism: Prochlorococcus sp. AG-315-C08; assembly: GCA_003284185.1. GTDB lineage: Bacteria > Cyanobacteriota > Cyanobacteriia > PCC-6307 > Cyanobiaceae > Prochlorococcus_B. Next base: position 2,352 of record QBWB01000006.1, read on the forward strand.
ATTTGAGGGCTTTCGGTATTAAAGTATTGAATGATGCTTCATTTTTGAATCATTAAATATTGGCTAATTTTAGTCAATGTAAGTTAAATTTTATTTCTAGTCCAATTTTCAAGTGAGTATTTTTGTCGGCAACTTGCCCTTCCGCGCTGAGCAGGAAGATGTCATTGAATTGTTTTCTCCTTTTGGGGAGGTAGCAAATTGTTCTTTACCTTTAGAACGAGATACAGGACGTAAAAGAGGTTTTGCTTTTGTGGAGATGGCTGATGAAGCAGTTGAAGCTTCAGCTATTGAATCTCTTCAAGGAGCTGAATTGATGGGACGTCCACTAAGAATTAACAAGGCTGAACCACGTGGAAGTGCTCCACGTAGAGGCGGCGGCGGCTACGGCGGAGGCGGTCAAGGCGGCTACGGCGGCGGCGGTGATCAGGCTGCGGGAGAAAGGCCTTCTGGAGCTAAAGGCTGGGAAGATCGTAGTCATGGCGCCTCTTCAGAAGATGCGAGTGCTTTTGATCAAGGCCGAAGCAGAAGGAGAAGAGGAGCTTCACCAGAAGGCTCAGATGAGTCTTCTGCGGAATATGGTGGTGCGGAAACTTAGAAATTTAATTTTTTTTTAGTGCCCAGTAGCTTCAAGTTGCTGGGCAACATTTTCTAAAATTGATATATCTGCTTTTTTCTTTTGAGATTTTTCACTTAATTCTTGTCTAATAAATTTTGCACCAGGCGTTTTTTCTATTAATTTTAAAATATGTTTGGAAATGTCCCAAAGACATCCATTATTTTCTAAATTACTTTGGGCATAAGGTATTAATTGTTGAATTATTTTTGATTTAGAAATAATTTTTTCCTCTTCACCAAAAACTTTTGAATCTATTGTATTCCAAATAAAAGGGTGATTGTATGCTGCCCTTCCAACCATAGTGCCATCATATATATTAAGGGCTTTAAGGCAGTCATCTATAGTTTTTAATCCACCATTTAGTTCAACAATTAAATTTGGTCTATTTTCTTTTAGTTTTCTAACTCTTTCATATTGAAGTGGAGGAATTGTACGATTTTGCTTTGGGTTTAAACCTTTTAGCCAAGCTTTTCTAGCATGAACTATAAATCTGTCTGCTCCAGCAATTGCTAAATGGTCAACAAATTTTAAAAGGTAAGAATCACTATCTAGGTGATCAATTCCAAGTCTATGCTTTACCGTAATTGGTATTTTAGTTGACTTTTTCATTTTTTCTATGCATTTAGCGACAATCTCTGGATGAGCCATTAAAGAAGCTCCAAAGTTCCCTGCTTTTACTTTCGGACTAGGACATCCAATATTCAGATTTATTTCGTCATAACCCCAATCTTCTGCCATTTGTGCAGCTTCTGATAAAAGAGATGGATTATCACCCCCAAGCTGTAGTGATATTGGGTGCTCAATTGGATTAAAGTCTAATAATTGTTCTCTTTTCGTGCTGTAGTGAAGAGCTTTAGCAACAATCATTTCTGTATATAACAGTGCTTTGTTTGTAATCTGACGCATCAAGACACGAAAGTGTCTATCTGTGCAATCCATCATTGGGGCAATGCTTAATCGGTAGTTATTGTTTGCTTTTTTGTTTAATGATTTAGAGATCATTAGTGGATTACTAATTTCATTTTTAAATTTCTAAAAATTATTTTATTATTGTTATGGTAATTAAAAAAATTCTTTGAAACGTCGTTTCTTAATGATTGGATTCCTGAATACTCTGATAGGTTTTATTATTAAACCAAAGGGTATCAATGCAGCTTTAAAATCTATGGATGACTATAAGTCCTTAACTAATTCAGAATGGAAAAAGCTTTTATCTGCTGAGACCTATAAGGTTTTGCGTAAAGAAGGAACAGAGCGTCCTTTTTCAAGCAGCTATAACGATGAAAAACGAAAAGGAACTTTTTACTGTGCAGGATGCGATTTTCCTTTGTTTTCATCAACAACAAAATTTGATAGCGGAACTGGATGGCCAAGCTTTTGGGATCATTTACCAAATGCAATAGATACAAAAACAGATTTTAAATTGATTGTTCCTCGTACTGAATATCATTGTCATCGTTGTGGTGGACATCAAGGACATGTTTTCAATGATGGTCCAAGACCCACAGGAAAACGCTATTGCAATAATGGTGTAGCTCTTATATTTCGAATAGAATCTTGAATCGATAAATTAGAATAGGTGTGGGCTTCCGTAACTTGTGCAAAAAACCTATTTGATTGCAACATGAGTATGCAATCATTTAAATATATGAATACAGAACACCCAACTTTAGAAAATGAATCTTCTCAAGAGAATTCATCATCGCAAGAATCCAACCAAAGTTCTGAGAGTTCTAATGAAAATAACCAAGTTATAGATTCACCTGAAACCTCTACGGTTTCTCACAAAGAACTTGATAATGGATCTGAAAATAAAGAAAATGATCAAGTAAGTTTTCAATCTGATCAAACCAATCAAATTGCAGACAACGAAGCTAGACTTCAGCAACTAGAGACAGAGCATGAAACTTTAAAAAGTCAATATATGAGAATATCTGCAGATTTTGATAATTTTCGAAAGCGGCAAACACGTGATCATGATGATTTAAAAATTCAGCTTACCTGCACTACTCTTAGCGAAATACTTCCTGTTGTAGATAATTTTGAGAGAGCTAGGCAACAATTAAACCCTGAAGGTGAAGAGGCCCAAGCATTACATCGTAGTTATCAAGGACTTTATAAACAGTTGGTTGAGGTTTTAAAGCAATTAGGTGTTGCTCCAATGCGAGTAGTGGATCAATCCTTTGATCCAACATTGCATGAGGCAGTTTTAAGAGAACCCAGTGATGAGAAAGCAGAGGATATTGTCACTGAAGAATTGCAGAGGGGGTATCACTTAAATGGACGTGTTTTAAGACATGCGTTAGTCAAAGTTTCTATGGGTCCTGGTCCAAAAACTAATATTAAAGAAGTTTCTGATCAGACTGCTTCTCCAGAGGAACAAAACAACTTTTTAGAAGATTCATCCAAAGAGGAGAATTAGCTTTATGGTGTTTCAATCTGAAATGAATTGGGTCTATTGGTGTAATGGCTGATTTTTACGAATTATTGGGAGTCAGTAGAGATGCTGATGCTGACTCTTTGAAAAGAGCTTATAGACAGCAAGCTCGAAAGTATCATCCTGATATCAATAAAGAAGCAGGTGCAGAGGAAAAGTTTAAAGAGATTGGAAAAGCTTATGAAGTTTTAAGTGACTCTCAAAAGCGTGCTCGCTATGACCAATTTGGCGAAGCTGGATTAGGAGGGGCCGCGGGGATGCCAGATATGGGAGATATGGGAGGGTTTGGAGATTTGTTTGAGACATTCTTTAGTGGTTTTGGCGGATCTGGTGCTGCTGGAGGAACTCGCCCGCAAAGAAGAGGTCCTCAACAAGGTGATGATTTACGCTATGACCTAACTATTGATTTTGATAAAGCTGTCTTTGGGCAAGAAAAAGAAATTACGATTCCACATTTAGAAATTTGTGATGTATGTAGAGGGTCAGGAGCCAAGAAGGGTAGTGGTCCTATAACGTGTTCAGCTTGCGGAGGTGCGGGTCAAGTAAGAAGGGCTACTCGTACGCCATTTGGAAGTTTTACTCAAGTTGCTGAATGTCCAAATTGTGGAGGTAGTGGACAAGTCATCAAAGATCCCTGCAATCCTTGTAGTGGTAAAGGAGTTAAGCAAGTAAGAAAGAAACTCAGAATAAATATTCCTGCAGGGGTAGATAGTGGTACACGATTAAGAGTTTCAGGAGAAGGAAATTCAGGCTTAAAGGGAGGTCCATCAGGAGATCTATATGTATTCTTAAAAGTGAAAAATCATCCAAAGCTGAAGCGAGATGGTTTAACTATTTCATCTGAAGTAAATGTAAGTTATTTACAAGCAATATTAGGTGATACTATTGAAGTTGATACCGTTGATGGTTCTATTAAGTTAGAAATTCCAGAAGGAACTCAACCTAATGCAATACTTATATTAGAAAATAAAGGTATACCAAAACTTGGTAATCCTGTAGCTAGAGGTAATCATCAAGTCTTAGTAAAAATTAAACTTCCAACAAGATTATCTGAAGATGAAAAACAATTATTACACAAACTAGCTAGTCATTACTCTGCTCGTGGTCCTCAATATCACTATCATAAGAGTGGTTTGTTTGGAAAGTTGTTTGGAAAATAAAAATGATCAATGATAAAACTATTGATCATTATTTAGATCTTCGAGGTTTTTTATGTCCAACTAATTTTGTAAAATGTTGCTTATCTTTAGAAAATATTTCTCCTTCTGAATCACTCATAGTAGATTTAGATATAGGTGAGCCAGAAATAACTGTTATTGAGGGTTTAAAAGATAAAGGTTATAAAGTTAAAACACTAGAAAAGCATTCTTATTGGATTACTTTATTAATATCTGGTGAATCAATATAAATCTAATCAGGTTAGAGGAATTGTTGTTGCTCTTAAAGCAAACTTTTTTATAGTAGAAATTAATAATAAGGATTTACAGTCTATTTCACGAGCACCAGATCTTACTAATAAAAGATTATTATGCACCCGAAGAAGTAAATTAGATTATCAAGGTTTATTTATAGATGTAGGAGATAGAGTTTTTTTAGAATCTATAGATTGGAAAAATAAAAGAGGTTTAATTTCAAATTTAGAGCCAAGACAAAGTTTATTGAGTCGACCTGCTGTTGCAAACGTAACTTTAATTGCTGTGTGTATTTCTGTTCAAGAACCTTTGTTTGATATTGAGCAAACAAGTCGTTTTTTAATAACAGCTGAGGATAAAAATATAAATACAGTATTAGTTTTAACTAAAATTGATTTAATTCCAAAAGAAAAACTGAATTCATATATCAATAGATTGAAACTCTGGGGATATAATCCAATTGCAATATCTGTTAAAGATATGCAAGGAACTGATTTATTGTTAAATATTTTCAGACAGACAAAATTATCAGTTCTTTGTGGACCTTCTGGAGTCGGTAAGACTAGTTTGATTAATCATTTGATTCCAAAGCTTGCATTACGTACTTCATCTGTTTCTAAAAAATTAAAACGAGGAATAAATACCACTAGACATGTTGAACTTTTTTCTGTAGGCAATGGTTCTCTTGTTGCAGATACGCCTGGTTTTAATCGACCAGAAATTGTAAGTGAACCTTTGAATTTTGCTTTTTTATTTCCTGAATTACGAAAGCAATTAATGCATGCAAAATGTAAGTTTCGTAATTGCTTGCATAGAGATGAGCCAGGGTGTGTTATTAATAAAAATTTGGAAAGATATTCTTTTTACCGAGAAACTATCGATGAAATGATCAATTCTCGTTTCCGAGACCAGGGAGATTGAGTTTTAATCCACCTGTTAAATCTTCCATTCTTTCTTTCATGGTAGTTGTTGAGATTTCATGAGCAGATTGCAGGGCTTCTAGAAAAGCTTCCTCAATTATTTCTTTACTCTCTGTCAACAGGGATGATTCAATTTCTACCCGTAAAGGCTTTTGATTCCCTGATAACCATACTTTTGCCCTGCCATCATTATTCTTACCTTCTAGCTCCATTATCTCGAGTTCTTCTTGAAGTTTTTGGGCATCCTGTTGGATTTGTTGTGCTTTTTTAAAAGCTTCTGTCAGTTGTCCAAAATTTGGTAGTCCGAATCCAGCCATGAGATTTTCCTATTGATATTGATATTAGGGGTTATTGTCAAAAGCCACATGTTTTAACTTCTGTTTTTAGCAATATTCCATAAGAATCATTAACCTTTTTTTGAATTAAATTAATTAATTCTTTTATGTCAGAAGAAGAAGCTTTATCAGCATTAATTATAAAGTTTGAGTGGATTTTGGATATTTCAGCTCCGCCATAGCGCAACCCTTTTAATCCAAGATCTTCAATTAATTTAGCGGCTTTGAAAGGGTCAGGATTGCGAAAAACGCTTCCGCAACTTTGGGCTTTATATGGTTGAGTATTTAGACGATGATTTAAGTTTTGATTGGTGACTCTATGAATTTCTATTTTTTCATGTCCAGGTTCAAGTTTTAAGCGTGCGGAAAGAACAATAAGCTTTTCTTTCTGTAGAAGACTAGACCGATATGAATAATCGAGATCCATTGCCTTGATAGTTCTTAATTGACCTTGTAATGACAGGGTTTTAATACTTTCCAGATAATCTGAAATGGAATGACCTTGTGCTCCTGCATTCATCACTACTGCACCACCTATTGTCCCTGGTATACCAATTGCCCATTCGAGTCCATGAAGTCCAGAATTTGCTGCTTTTCTAGCTAGGTTTGGTAGGGTTTCCCCCCCCAAGGCTTCAATAATTCCAGAAGTTTTATCTATTTTGGCTCCTTTATATTTGCGCATGCAAAGGCTTAATCCTTCTAGTCCATTGTCGTTAATTAAAAGATTAGAACCTGCTCCAATAATATTACAATTAATTTTTTTGTTAGTTGCCCAATTAATCAAAGATTGAATTTCTTCAGGAGTTCTTGGTTCTGACATCCATTCAGCAGGACCTCCAATTCTCCAAGTAGTGAAGTTAGATAGGGAAATATTTTTTTTTACATTCGGTGAGAGCATGAATTAAGCGACATAATTTCTTTTAATTGATTGATTCTTGACCGATTGCAACAAAAAATTTGACCAAATCATATTGATATCTCCTGCACCCATATTTAAAATAAGGTCTTTTGGTTTTGTTTTTTCTTGTATTAGAGTTATTAATTCTTGTTTACTATTAGGCGTATATAGTTCTAAACTTGGCTTCAATTTTTTCATCTCAGATGCTATTGAATGATGAGTTACTCCTCTGATTTCTTTTTCTCCAGCTGCATAAATAGGAGCAATAAATACTAAATCTGAATTAATAAGAGTTCTTGCAAATTGTTTTTGAAATTTTTCTGTACGACTAAAGCGATGAGGCTGAAATATAGATACTAATCTTTGTGGAGATATTGGAAATATATGCTTTTTCGTTTTAATTGTAAGATAAGCCATGGATAGAGCCGCTTCAATCTCACTGGGATGATGTGCATAATCATCAACTATTATTCTTTCATTCCATAATCCCTTGAAATCAAATCTCCTTATAGGAGACTGTAACATTGAAATACCTTCTTTTAAATCTTTAAATGTAATGCCTGCTAATCTGCAAGTTGCTATTGCACCAATCGTATTGCTTAAATTATGTAAACCTGGAATAGGCACCCGTAAATGATCAACTAATATTCCTTTTTCATAATACTCTGCAAATGTTTCATATCCATTAGACTCTATAGGGATAAGAGAAAAATCTATATTGTTAATTATTTTACTTGAGTACCATGCATAAGGATTTATATTCTGCCTTATATTATTGCAATCATAATTTGCAATTAAATACCTACAATTCTGACTAAATTTTTGCATTGTAATTAATAAATTTTTTAGATTTTTATAATGATCAACATGCTCTAATTCTATATTTGTGATGATTCCAATATAAGGATTGAATTTAATCAAAGTCCCATCTGATTCGTCTGCTTCTGCTACTAAAAATTCTCCATCTCCAAAATTATAATTGCTATTAAAATGTGGAACAATTCCACCGATAATTGCGGAAGGATTGTGATTAGCTAATGAAAGTAAAGTCGCTATATAAGTACTTGTAGTCGTTTTCCCATGCGATCCTGAAATTACTAGTGAAGTCTTGTTATTAATTAGTGAAGCTAATATGTCTGAACGATGCTTTAACTTTAGACCATAGCGTATAGCCTTTTGTAACTCAGAATTATCTTGAGATATAGCTGAACTTAAAATAATTATAATATTTTTATTGTGTATTTCATAAATATTATCAATGTTCTTTTCTTCTTGAAGTTGAAAAATTTTTATCTGATTTGCAGTTAATTGTTTGAGTATTTTGCTTTGCTTAGTATCCGATCCTGATATTGAGTAGCCACTTTTAGCAAGAATCATTGCAAGAGCAGACATGCCAATACCTCCAATACCAATGAAGTGGAAGTGTGGCTTTGACTCTGGTTCTTTTTTCAATTGCTATTGATTATCGATTGAAAGATAACTATTACTTCCAAGAAAGTCCCATTTTTTTAAGAATTTACAGCTTTTTCATGCTTTATCTTTGCTTAACACTTCAATTTCCCTCGACATCTCTCAGAAAATGATCATCGTTAGGTATGATCAGCGGCCAATAGACTATGCGGTTTGTCCGCTTTTTAAATGACTTTGCGTGTTGCGATTAATGGCTTCGGAAGAATTGGGCGCAATTTTATGCGTTGTTGGCTTAGTAGAGGACAGAACACAAATATCGAGGTCGTTGGAATCAATGTGACATCTGACCCCAAAACTTGTGCTCATTTATTGAAGTATGACTCGATTTTAGGAGCAATCAAAGATGCTGAGATTTCTCATACTGAGGATACATTTGAAATCAATGGTAAAACAATCAAATGTTATTCAGATCGAAACCCATTAAATCTTCCATGGAAAGATTGGGGAATTGATTTAGTTATAGAGTCAACAGGTGTATTTAACACTGATGTTGGTGCCAGTAAGCATTTACAAATTGGAGCTAAAAAGGTCATTCTTACTGCGCCTGGTAAAGGAGATGGTGTTGGGACCTTTGTAGTTGGTGTTAATGCAGATCAATATCGTCACGAAGATTTTGATATTCTCAGTAATGCAAGTTGTACGACAAATTGTTTAGCACCGATAGTAAAAGTCTTAGATCAGAAATTAGGAATTAATAAAGGTTTAATGACCACAATTCATAGTTATACAGGTGATCAAAGGATTCTGGATAATGCACATCGAGACTTAAGAAGAGCACGAGCAGCTGCTATGAATTTGGTTCCTACTTCAACTGGTGCAGCTAAAGCTGTTGCACTTGTTTATCCACAAATGAAGGGGAAATTAACTGGAATTGCAATGAGAGTTCCAACTCCAAATGTTTCAGCTGTAGATTTAGTGTTTGAGTCTGGTAGAAAAACGAGTGCTGAAGATGTGAATGCGATTCTAAAATCAGCGTCAGAAGGAGAAATGAAAGGGATAATTAAGTATGGCGATTTGCCTTTAGTTTCTTCTGATTATGCAGGTACAAATGAATCAACAATTGTTGATGAAGCTTTAACTATGTGTATAGGAGAAAATATGGTTAAAGTTTTAGCTTGGTACGATAATGAGTGGGGTTATAGTCAAAGAGTGGTTGATTTAGCTGAAATTGTAGCTAAACAATGGAAGTGATGTACTACGACTGAAAATGGTTAAATCTTTTTGAATTGTAGTTTTCTATTTCTTCAAAGTTATCCCAAAATATATTCGGCTTTCCTTTTTTAATATGTCCAATAATTTGAATAGAATTTAATTTGCTTTTAAAAATATTTGCCCAATCTTTTGGCAAACTGAGTACCAATTCATAATCTTCTCCACCGTTTAGGCACCATTCATCCCAAATTTTATTTTTTGGCCAATCTGGGTCTTTTGGAAGAGAGGATTGCGATAAGACTGCTTGACATTCACTACTTGTACAAATCCCTTCTATCGCGGCCAAAAGTCCATCGCTGCTATCTGTTCCAGCGGCTCTCCAGGGCAGTGATTTTGGTTTGCATTTAATAAGGGTCTTAAGAGCCTCCTGAGGGACTGAGGGCCTTTGATGGGCTTTTATTGCTCTCTTGGTAAGACTCTGGCTAAGCTTGACTTCATTTGGTAATTGCTCAGATGTTAATAAAGCCAAACCTAATCGGCTTAATCCATGTTGACCACTAGTAACTATATAGTCACCTGGCAAGGCATTTCCTCTATGAAGTCTTAGTGAACTAAGTTCGCCAATTGCTGTAATTGATACCATTTTGTTTGTTCCACTCGAACAGTCACCACCAATAATTTCTCCTCCAAATTCATTCATTGCTGCTTTCATTCCGGTATATAAGCCTTCAACCCATTGGAGGTTCGTATTAGGGGGTACAACTAAACCAACAGAGAAAGAAATAATCTTTTCTGAACCACTACAAATCAAATCAGAGACATTACTGGCAATAGCTTTCCATCCAATATCTTCAGGTGAAGTAGTTACTTCAGAAAAGTGAATATTTTCAATTACCAAATCAGTGTTGATTAGTAATTTTTTATTAAAGGATGTGATTTCAGCAGTATCATCATTGATCTGTCCATTGCGCATAAATTTTTTCAACCGATTTAGTAACTCTTTCTCTCCTATATCTGCAATTGTTGTATTCACTTTAATTAGAGATTATGCTTTCTTTTTTAGATTTTCTGAACCATTTAATACTTTAATTTTAATGATTTTGTCTTTTACTCCAAGCTGATTTAATATTTCAGATCCTTCAATGATATATCCAAAAGCAGCATTTCTTCCATCTATTAAATTACGTCCAGCAGGGTTTAATTCAGCTTCATATAAGAAAAAGAAAAACTGAGAAGAACCATCATTTAAATTTAAATCGGAATGAGCCCAACCCATTGTTCCTAGAGTGGCAAATGGGAGAACTGGAGTTTCTGTATAAAGTCCAACCTCCTCAAAACTTTGACCATAAAGTGTATCTTCTTTTCCAGGAACCCGTATTTCTAAAGGCACTTTTCTTAAAGTATTATTTTCAGGATCTATAAAACCTATTTCTTCACCTTTAGGATCACCTGTTTGAAGAATGAAAAACTCTTCTGCTCTATTAATTGGCAATCCATCATAAAATCCTTTTAATGCAAGATCTATAAAGGCTCCTGATGTTAATGGAGCATTATATCCATCAATAATTGCATTCATTTTCCCTTTAGAAGTTGTTATTTCTACATTTGCTCTTCCAAGGAGTCTTGGTAAATTATCAAATTCACTAGGAATGTTATGTGAAAATTCATTATTTACTAAGAGTGCTTCCAAGTCATCAATGTTTTTTAAACCTTTTCGTCTGATTTCTATAAATGAAGATTTATTTTTTTCATTGGTCTCTTCTTTAAGTTCATCAAGATTCTTTTGCAAGTCAGAAACAAGTTGAATAGCTTTTTCCTTATTTTCTTCTGGAATAGATTGGAGGATTTGATTTTTTCTATTACTAATTAAAAATTGGCTTCTAGATGTGGCTTTGCTTATGGCAGACCATCTACTTCCTCTCAGATCTTCGCTTGTATCCTCTAGTTTGTTTTGTAATTCACGTAATTCCTTCTGTTCTATTGGTAAAGCATTTCTTAAGATTGCATAAGGATCTTTTAGGCGATTTCCGTTAGGAAGTCCTGCAGTGGCAGGTTTAACCCATGGGGATCCAATAGAAAATAGGATTGTAAGCAACGCAAGAATGCAAATCTTTTTTGCCATGTGAATTCTATATTTTGCATGACTTTGGCACAGACTTATGATCGATTGGTATCTTTTGTGTGAATGATTTCAAGTAACGACTTTCGCACTGGCACAACAATTGAGTTAGACGGTGCAGTTTGGCGTGTAGTTGAATTTCTACACGTCAAGCCTGGCAAGGGTTCTGCTTTTGTTCGAACAAAATTAAAAGCAGTACAAAGTGGAAGTGTTGTAGAAAAGACTTTTAGAGCTGGTGAAATGGTTCCACAAGCATTGCTTGAGAAATCAACTTTGCAACATACTTACATGGATTCAGATGATTTTGTATTTATGGATATGACTACTTATGAAGAAACTCGCTTAACTGCCAAGCAAATAGGTGAAAGTAGAAAATATCTTAAAGAAGGAATGGAGGTTAATGTAATCTCTTGGAATGAAAAACCTCTAGAGGTTGAATTGCCCAATTCAGTTGCTTTAGAAATAAAAGAAACTGATCCAGGGGTCAAAGGAGACACTGCAACTGGAGGCACAAAGCCTGCAATCTTGGAAACAGGAGCTCAGGTGATGGTACCTCTATTTATTTCAGTTGGTGAGAAGATTCGAGTTGATACTCGAAATGACAGTTATCTAGGCCGAGAAACACAATGACTATGAATCTTGATCATGAAGAGCTTCATCGCTTGTTGTCAGCTTTAGCTGAAAGCGATATTAATGAGTTTCGTCTTGAGGGGGAAGACTTTTGTTTGGAGGTTAAACGTAATTTAGGGGTTTCATCTGATTTAGTAGCTCTTACTGATAAAAATACTTCTGATCAAATTCCTATACCAGTTCCTCAGGTAAAGGTAGATACGCCAGGTCCTAGCACCCCCCCTCCTTCAGTACCTGGATCGAGATCTGACTTGCTTGAAGTCACAGCTCCTATGGTTGGAACTTTTTATAGGGCCCCAGCACCAGAAGAACCCCCTTTTGTTGATATTGGAACGAGAATTAGTGTTGGCCAAGCTGTATGTATTCTTGAGGCAATGAAATTAATGAATGAATTAGAATCAGAAGTTAATGGTGAAGTTATTGAAATTCTTGTAGAGAATGGAACACCTGTAGAATTTGGCCAAGTTTTAATGAGAGTAAAACCTGTTTAATAATTAAATATTGTTGTTCATTCTGAAAGAATCCAGGCGTTATTAATTGCTGCAATCATGCTGGTTTCCCTTGCAATTAATTGATCTGCAATATCAAGAGCAGTCCCATGATCAGGAGATGTTCTTATAAACGGTAGCCCAAGAGTTGTATTGACCGCTTCATCGAAAGCAATAATTTTGACAGGTATTAGGCCTTGATCATGATATAAAGCAAGGATGCCATCAGGAGCATTAGTGTTAGATTCCCCTTTCCATGCATTTGCTGCTGTAAGCCAGCAGGAGTCAGGAGGAAGAGGACCACAAATTTCAACTGTGGGATGATCTGATTTCCATTCATTTAAAATAGGAATAATCCAATTCTGTTCATCCTTCCCAAGCATTCCTTCTTCTCCTGCATGTGGATTTAAACCTGCCACATGAAGTATAGGTTTATTTGTAAATTTGAGACAGAATTCTAATAATGTATCTAATTTATATTTGAGCAATTTTTTAGAGAGAGTAATATTTATCTGGTCAAAAGGTATATGTGTTGTGGCTAATAATGTATTGAATCTCCATTTGTTTTTTGGTGATACAGCTGTAAATAACATGGATGTTTTAGTATTTGTTAATGTACTCAATACTTCTGTTTGTCCGGCAAATTTATGACCAGCTTTTTGCCAGGCTATTTTTGATATAGGTGCTGTTACCAGAGCTCTGGCTTTTCCTTCTAATACAATATTAATTGCATGGAATAGCCAGTCAAAGCTTGCTGAACCTGTTTCTTTATTTGTTCTTCCAGGAATCAATTTGCCTTGAAAAGGAATATCAATAATATCAAGATTATTTGGGTTAGGAATATAGTTGATTCCTTTTAAAGTTAACTTTCTATAAGTTTCTTTAATATTCTTTTTGCATCCTACAAGTAAAGGATGCATTTTTTGAGGTAAGCTTTTTGCTCCAAGAGCTTTTAACGTTACTTCAGTTCCTATTCCTGCTGGATCTCCTAATGAAATAACAATAGTATCTTTATATTCATTTCTTTCTTTTAAGGTTGTCATGCTGTGAGTAGTTTTGATTGTGTTGATGTTTTGTGCCTAAGTATAGGTGTTACTAATGGAAGGTTGTTCATTAATTGGGGTAAATTTATATGATATTGGTTCTAAATTCATAGACAATAATTATCAAATAAATCCATGAATTTCTAAATGAATCGTATGTTGAAGACATTTGAAAAGACAAAATTAATTCATCTTTAATTGTTCAAAGCAATCTTTAATGCCAAATCTAAAATCAGGGTGAATTAGATTATATCCAAGTTTTTTGCAGAGTAGCCGATTGTTTACTCTTCGATTTTCTTGCCAAAAAGATAAAGCGATAGGACTCATTGACTTTGCAGCACTTTCAAAAGGCTCTATCTTTGGTAGTGTTTTACCAGCTAAATTTGCAGCAAAAGTAAGTACTTCAATGTTATTGCTTGGCAAATCATCAGCCACATTGACAATTATTGGCCTATTGCCTTGAGAGGCAAGATTGATTAGAAATAAAACTGCCCCTGCTATATCATCGATATGAATTCTAGAGAAAACTTGACCAGGCTTGTCAATCATTTTGCTTTCTCTAATTAGAAGATTTTCAAATGCAGATCTTCCAGGTCCATAAATTCCTGGCAATCTGAGAATTTGTACAGGCAGCCCTGTTTCTAACCATTGTTTTTCACATGATAACCTGCGAATACTCCTATCTTGTTTAGGTTTTGGAGTTGTACTTTCATCAACCCAAGCTCCTTGCGAATCTCCATAAACCCCAGTCGTTGAGAGATAACCAACCCACTCTAAATTCTTTGCATTTAATAATTGAGATTTGACTTGCTGGAGTAGAGGATCTTTTCCCTCTATTGAAGGTGGGATGCAACTTAATACATGGGTTGCGTCATCAAGAATCGCTTTAGATAATTCGTTTTTACTATCAAATATAAAATCAGCACCTTTACTGTTTTTCTGACGCCTGCTGCACAAAGCGTTATTTCCTAAGGCTCTACATGCATTTGCTACGTGTTGACCAGTAAAGCCTCCGCCAAAGATTATTAGCTTGGATGCTACTGGAAGGGGATGGAGCTGCTTGACAATATCGTCAATCATTAGTACAAATGTATTACGTTAATAATTCTGGTGATGATTGCTTCTTACTTAAAGCCTAATTCTAATTCCAGTGAAGGGATTATTCGGTTAAGTCCAAGTATAAAACTTTCTGAGCGAAAAAAAAGCCAAGCTTTAATAAGGCCTTTAATGGCTTCTATTTGCTTTCTCATATGTATTATTCTTGTGCCTGAAAGGCCTACTAATTTAGCTTCAATCTGTGAGAAACATAACACTACGATTGCATGTCAAGTATGGTAATTAATTAAGCTGCTTGGAAAGAAAAGCCTTCATTCTCTTCTGAACTTGATGTATGTAAATTTGTATTTTTTTGAGGCTCAGCCCATTCAAGAAGTCTAAGTGCTAATCGTATATCTCCATCAATCCAAGCCCTAATAGCCATAGATCGCCTTGGGTCGTAAAATCGTTGTTTTCTATACCAGTCAAATACATCCTTATCTGACTTTTTTCCATTACATAATAGACAGGCTGGAACGCAGTTTTCGGTAATGCTTAAACCACCTTTACTGCGTGGAAAAACATGGTCAATCGATTCTGAATTACCACCACAATATATGCAACTTTTTCCAGTAAAGTCATGTAAAGACTTGCGCCATCGTCTGTCATGTAGTTTTGGGCAGAGATCTTCAAGGAAAACCGCATCCCTAATGTGCATACTGGCTAATTATCTAATTAAATTCTGCCTTGACAGGAGTAGAAGTCAATGTATCAAAAAATGCATTTTTATATTATTTAATCTTGAAATGATTATTGCTAATTAAAATCTAGATTATAAATTTATAATCTTTCTAATATATAGTTATTTTTGATTGACTGATTAAAAATTGTAACGATCTATGTATCCGCCTTTCGTGGGTTTTTGTTCAATAATCTCTGGTGTTTGCTCTTCTGTGATTACCTCCTCTTCAATAGTTAGAGTTGATTCGCCTGTATATAAATCTCCTAAATAATTTATACAATCTGCATATTTGGCAGGATCTTGGACTACTTCTTCAACGATAAATGAAGCTGCTTGTTTTGGGGAGGTTTTAAAAAGCCCTTGCTTTTTATTTTTTATGAATTGATATGCTGCTTGCCAGCTTGGTTCATGAGTATTACCTCCATTTCTCATGAAGCAATATATATCTGCGCCGTTGGTAATCCCTGCATTGGCTTGAGTAACTAAAGTAGAACCTACTAACGCAGTAATTATTGAAATGGGAAAAAAGCTAAGTTTTATTCCTTTAGCCATGATTTCTAAGAATACTATTAAATTTAAATTATCTATTTTTTTTTCTTCTGTCTAGGTTTTTTATTACTTGTATGACTTATTTTTCTCAAAGTGAGATCGATAAGTTTTTTATAAGATCAATTGTAATTTGTCGATAAGGATAGATTAAGCTTTTAATTAAAAATTTTATTTTTTTCCGAAGCTCCTCAGAATAAAGAGACTTTTTAGTTGGTTTCGAAATGAATTTTTTAATAAGATCCAGCCTTCTATTTCTATTTATTCGTGTTTTTTATCAGTATTAAAGATCATTCTTTTGTTATAATATTTGAAGAAAATTTTTTAAGTTTTTAATGAACGCAATACAGGTCAAGAAACAGGAATTTTTAAACGAAGCTGTTAGTTTTTTTAAGAATGCCTCAGTGCATGCTGATGAAGGAGATATACAGACATCAGCAGGCTTAATCTTGAAGGCACTGGATCAAGAGAGAAGAGCTGGTGGAGTTGGTCCACAGGTGCTTCATCTAATTAAAACAAGATAATTTCCTATTTTATGAAATTTTTTGATGATACTAAATAATACTGCTATAAGTTTATTACTGTAATTAAACCGTTAACATTCAGTTTGTGAGTCGGAGATTATATGTTTGAATTACATTCACATGTAATTACATTAAACACAAAATAAAGAAGTTATTACTGTTGATCATTTAGAACTGCAATCGTGGCTGAAATGCCTTGACCTATTGGAGATTGAAGTTTACCCATGTTATGTAATGTGCTTTCTAGAGCTCCAACTACGCTAATAATATCTCTATCATTTACAAATCCTAGATGACCAATCCTGAAGATTTTCCCCTTTAAATGATCTTGCCCCCCTGCTAGAAGTATATCGAAATCATCTTTGATTGATTTTCTGATAATTTCAGCATCAATATTTTTAGGCATAACAGCTGTTATTGCTGGGCTGCCATGATTTTCTTCTGCGAATAAGGGTAATCCCATTCCTTTCATTCCAGCTTGAGTAGCAATTTGATGACGAGTGTGACGCTTGAAGATGTTATTTAAGCCTTCTGTTTGCATCATTGACAGTGAAGCTTCTAAGGCAAAATATAGGTTTATTGCAGGAGTAAAAGGATTACTATCGTTATTTACTGTTTTTAGATATTGCTTTAAATCTAAATAAAATTTTGGTAAATCTGAATGAGAATTAGCTTCCCATGCTCTTTCTCCCATCGCTACAAAACTTAGACCTGGAGGAATCATATAGCCTTTTTGAGAGCCAGAAGCTATAACATCTATACCCCATTCGTCCATTGGAATATTACAGGCTCCAAGACTAGTTACACAATCAGCAATAGTAATTGCTTTCCCATGATTTTTTACGTATTTACTAATTGTTTGAAGATCATTCAGCACTCCTGTTGAAGTTTCTGAATGAGTGAGAATGACTGCTTTAATTTCTTTATTAGTATCTTCTTCAAGAAGTTTTTTAAATTGATTGGGATGAAGAGGTTTTCCCCATTCTCCTTTAATTACTTTTACATTTAATCCATATGCTTTTGAAACTTTTACCCATCTTTCTCCAAATTTTCCGTTATCGCCACATAAAACTTTATCGCCTTTACTTAAAGTATTAACTATCCCTGCCTCCATGGCAGCAGTTCCACTCCCAGTAATTGTGAGCACATCTGAGCGTGTTTGATGAAGCCATTTTAGTTGTTCAGTGGTTTTTTTAACGATTGCTTGAAATTCACCACTTCGATGACCTATGGGATGCTTGCTCATACATCTCAATACATTTTCTGGTACTGGTGTAGGGCCAGGAATCATTAGATTTAGTTTGTCTTGCATTTAACTTCTTTAAGGCTGTATTAATATTATTATTTTAAAAAATTATTGAGGAAATTTATCCTATCGTCAGCTCTTCCAATGATTTGAAGGAATTCACTCTTCCTGTTTGGGTGGTTGCCGCAGCTAAATCGGCAACCAATACTCTGGTTGGCAATGAATTTAATAAGCTTGAGACCATTAATTTATTCAATCATCAAAAGTCACTTGCTGTACCTATTTCATCTTCGGCTTTACTTGAGAATGGAACAAGAGCATTAGCAATAAGTTATTGTCAATCTGGCTTATCTCTTGATATAACTAGAGGATTAGAAATTTGGGCTTACGTACAATTAATAAAGAAAATATCTAATAACGATATAAAAATTGAAGGTACTTTTCCAAATTGGATTGATTTTCATGGTGGTTTTGGGATAGGTAAGGTTGAATCATCTGGTCAGACATGTATGTCTACATTTGCACGGGATTTGTTATGTCTGAATTTATATCCATTATTACCAAATGGATTTGCGTTGAAATTAGAAATTGTTTTCCCTAGAGGAAAAGCACTGGCTTTGAAAACCAGTAATCAAGCGTTTGGGGTGGTTGATGGATTATCACTTATTGGAACACAAGCAGAGGTTCAAACTAGTGCGTCACCTGATCAACTTAAAAATTGTATTCAGGATGTTCAACAGAAATGCTCTGAACCAACATTTGATGGTTTTTTATCTTTTGTTATAGGTGAAAATGGAATGGATTTAGCTAAGAAATTTGGACTTCCACCGAATCAAATAATAAAAACAGGCAATTGGGTTGGGCCTCTTTTGGTCCAAGCAGCACAGAGTGGTGTGAAGGAACTTTTATTATTTGGTTATCATGGCAAGCTAGTAAAATTGTCTGGCGGCGTTTTTCATACGCATCATCATCTCGCCGATGGAAGGATGGAAATATTGACGTCAATTGCAGTCAAAGAAGGTATCCCATTTGAGTTGCTTCAATTGATCAGTGAGTCAAGCTCGGTAGAAAATGCAATGTTGGCATTGGATTCTAATCATCCCAAAGTTGTTGCATCAATTTGGGGGAGGATGGCAAATGATATTGAAAATAAAAGCAGGGAGTACATTTATCGATACTGTTCTTCGTCTATTGAAATAGGCGCTGTTTTATTTGACCGAAAAAGGCAAATACGCTGGGCTGGTTTGAACGGTTTAAATCAATTAACTTCTTTAGGTTTAATCCTTAAGCCATAGCCATAATCCCAAGCTCTTAATTAGTCTTATTGATAAGAAAATTTTTTAGTTATTCTTTTGGTTGATATGACTGAATTGATTTCAGAGGGGAAACGCAATCCTTCAATAGTGATTCTTGATTTTGGGTCACAATATTCAGAGTTAATTGCTCGAAGAGTTAGAGAGACAGAGGTTTATTCGCTTGTGATGAGTTACACAACATCTGCAGAAGAGTTACGTCTTTTAAGGCCTAAAGGCATCATTTTAAGTGGGGGACCAGGATCTGTTTATGAAGAAGGAGCCCCATACTGTGATCCAGATATTTGGAATTTGGGAATACCTGTCCTTGGTGTTTGTTATGGAATGCAGTTAATGGTGCATCAGTTAGGAGGCACTGTTGAACCTGCTACAGGCAAAGCTGAATATGGAAAGGCTCCTTTGGAGGTTACTGACCCTACTGCCTTGTTAACTAATGTGCTAAGTGGTTCAACTATGTGGATGAGTCATGGAGATGCAGTTAAAGAGTTGCCTCAAGGTTTTTCGAGACTAGCCCATACTTCAAATACGCTCGAAGCCGCTATTGCTTTTCATGAGAAGAGGTTATATGGAGTGCAATTTCATCCTGAAGTTGTTCACTCTTCGCAGGGAATGCTATTAATAAGAAATTTTGTCTATAGTATTTGCTCATGTGAGCCTAATTGGACAACTAATACATTCATTGATGAGGCTGTTAAACAAGTACAGCAACAGGTCGGAGATAAAAAAGTTTTATTGGCTCTTTCTGGAGGTGTTGATTCATCTACGCTTGCTTTTTTATTAAATAAAGCAATTGGAAGTCAATTGACTTGTATGTTTATCGATCAAGGTTTTATGAGAAAAGGTGAGCCAGAATTTCTGATGACTTTCTTTGATGAAAAGTTTCATATCAATGTTCAATATATAAATGCTAGAGCAAGATTCATTTCAAAATTAAAAGGTGTTGTAGATCCGGAGCAAAAGCGTAAGATTATTGGAACAGAATTTATAAGAGTTTTTGAGGAGGAGAGTCTGCGATTAGGCCCTTTTGATTATTTAGCTCAAGGTACTCTTTATCCAGACGTCATTGAAAGTTCCGGTACGAATATTGATCCTAAAACAGGGGAACGTATAGCTGTAAAAATAAAAAGTCATCACAATGTAGGCGGATTGCCAAAGGATTTGCAGTTTAAATTGGTAGAACCTCTAAAAAATTTGTTTAAAGATGAAGTTCGAAAAGTAGGAAAATCACTTGGGTTACCGAATGAAATTGTTCGTCGACACCCTTTCCCAGGTCCAGGTTTAGCTATAAGAATTTTGGGAGAAGTTACAAATGAAAAACTTAATTGTTTAAGGGATGCTGATCTAATCGTTAGGGAAGAAATTAGTAATGCCGGCTTATATCATGAGGTTTGGCAAGCTTTTGCTGTTTTACTCCCAGTTTATTCAGTTGGTGTAATGGGAGATCAAAGAACCTATGAGTGGCCTATTGTTGTTCGTTGCATTTCAAGTGAAGATGGGATGACTGCCGATTGGTCACGTTTACCGTATGAAACTTTAGAAATAATTTCTAATCGTATAGTGAATGAAGTCAAAGGTGTCAATCGGGTTGTTTTAGATATAACAAGTAAACCTCCTGGCACTATTGAGTGGGAATAGGTTAGGGCAGCAAAACCCAGTCCACCACTCAAAGTGCTTGTTCCACGTGAGTTCCACGTAGAAATTTAAGTGACAGAGTGACAAGGGATTTGAACAGTAAGTTCCACGCAAGTTCCACGTGTCACCTTGTCACCTTCTCTGTAAAGACATCGTAGATAGTTCATTTTCTCTACACTTGATAGTCGTATTTTGATTTCTAAGAATTTGTTGTTTATGTATGATTTCTCTACAACAAACACACTCTTTGAATCAACCAAATCCAGTCATGTCAGTAAAGAGTGCCTTGTTTTCTGCTGACTCTGCGAAACCTAAGAGAACTTCATATCTAGTTTCTGCTCCACTATTCAATTGACCTAACCAATAGTTCAATCCACTTCTATCAGGTAATCTCCCTAGTACATTTTGATAGAGATTATTGACGTAAGTGCTATCAGAGACATTTGCTCCATAACGTTCTTTAAATTCATCTGAGACAAGAAATGATGATGCTACTGCTCGCTCATCATTTTCTCCAGAAGTGTATTTCTCAATCCAATACTTCAACCCATCAGCATCTGGAAGGCGTTTGAAAGAGGCGTTATAAAGACGGAACATTTTCCCAGAATCTGTATTTAAACCAGTCACTTGATCGAAAGTTCCTTTGATATCAACGATGGCACTGATGTCTCTAAAGGAACTTGTCGCTGCTTCTCCTGTAAATGTTAGTAGTGGCAATCCAGTGATGTCGTCATAACCAGAGTCAGTTTTAATTTCATAGACCCCATTTCCTTTGTTGTAGAACTTGTAATCACTAAACTCACCGCTATAGGTTTTAAAGATATCTACTTTTGATTCTTCAACTGTTTGATCTGAGAACTGAATGTATTCAATACTTGTGAGAGTATCTGTGCCGTCATTAGTACCTGTTCTTTGGTCTGCGACTTCTATGGAACTAGTACTTCTTGTAAAGGAATAATTAGAAAACTCTCCTGAATAAATGGAAGTATCAGAACCATTACCACCATCAATAACATCATTACCTCTTCCGCCAGTAATTGAGTCATTGCCCTCTAATGCATTTATCTCATCAATACCTATTCCACCAAAAACGCTGTCATTAGAGTTGCTAACTGAACTAATTACTTCAGATAGATCATTAACTGAAAGAGTAAATGCTTGTGTAAATGTAAATTCACTTTGATCAGTTGTTTTTAATCGAATCTTATAAGAAGACTTGCTTTCGAAATCAGGTTGAAATTTTATCTTTAAAAAATTGCTATCAATAATAAAAGAATCATTGTCTGTATCTCCATCACCTTCGACTAAGGAATAAATATGATTATCATTCAAATCATCGTCGATAGTTGACAGTATTGAGATAGAGGAATTTTCACTTATATTTTCATTGAAAGTTTTACTTGAGAGTCGTATTGCAGTAGGGGTATTACCTTTCTCAACCCCCCAAATTGCTTGTAATGCTTCTATGTCTAATGATGTGAAAGATGGTTTATTTCTGTTTCCATCAACATAATTGTATGACATTCTTGAATTTTCCGTTGTATATCTTGAGTCCCAAGGATCGAATGCATCATGTCTTAATCCAAAAACGTGAGCAATCTCATGGACAATAGTGTTCCCATTAATTGCTCGTAATGTAGGGTAATTATCTAAATATCTACCACTACTCTGCTCTTCCCATATAACTTCATTATAGGACTTACCCCAAGTAACAATATTATTTGTTTGACTTTTCACAACTGCGCCATTTCCTCCTGCTATTCCCCATGTTCTGTCAGCATGTATATTCGTTTTATAAATATCAACCATTGCTAAATCTGGTGAATAAACTCTCTCAAAATCAAGATCAATAATTGAGTCTAAAACTTCAAAAGTATCAATAATATATTTCTCTGTGTCATCAGTGATTTCATAAGCATATTGTTCACATTGTGTTTTAAAAAATTGATAATTTACACTGCTATCTTCATTATGAATATAATAATTTAATTTTTTAGTATATTTTATCCCGTCATTTTCTGCCATATAATCAATAGCAAGATAATACCTGGAACTTTTATTTAAAAAACCTGATAAAGCAATATCGTTTATCGTTAATGTCACTTATAGATAATTTATTTATCTATTTATTATAGAAGTTCTATTTTAAGTAGATTAAAATGTAGTTAATTTCCTTTGTTTGTCATATGAGTTCTCTACAAAAGCATCATTGAGTATTTTAATCAAAATATTTTGTACCTCTTCGAAAATGCTAACTATTTGCTTTAAAACAAGTTCCACGTGAGTTCCACGTGGTAAAATAGGGGGACAAATCCCTGTCAACTACTCAGTTTTTTCCACAGGTGCTATTGAGTGGGAATAAACGTCTACAAATAAGTAGCTATAGACTAAATACTTGAGTTTCACATGCGTTTCGTATGGAATATTGTTTACGTACTATCAAGGGTTTTGGGGTCAGTAGTTTCACACGAGTTTCACAAGTCCCCTTTTTACCTTCTCTATAGAGAAATCGTAGAAGGATTGATTTCTCTACGGTTATTGCAACATGATCTTCTTGCTTTACGAAAAGATGCTTGCAACTTTGTACTTAGCTAGAAATTAAGGAAGATCTTATGAATTGAACAAAAGAATAATTATGCGTCGCTTTATAAGTCTTCCATTACTTCTTGGGCTTTCTTTACCTGCATTTGCAGAGGTTGATCCTAAAGTCCATCAGATGTGTCTACAAGCAAAGGATTATCAAGGTTGCGTGAATGCCAATGTTGGTAGATCCAATTCTGTAGAGATCTTCAACAATCCAGGGACAGCAAGCTCTAGAGGCAATTCCTGTCCTTATGGTTATGCGTTTATTGGACAAGGCTATTGCGCTGAGGTCATTTGCAAAATGGGAGGGCGGAATAATCCTTTACTTGCTGGAAAGAAATGGAAATGTACTCCCAAGCCTGGAGAAACAAGGGCTAATTTAGAACCAGGTCCAAAGGTTCGTGCTGGAAATAATAATCAATGCCCGAAGGGGGATCCTCAAATAGGATGGTCGAGCACTTGTGAAGCTCCTTATAAAGAGCCCCCTAAAGCTGACAGAATAGAAGGTCGACGTAATTACCGTTCAGGTTATTGACTAATAATCTTTAGAACTAAATGAACCGCTTATTACTACTTAGTGGTTCACTGGAACAAAGAAGAAACAAAGAACGATTTCTCCTCACAACTATCGTAGTTTTGTTGTCATGATGACTAGATCATCTCTTATGTGTTTCACACGAGTTTCACACGAGAGTTAGATATAATCAAATGCCATAATTTCTTCAGTTGCAGCAAGGGAATCTGAGTTTGGTATTTTTAGAGGTTCTATTGAGTGGGAATAGTTTAGGGCAATAAAACGTAGTCAGTCACTCAAAAACTCACTTCACCGTGAATAAGAAGTGACAGAGTGACAAGGGGTTTCAAGTAGTCACTTCACCTTCACTTCACCGTGTCACCTTGTCACCTTCTCTACGGAGAAATCGTAGAAAGTTTTTTTCTCTACACTTTGGGTTGTAGAGAAGATGTAGAGAAAACGTCAAAGAAAGAAGATACACTCGACGATGCCATAGTGTAGAGAAATCGTAGAAAGATGTTTTTCTCTGAAAGATTAAATATTTTTATTCTGTGGAAGTTGTCAATTCTCCTTTTTAGAAACCCAGAACTGATACATTTCTCCGAAGGTATGTGGATGTTTTTCTTCAAATCTTTCCCAGTTTTGTAAGTTCTTTTGTTTTTTATCTTCTGGGAAATGCTTCCTATAAAGAGGGATGAAATTTTTGTATTGGAGGTTTGCTCGGAATAAAGTCCCTTTTCAAATTCTGGAAAAATTTGGGTCCTTTTATTTTCTCATTGGTAATTTTGCTGACGCTTTCATCTCCTATCTTTTGCGCGTATGCGACCCAGTTTCTCATTATGAGAAAGTTATTTAAATTAAATCCCTCCAAACTTTTGTTTTGTTTACCCCAATTTTTCTTACCTTTATCTATTTTTTCTTCGATGCTTCTCCATTGTTCATTGTAATTCATTGGTTGATCTCCAGATATTTCTATCTCTTTATATTTTGGGAATTCTAGTGGATATTCAGAACAACCTCTCTTTACTTTGGATATTAAATCAATTCTAATATTATTTTGAAGGTGAACATTCAACTTTTTCGATATTTTTAACGCCTCAGTTAGACCTAAACAAAATATAAGTCCTTTATAAAATCCTGAGATATTAGATCTACACTCTATAATACATTTCCTACTATTTCTATTCTCAAGTTCTAGCGTATTGAAAACTAAAAATAGTTTGATTAATTCAACTATTGAATCTACCTCAACTTGAACTTTATAACATCCAAAGCAAAATTCAGGAATTATTTTTTTTTGATTGAAAATTAGCATATGTCTTTTACAATTGAAATTTATTTCATTGAATTTATATACTTGCGATAAGGATGTTTCCAGATCCAAATTATATTTTTTATAAATCTCTAGTCCATCCTTATAAAGTTTTATTGCTTCTTCATCAGTGATTATAGAGTTATGTTGTTTGCGAAGACTGAGATTTTTGAATTCTTTATTTATTACATATAATGGATTTTTACCCATTGATTTTGGTTCGTATATAGTTAGTAAATTTAATAAATTATTTTCAATAGATTTATTTTTAGGATCGAGTTCAATTGCTTTGTGGTATGACAATTCTGCTTCTTGTAATTTGCCTAGATTTCTCAATATGATTCCCAGATTATGATGCGCGTCTGCAAGATCAGGTTTGATTTCAATTGCTTTGCGAGTAGATAATTCTGCTTCTTTTAATTTGCCTAGATCATTCAATAAGACTCCCAAATTGGAATGAGCATTCGCGAAATTAGGATTCAGTTCAATTGCTTTGCGAGTTGATATTTCTGCGTCTTGTAATTTGCCTAGATTTCTCAATATGATTCCCAGATTATGATGCGCGTCTGCAAGATCAGGTTTGATTTCAATTGCTTTGCGAGTAGATAATTCTGCTTCTTTTAATTTGCCTAGATCATTCAATAAGACTCCCAAATTGTAATGTGCTTCTGCGTAATCAGGATTCAGTTCAATTGCTTTGCGAGTAGATGATTCTGCGTCTTGTAATTTGCCCAGATCTATCAATATGGTTCCTAGATTGGAATGCGCCTCTGCGAAATCAGGATTCAGTTCAATTGCTTTGCGAGTAGATAATTCTGCGTCTTCTAACTTGTCTAGATCTATCAATATGGTTCCTAGATTGTAATGCGCCTCTGCGAAATTAGGATTCAGTTCAATTGCTTTGCGAGTAGATAATTCTGCGTCTTTTAAATGACCAAGATCTCTCAATATATTGCCCAGATTGGAATGTGCTTCTGCGTAATCAGGTTTGATTTTAATTGCTTTGCGGTAGGACAATGCTGCGTCTTTTAATTTGCCAAGATTCTTTAATATGACTCCATAATTAGAAAAAACATCAGGGTCTTTGAATCCTTGTTTTATACAATACTGATAGTATTTTGTTGCTTCTGTAATATTTCCTTTTAGGTGAAACTGAATTGCTTTATTAATTATTTGTTCTTTAGAAGGTTTAGTAGGATTATTTGTATTAATAGTAATATTTTCTTTGATTTCTCCTAAAGCAAATGGCACTGGGAATGTAATTACTTCCATTACTTTTTTCTTTCCTTCTCCATCTTGACTAGAACTATCCATCTTCTCTTATCTTTTCTCTTTTTCCGATTTTACTACTAATTTGAATCCTTATTAATTCTTTCTGAAATTATTTTGAAACTGATAGAGCAAGAATAAAAAAACAGGTCTGTGAATTATTTCTCTACATAGCGCGCAGGTGACAAGGTGACAAAATGTTAGGTGGAGACAGCAATATCGTAGAAAGTGCTCTATGAGTTCTCTACAAATGCTTCATAGACAGTCAAAAAAACCCAAATGAACTGGCACAACTCACTTCACCGTGACTTCACCGTGCTAATGTTAAAGAAATAAACCCTGTCTATGACTGCGTTTTTACCCACTATTATTACCAAGCACTATTGAGTGGGAATAGTTTAGGGCGGTAAAACCAAGTCCACCACTCAAAAACCCACTTCCACACCAGAAATGAAGTGACTGAGTGACAAGGATCTTGCATGCCTACTTCCACACGACTTCCACAAGTCACCTTGTCACCGTCTCCATGGAGAAATCGTAGAAAGTCTTTTTTCTCTACACCTACTATTCTTAGTCAAATTCCTAGAGTTTTAAAATTTGAAAATTAATTGACGATTTCTCTACGTATTTAAAGAATTAATGACATCAAAAAAGCACCCCCATTATGCTTTAAGCGACCCCCTTGTTCACCAAACAGAATTAGCTTCTAACTTAGAGAATTACTCTTTGGGGACGACTCACAGAACAGATACCAAATTGCATACACTCCATTACATCATCCTCATATCTTGGTTTGTCGTTAGGAGAAATTAGAGCACGTATGTCTTTCTTTGCTCTTGGGAGTACAAACTCGCTGAATAGATTCTTTGAAAATGGCATGGTTAGACCTCCTGAAGATCCTGACTTATTTCTAACTGGTTTGGACTAGAAAAACATGAGGTTAAACACCCAAAATACTCTGAATACGCTTTAACCGACCCCCCCCCCATTTGTATTACTTAAGGAGTGGTTAGTATCAGATCCACTAATTGTTTTTTATTCAGATTGGAGATTCTTTTAACTCCAATCAGCATTGCTTTTAATTCTTTATTGGTTTTCTGCATTAGGAGTGTTCTTTGGTCTATGCAAAACCCTTTCTTGATAACTGAAAGAAGAGTCAGAAGAGCATCAAAGATTGCCATTGAAGCGAGGATGCAAAACATCATCACAGAATCAGCAGTGGTAGTTAAGTTCATTGGTTTTTTGGGAGAATTTTTTGTTGGTGATTAGGCGACTTCAGGACATAATGCAATATCTAGTACCCTCTTCCTTTGCCAGTTCCGACAACGTTTTCTTAGATGCTCGCCTTGAGGAATCAATCTTTGATGAACAGGACAGGTCAAAAGGGTCACGCATGACTGTGCACAGGCATAAGTGAAGTGCTCACAGGTCATACAGACAGAACTACCTCTAGACCTCATAAGTTCCAAGTCAGTGAAGTAGTCCCACTCTTCAGGGTTCTCCAGAACCTCGATAGGTGAAACGAATCTTGATTTCTTTGACCATTCCATAGTTCCCCTTAAGAAAGAGACAAAAAAAGCACCTGCTCACTGGTGCTTCCTTTGCGTTTGCGATAGGGGTCAGACTAGTACAAATATACTGTTTTGTCTAGTTGGTAAAGCATGTGAATCTTTCGTTACTGCCAATAAGGCAAACTTATTAGCTCTTGCAAAATAGATACGAAAGCAAAGATCCAAGAGGAAAGCGATTTCATATGACGAACGCGATTTGCTTGAATTGTGGTGTATTCAAGTCAGGTAGTTTTATTCCATGCCCTACATGGGAAATAATTTTTTCAGAAGAACCAAAATTGCAGTTGATACAATATTCCAAGACATCCCGCGAGAGCAGCAGAAGGAATAAAAAAGATCAACCTCAATAGTTCTAAGTAATTTATTTTTAACGACAAAACAAAACTGCTTTCTTTCTTGAGAATATTGTATGAAAATGATATTCAAATCAGAGAAAGGAAAATCCTTTACGCAAGAAGAGGCAATAAACCTTTTAGTGTCTCTGAACGCTACAGATTTCAATTCAGAAAAGAAGTGGAGAGGTTTTTATAACTCTTTATCGATGAGTGAATTACAACAAGAATGGAATGAGTGCTGGAAAACTTAAAGACATGAAGAAGGGGGTGAGATGTTGGTCACCCCCTTTGAGGCAATTATTTGATTGGTGGAATAATCCTTAAAGTTTGCAGTGTTGTTTATTTACCGCCATTGCAGAAGCGAACTGCACTGGAAGCACTTTTACCACTTGCTTGTACTTCTTCAACACACTCGTTGAAAACGTTGGCTCCTTTTTTGAGTGAGCAAAAACTCAATGCAATTGCAGCAAGAGCAACTGCAGAAACAACACTAGAACCTAGTTGAATGATTCCATAAGCGAACATTGCTTTTCCTTTTCCACCGCACTTTTTTTTCTCTTTGTTGTTTTCGTCAGTCATTGAGTTAATGGTTAATTAATTAATTAATTTAATTGATTGCTTGAAAAAATTACCTCAAAGATTGTGCTGAAAACCGTTCAACTTCACATTTACCTTAGATTGACTTCCACACTATATAATATGGGTTCAAAACTCTGTTCAGTACTCAATAATTTCAGCAGGTGCTATTGAGTGGGAGTAAAATACCAGCATAAAATCCAGTCATAAACTAAATACTTGAGTTTTACATGGAATAGTCCTTACCTACTTTCAAGTGTTTTGGGGTCAGTAGTTTCACAAGTCACCTTGTCACCTTATGTACAGAGAAAGCGTAGAAGGATTGATTTCTCTACACTTTGCTTCCTGATCTATGGGTAGTAATAGGGGACAAAATGAACTTTTTATGCGTTGTCTGAAGAGTTGCAAGGGCGCTTGCGTGTGTATCCTTAATATATCTACAATTAGTTGTCTTTATAGAAGAGATTTTTGATTGTTTTGCGCGGTGCTTGCTTCTAATCATTTTATTTTTGTTGATCATTTATGAAATCAAGTCTCGATATCTATCAGTTTGAGTAAGGATTTCTATAGAAGGTTTAAGCATATCTTTGTAATTCTTCCACCCACCAATAGATTTTGAATGGATTGGGAAACGAACTTCAACATTGCTTCTGGTTTTAACTGATCGAGCATTTAGATGTGGCGATAGATATGACTCTTGCCATTCCCAACCCATCCAATTGATTAAAGATTTAATTTCTTTATTAGGATTGCTAACTAATGAGTCATAATTTAAGTCATATATTTTTGATCGAAATCTATTCTTATACTTACTCATTATTTCCTCTTGGTTTAAATAAACATTTGCGCAATCAACTAAGGAAGAGGAATATTCATTTCCTTTAGCAAAATGTGCTCGATAAATTGATAAAATATTATCTAAAGGATTTCTATAGCAGTGAATAATTTTTGCGTTTGGTATATGCTGAGCAATAATACCTGCATATTGGTAGTTGTATAACCATTTATTAGTTGTGATATTCAATTTAGTCTTATGATTTACTTTTTCCCTATATAATTCAGCAAGATTTATCTCTTTTTTAGACTTCTTACACTCAAGGAATGATTCCTCTAGAATATTAATTTCACCTAGATCATATACATCATTACTCATAGTAAGAATTGATTCCAATAATGTAGAACCACTTCTAGGCATCCCTACAATAAAAATACTTTCAGGATATTTTCTAACTTCTGTTCTATTAATTTCTTCTTTATCAGATTCAATCAGTAATACTTTAGATTTATTGATTAATAAATTAGAGTTGGATGAATGAAGATAAAGTTTTATTTTATTCGCCAATTTAAGGTATTTAGCACTGTCTTCGTATTTTTTTTTCTTATGAAGAATATTTGCTCTTGCGAAGTAAATATCAACTTGATCTTTTTGTGATTTAGTATTTAAAATACTTTCAGAAAAGAGTTGATCCTTCCATATCTTATTTTCATCAGAATATTTACTTAATGATAGTGAATAGTATGCTTTTGCTAAATCAGGATTGATTTCAATTGCTTTGCGAGTGGATAATTCTGCTTCTTTTAAGTTACCAAGATATCTCAATATGTTTCCCAGATTTAGATGAGCATCTGCGAAATCAGGTTTAATTTCAATTGCTTTGCGGCATGACAATTCTGCTTCTTGTAAGTTACCAAGATATCTCAATATGTTTCCCAGATTTAGATGAGCATCTGCGAAGTCAGGTTTAAGTTCAATTGCTTTACGAGTGGATAATTCTGCTTCTTGTAAGTTACCAAGATCTATCAATATGTTTCCCAGATTTAGATGAGCATCTGGGAAATCAGGTTTAAATTCAATTGCTTTACGAGTGGATAATTCTGCTTCTTGTAATTTGCCAAGGTCCCTCAATATATTTCCAAGATTGGAATGCGCATCTGGGAAATTAGGCTTAAGTTCAATTGCTTTACGAGTGGATAATTCTGCTTCTTGTAAGTTACCAAGAATTTTTAAGATGACTCCATAATTAGAAAAAACCCTGTGATCTTTGAAACCTTGATTTATGAAATATTTATAAAGTTTTGCTGCTTCTAAAATATTTCCTTGTGAATGAAACTTAAATGCTTGATTGATTATTTGGTCTTTAGAAGGTTTAGAAGAATTAATAGTAGAAATATTGTCGTGAATTTCTTCTAAAGTCAAGGGAATTGGGAATGTAGTTACTTCATAGACTTCCCCTCCCCCTTGATCTTTGTCACCAGATTTGTCCATCTATGCTTTTCTATCTTTGAGATCAGATATTTCATACTAATACTGCAATCATTTTATACTAATACTGCAATGATTTTATACTAATGCTGTAATTATCGTTGTTTCATTTTGAGCGCCATAAAGTAGCAGTCTCTTTAAATGATCACCTACGATATCTCTAAGTTAATGTCGTCTTTGAGAAGTTTTCAGTTTGTAATCGTCGTTGATTGGTTTCACACGAGTTTCACACAGGATCTCAACATTATAAAATGCTATGATTTTCTCAGTTTTAATAAGGGATCCTGAACTTAGTACTTGTAGAGACTCTATTGAATAGGAGTAAGCTTTATACTCAAAATCCAGATATAGAAACAATTATTGAGTTCCACATAAGATATTGAATACCTACTGTTAAGGTGTTTGGGTGTATAGTTTTACACGAGTTGTACACAGGATTAGATATAATCATATCCTCTGATTTCTTCAGTTATAGCATACTATCCTAGCCTTGGTATATCTAGGGGCTCTATTGAGTAGGAATGAAGGAAACGTCTACTTTTTAGTGATAATTTGATTTTTATATTTTATATAGGGTGTTCTTGAAAAGAAATATGCTGATGTAATTAGAATCTCTTTGTATTTAAATTATTTAGGAAATGTAAGCCAACCTGTAATGATATACTTTACACCTGAATTTAATATGTTTCCTTTGTGAGAGTGCGTCCATTCAGCCGGCCAAAGTAAAGTTAAACCTTTTTTGGGTTTTATTTCTAGATCGTAATGGTTAAAATATGTTGATCCACCATCTTCTACATCATTTAAATAGGTCATAAAGGCTAATAATCTGTGAAGACTATTCACCCCCATTCTTTCACAATGTATAGTTTGAAAGTGTTGTCCTGGTAAATATTTACCAAGATTAAACTTACCGATCTCTAAATGGTTGACGATTGATTGCAAGAATGGCCACTGAACATTATAGTCTTTGTAACATTCAAATAAATTTTCAAAGTAAATTTTATATATTTCATTTATTGGTAGATTTAGTTCTTTTGGAGCAAGAGTGATATCGCCTCTGTTTTTCGCATCTAGGTTGATCCCTTTACCTGTGACACCTTGAGTTTGTTTCTTTTGATTATTATCATAGTAAGCAATTATTTCATCACACAAGGAATGTTTCATTACCCAGGAGCCTATAAAGTTGGGAGTAAGATTTGTTTTACCTAAATCTGATCTTTTCATGATTAATTGATAGATAAGCCATTTTTTAGATCAAATTGAATCGCTCCGTCTCCTTCTCTACACTTTGCTATTCCTTCAGCATGATTTCCTTTAATTAAAAGCACTTCTCCAATCGCAGCAAGGTATAAGCTGTAGTCTATTCCAAGTTCATTAGCTTTTTCCAGGCTGGAGATGGCTTTGTCTAGCTTTTCAAGAAACTTCAAAATGTTTCCAAGGTTGAAATGAGCATCTGCGAAATCAGGTTTAAGTTCAATGGCTTTTAGATAGGATAATTTTGCTTCTTCTAATTGGCCAAGATTTCTGAATATGAATCCAAGATTAAAATGAGCATTTGCGAAATCAGGTTTCAGTTCAATTGCTTTTCTAGTAGATAATTCTGCGTCTTTTAGCTTTCCAAGAGCACTTAATATGCTTCCCAGAGTTAAATGAGCATTTACAAAATCAGGATTGATTTCAATTGCTTTTCTAGTAGATAATTCTGCGTCTTGTAATTTACCAAGAACACTCAATATGCTTCCTAGATTATGATGAGCCTCTGCGAATCTAGGTTTCAGTTCAATTGCTTTCCGATAAGAGATTTCTGCCTCTTGTAGTTTTTCAAGATCTTTCAAT
>QBWB01000007.1 GCA_003284185.1 Prochlorococcus sp. AG-315-C08
GCGTTTATCCCAACAACATGCTTAATAATTTGAACATTTATGGAGGAGTTGTTTTTAGCCAACGAGTTCTCTTAGCCTTAGTGGAAAACGGCATGAGCCGAGAAGATTCATACAGACTGGTCCAAAAACATGCTCACACAGCATGGAATCAACCTCAAGGAGATTTCAAGAAAAATCTAGAAAATGATCAAGAAGTCATAAAAAACCTTTCATTTGATCAACTTTCTTCTTGCTTTGAAACAGAGGTACATCAATCCAATTTAAAAGTCATTTGGGATAGACTAGGAATCTAATTCGATCATTAATTCAATGACTCAAAGACATAAGCAATTAATATAAGTTAGGGAGAGTTTTCTATGGAGCATGAAGTTAAGTGAGTTAAAACCTTTGGCTCAAACTCACTTAAGAAATCTTAAAACATTCAAACTCAAAATACATGTCTAATTTTAAACGGCTAGAACAAGACAGTATGGGAACTATTGAAGTTCCCAAAGACGCTCTATGGGGTGCTCAGACTCAACGGTCAATATTAAATTTTGCTATCGGAGACGAAAAAATTCCCTTGGAAATCATTTATGCAATTGCCAAAATTAAAGCTTCTGCGGCAAAAGTAAATCATCACCTAGGTATAATTGATACTGAAACTAAAAATCTGATAACTGAAGCAAGTTCAGAAATCATCAATGGGGAACATGACAATGAATTCCCATTGAAAGTTTGGCAAACAGGTAGCGGCACCCAAACAAATATGAATGTCAATGAGGTAATAAGCAATATAGCTTCAAATCATTTTAATAATCCATTAGGAAGTCATAATCCATTACACCCTAATGATCATGTTAATAAATCACAATCTACTAATGATGTTTTTCCAGCTGCAATTCAAATAGCTACTATTACAACTTTAAAAGAGACATTAATACCCGAATTAAAGAAGTTAATCGATATACTCAATCAAAAAAGTAACGAATGGAAAGATATTATAAAAATAGGTAGAACCCATCTTCAAGATGCAGTGCCACTAACACTTGGACAAGAAGCTTCTGCATGGAGAGATCAACTCGGGACTGCTCTAGCACGTATTGAAAGCAATCTTAAAGAGCTATATGCTCTTCCATTAGGAGGAACAGCTGTTGGGACAGGGTTGAATGCACCAAAAAACTTTGATAATCTAATTTCTTTAGATCTTTCTAAAACGCTAAAATTGCCTTTTGAAACTGCAACAAATAAATTTGCCATCATGGCAAGTCATGATGGGTTAGTCAATATAATGTCTCAACTTAAATTATTAGCTATACCTTTGTTGAAAATCGTAAATGATATTCGCCTTTTATCGTGTGGCCCACGAGCTGGTTTGTCAGAATTATACTTACCCGCTAATGAACCAGGTAGTTCAATCATGCCTGGAAAAATCAATCCCACTCAATGTGAAGCAGTGGCAATGGTTTGTACTCAAATAATTGGTATGGAGACAGCAGTATCAATTGCGGGTAGTGGAGGTCATCTACAAATGAACGTTTACAAACCACTTATTGGCTATAATATTATTAAAAGTATTAAATTAATTCATACTGCATGCAAGAGTTGTAGAAAAAATATGGTGGAAGGTATTCAACCTAACAAGGCAAAAATTAAATACTATCTAGAAAATTCCCTAATGCTTGTAACGGCTTTAGCACCTTCCATAGGATATGAAAAGGCAAGTGAAATTGCACAATTAGCTCATGAAAAGAATATCAGTTTGCGTCAAGCTGCAAAACGACTTAATTATATTAATGAAAAAGAATTTGATCTTCTTATTAATCCAGAATCTATGATTGATGTTGATTGAGTTCTTCATAAAAGGATTTAATTAGCTCTCTCTGTTGCTGGGTTGCCACGATTATCCCTCTTATCCTTAGCTTTCATGATATCTTCTGCCTCACATACAGGAAATCTATCCAATAATTTGATAGCTGATTTTGCATTCTTTCTAAGTTGTTTACTCACAGCTTCACAATAAGGAAGTTGAGAGAGCATATCAATTGTCCTCCTAAGAATTCGTACGACATCTCCCTCATCCAAGGAAGTATTTGAAATCAAATCAGTCCACGTACAACCTAGTGCCCATGCTTCAACTAAACCCATCAATTCAGAACTCCATAGGATTGGGATATCAATATTAAGTCGTTCTTGAGTCCTAAATAATTCACTTCGTATTGTTGATAAATCATGGAAAGATTGTTCCGCTCTTGGACTTGGTATAAATCCTGACCAAAGGTCAGGGCGATTAAAATCAGTGATAATTGACTGAATGACACCAGATAATTCTATAGGGGTCAATTCATCAAGATGTCCACTCATTAACACCAATCCAATCCAGAGCTCATTTTCACCTCTTAGGACTCCAACACTTCTCCCAATTTCAGTCGGTTTTAAATTATCCAAACATCCAAAATAATCTAGAATTTTTATCAATGAAAGAAAGGTTTTCCAGTGTCGGTTTGATCTGTCATAAAGTTTTTCTTCACGTTCCCGAATTTCAAAATCTAAATCTTCCATTTTACGTCTATGTTTTTTCAATTTCTTCTTATCACCCCATTTATGTGCTGGTTGACGTCTTAATTCATCATCTAAAGATTTAACTAATGCTGCCTGAGATAATACTTCACTGGCAAGATCATACTGAGGAATTCTCATATCATGCTTTGTTTGCAAGTTACGAATGACATCAGCAATCTCATTGCTTACTAAATTCCCATGGCAAAGTTCACCTGCCCTATTTAAATCTGGAGGTGTTAGACCTGAAACATCTATACAACTTAAATCAGCATAAATACTAACCACTTCTTGACAAGAAATCAAAATCCAAACATTGTCATCAGTTAAACATAATAACTGAGGAAACGTTCCTCCAACCTGAATTTTCTCAACGATGACGGCTGGCGTCACTTTGCTCCGAAGCTGTGAAGATTTAAGGCTTACAAGTGTTCCAGCATTAGAGAATTGCAAGGCTAAAGTCAGTTCATTAGACAAAGTTTCAGCTGCTTGCTTTTGTAATATTTTCAAGAGACGTCTTTCTTCTCGTAGACGATTCTTATTTTTTTCATATTTTTCAAATTCTGACCAAGGAATATCTTCAGAATATACTTTAGATTCTTTAAATTCTTCTTTTAATTTAGATAATAATTCTTCTTCCTCTACAAAATCCAGGCTAGCCAAATATCGGCCAAAGCTTCTCTCTATCAATTCTCTTGATTTCTCCAAGTCATAACGCTGTAAAAGATTGAGAACCATTCCATAACTCGGTGTAAATTGACTAACAAGTGGATCAGCAGGACTAATAGCTAACTGACCAGCTTCTCGAACCCCTTCAAATCGAGTTTGAACCGTAATCACATATCCTCTCGAGTCAAGACCTCTCCTACCGGCTCTACCAGCCATCTGCAAAAACTCACTTCCCATAAGTTGACGATGTCCATTGTCAGAGCGTTTAGATAAAGTAGATATTATTGTGCTTCTTGCAGGCATATTTATGCCTGCAGCTAAAGTCTCAGTTGCAAAAACGACTTTTAGTAGTCCATCTTGAAATAATTCCTCAATTAATTCTTTCCAGGCAGGTAAAACTCCTGCGTGATGTGATGCTATTCCATTTAACAATGCTTTTATATGAATATTGTCTCTAAGACCTTCTGAATTTAAAATTGCATATTTTTCAAATCGATCTTTAATCAATTGTTGTTCTGGTTGATTTACTAAACAGACGTTTACCATTGATTGAACAGCCTTATCACAACCTCGTCGACTAAATATGAAATAAATAGCTGGCAACATATTTCTTACTGCCAGTTTAGAAATTACATAGCCGAGAGATGGAGACTCAGGTTGAGGCGGTTTTGAAAGACGTCCTCTTCTTTTATGGTTCTTTGTTGGACGCCAAATCTTACAATTAGGGTGTAATCCTGTTCCTTTCTCATTCAGCAGAGGATGTAAGCCTTTAGCGCTACAAAAATTAAATTCGAGTGGTACTGGACGATGGCAACTAGAAATCAAATCAGTAGGTCCATGCACTTGCATGATCCAGTCGGTTAATTGCCCTGCATTTGCAACTGTTGCCGAAAGAGCAACAAACTGAACTGATTTGGGACAATGAATAATTGATTCTTCCCATACAGTTCCCCGATGCGTATCATTCATGTAATGACATTCATCGAGCACTACGGTTTCCACCTCAAGCAATGGATCGTCACTCCTATCTGCTACTGCATAAAGCATATTTCTAAAAATCTCCGTAGTCATTACCAGTACAGAGGCATCTCGGTTTAGGCTTAGATCACCTGTTAGAAGACCAACATTATTGGAACCAAATTGATTCCTAAAGTCTCTTAGTTTTTGATTAGATAGAGCCTTTAAGGGGGTTGTATAAAAAACTTTATTTCCATGAGCAATTGCTCTATGAATTGCATACTCACCAATCAAGGTTTTACCCGAACCAGTGGGAGCACTTACAACTACAGAATGACCTTGATTCAGAGAATCAATTGCATTAAGTTGAAAATCATCCAATAGGAACGGAAAGATTTCCTTGGGATCTAAATTGTTTTTGACGACGTCGGAATCAGTCGTGACGCTCGCCGCTGAACTCATAACACAATCCTAAAGACTTTTTCATTAGCCACAAGAGAATTTATAGGGATCAGGAATGAAAGTAAGCATCCTAATTCACAATAAATATTAATCCATCAGCCCAATAGGCAGTCATTGATCCCAAAATAAGAATATGGAAAAAATCCCTAATTCAAGAATACGTAAACTCAGGACTTGGATGCCCGGTAAGTATCCCTCAGAATTGATTGAGGTAGGGAAGGATAATCACCAAATTTCATTAATTGACCTAGCCAGTAATGACTATTTAGATTTAACAAGACATCCATCATTAATCGAGGCTGCTAAAAGCGCATTAGTTACTGAAGGAGTTGGATCAGGTGGATCAAGATTTATCACTGGCAATAGAACTATTCATAAAAAGCTTGAACAAGAACTGGCCGAGTGGCTCAACCGTGAGATTGTTTTAGTTTATCCCAGTGGATTTCAGGCAAATCTTGCTGCAGTCATTGCCCTAGCAGATCGACACACTCCAATCATTGCTGATCGACTAATACATCATTCTCTTCTTACAGGAATTAGAGCCAGTGGAGGGAAACTAATGCGTTTTGCCCACAACAATCTCTCTGCACTAGAAACACTTTTAAAAAAGTCGAAACAGCAGCAACCACTAAAAAGGCCTTTAGTAATAACGGAAAGTCTTTTTAGCATGGAAGGGACAAGTGCTCCCATAAAAGAAATTTCTATCCTATGCACTAAATATGATTCAAAATTACTGATTGATGAAGCCCATGCCTTTGGCATAATGGGTTCTCAGGGTAGGGGTGAAACCTTTGGTATAAAAGAGCCAATCTCAATTATAAGTGGGACTTTTGGAAAAGCTTTTGGAGGTGGAGGTGCTTTTCTAGCAACAGATAAAAAATTTGGAGAACATCTGATACAAACCTGTGGTGCATTTCGCTATACAACTGCTTTGGCTCCTCCTCTTTGTGCAAGTGCATTAGCGGCCCTGAAACTTATTAAAAGCAATCCCAATTGGGGACTGAAATTACAAGAAGAATCAATAGAATGGAGAGATGCTCTGTCACGAAATGGTTGGGAAAGACCTCCCGGTCATGGACCAATAATATCAATTATTCTCGGGTCAGATGAAAAAGCAATCGATTATCAGAAAAAACTAGAAGATCAAGGCCTTCTTACAGTCGCCATCCGCCCCCCTACCGTTCCCGAAGGAAAATCTCGCCTCAGACTAGTAGTCAGAAGAACTATGCCAAAAGAAACATTCAAACAACTCATAGAAGTTCTTAATAAAAAATGAAAGAAATAATTGCTATGCATGGATGGGCTGGGGGAGAGGGGCAATGGTCAAATTGGATAAATTCATTTCAGTCTTCTCACTGGACATGGCAAAGTGCTGATCGTGCATACAGAAATTCAAGTCCATCTATGCCGAACTGGACAAATACATTACATTCAAAGGAATTCATAAGAGTTGCTATATGTCACTCGCTTGGCTCACATTTAATAGCTAATAAAGTACTTTCACAGGCGACCCATATTGTCTTCGTAAATAGTTTCAGTAGCTTTCTACCAAGTGGGAAGGAAAGTCGGTCGATAATTGTGGCATTGAACGGAATGATTCAAGCTATTGGCACAGACAAAGAAAATTCTATGTTATTAAAGTTCCACATAAAGGCTCATAAGCCTAATAAATTCAATAGAAAATCGAATGAATTTACTTATCTTAATCTTTCTGATTCCGGAAGATTAAGACTTCAAGATGATTTAAAACTTCTTTTAAAAACTAATTCCCTACCAATTGGATTGACTACTAATGCAGAGGTACTGGTTATAAATAGTACACAAGACTATATTCTTCCTGAAGTATCAAAAAAGCAACTAATTAAAGATTTGACCATTTACCTAGAAAGCCCTCCTACAGTAATAGAAATAAAAGAAGAAGGTCATACTCTTTCAAAAAATACAGTTATCGAAAGAGTTAAATATTGGCTAGAATCAAATCATGCAAGCGAATTGGTCTAAGCTAGTAAGTAAAAACTTTAACGAAGCTGCTCAAAACTACAACGAATCAGCTTCCATTCAAAAAGAGATTGCTTTGAAACTAGCTAAAATTTGTTCGAAGCATCCCATTGAACCTGGAGTATGGGTGGACCTTGGCTCTGGCACGGGCTTACTAGCGAATTCATTAGAAGCATTACATCCAAACCAAGAAGTGATAAGAGTAGATAACTGCCAACAAATGATTAATGAACAGCCAGATAAATGTATTAAGCAACTTTGGGATCTGAATGTTGGTTTGCCGAAATGGTACAGACAACCAAATTTATTAGCATCTAGTTTTGTTCTACACTGGCTTGATGATCCACAACAAAAACTTAAGGAATGGATTAATTCTTTAGACCCCAGTGGGTGGATTGCTTTAGCTATCCCGGTGAAAGGTAGTTTTCCAGAATGGCATGAAGCAGCATCAAAAGCGAAGGTATCCTGTACAGCCATTGATCTCCCTTCATACGACTCACTTCGAGAAGTAATTACTAATAAGAATGTCTACTTCAATGAAATTGAAGTTATCAAACAAAAGGCTGACAAAGTCACTTCTTTGTTAAAGCCAATGATAAAAGTTGGAGCACATAGCAGCAACAAAAAGGCATTAAGTATTAAAGACTGGCAGCATCTAGTGTCAAATTGGCCAAAATCAAAAGAGGATGAACACATTACACTTACCTGGCTCATTCAATTATTACTGATACAAAAATGAAGACCACATCAAAAAGTCTTGTGATATGTGGTACAGATACAGACATAGGTAAAACTATTGTCAGTAGTTTTTTTGTCCAAGGTCTACATGCCACTTATTGGAAGCCTGTTCAAAGTGGAACAGAGAATGGTACTGATACTCAGACAGTTTGTAAACTTTTGAGTCTCGAAAAAAATCGTTATTTATCTGAAGTATATAAATTCAAAACTCCCGTTTCCCCACATTGGGCGGCAGAAAAAGAATCTCAAGAAATTGATCCAGATAAGCTAATTATTCCCAAAATAGATGAATTACTAATAATTGAAACAGCAGGAGGATTAATGGTCCCCTTAAATAGAAATTTGCTACAAATAGATCAACTGAAGGTTTGGGATCTTCCCATTATTCTTGTTGCCAAAACTGAACTTGGTACTCTTAATCACACCTTACTAAGCTTGGAAGCATTGAAAAATAGAAATTTAAATGTTATTGGACTAGTCTTAAATGGTCTTCCTCATGAAGATAATCCTAAAACTTTGGAAGCATTTGGAAATACTCAGATTCTTGCAAAACTTCCAATTTTTAGTGAATTAAATGCAAAGATACTGACTCAAGAATGGAATAAACAACAATTAAAGCAAAAGCTCAGAGAATACATATAACATTAAAAATGATCCTTTTAGACATTGAACCTAAATGACTTTTAACTATTTTTCTATAGGATTGCAGTAAAAGAGTTAAGCCTTTTCAAAGAAAGCGTATTTAAGAGATCTCTAATAAAATCTTGCTAATATCTTATTCAATCGATTATTGATGCCTAAATCTAGTTAAATTAACTAAGAGCATAAAGTGAATTAATGAATGCAAAAAGACAATCAAGTCAACCTAAATGGCATCCTAATATTTGGCCACCTTTTACTCAATTATCTTCCAGCGTCCCACCATTATTAGTGGAGGCCGCAAAAGATGCTCTTTTACTACCTAAAGACCAACCTCCAATAATTGATGGAATTAGTAGCTGGTGGGTGACACTTCATGGTCATTCAAATCCATATATTGCCCAAGCTATTGCAAGTCAAGCACAAAAATTAGAACAAATAATATTTGCAGATTTTACTCACCCACAAGCCAACTTATTAGCTAC
This sequence comes from Prochlorococcus sp. AG-315-C08, assembly GCA_003284185.1. Taxonomy (GTDB): domain Bacteria; phylum Cyanobacteriota; class Cyanobacteriia; order PCC-6307; family Cyanobiaceae; genus Prochlorococcus_B. The sequence continues at coordinate 8,487 of QBWB01000007.1, forward strand.
TCGACTTAGTAAATTAACTGGTCTAGAAAAATTATTTTTCTCAGATAATGGTTCAACAGCAGTAGAAGTAGCATTAAAAATGGCTTGCCAATGGTGGAAAAATAAGGGTGATAATAGATCGCAAATTGTTGCATTTGAGGATGCTTACCATGGAGATACTTTTGGAGCAATGGCAGTAGGCGAACGAAATTTATTTAACGAGCCTTTTTCTGAAATGCTATTCCCTGTTCAAAGAATTCCTTGGCCTGAAACATGGTGGGGAGACCAGGAGTTTGAGAATAGAGAGAAGAAAGTTTTGATCGATTTAGAGCATCTATTAAAGACCCCAACCATAGCTGTAATTCTTGAACCATTAGTTCAAGGAGCTGGAGGTATGAAAATGGTCCGTCCTGAATTTCTAATAGAGGTCGAGAAAAAAATACGACAAGCTAATTCACTTTTAATTACAGATGAAGTTTTAACTGGGTTTGGGAGATGTGGAGAATTCTTTGCCTTTCAGCGAGCTGGATTAAAACCAGATCTAATATCTCTTTCAAAAGGGCTCACGGGTGGGTTCCTTCCTATGGGTATTACAATGGCGAGAAAGTCAATTCATGAAGGGTTTCTAGGGGATGATCCTAAACACACTTTTTGGCATGGACATAGCTTTACAGCTAATCCACTAGGGTGTGCAGCTGCCAATGCAAGTTTAGATTTATTAGAAAAATCCCCTGAAAAGTTTTTAAACTTTGAGTCACGTCATTTGCCACACCTAAAAAAAATAGCAAAAAATCCAAAAGTTAAGTACCCAAGACTCACTGGAACTATTGCCGCTTTCAATATAAAAGTAGATGGTAGAAAAGGATACTTAAGTTCAGTTGGTAAAATAATAAAATCTTCTGCATTAAAATCCGGAGTATTTATTAGACCACTCGGAGATGTCGTTTATCTGATGCCACCTCTTTGTATCAAAGATGAAGAACTAGAGAAATGCTATATTGCGATTCAAAAAGGTTTAAATTCTATTTAATAAAAATCTTTTGCTTAAATATCTAAACTACTGCTTATTATTCAATTTATATAAATGTTTAATAATAAATTATTAGATTATAAATTTAGTTGCTGTCATCCAACTTGGAATAAAAATCAAGTCCTCACCTTTTAATAATCCAACAACCAATCCTAATACCAAGCTGAAAATAAGAGACATTATCAAAAGAAGAAGTGAAAATAATTCCCCTCCTGAAAAAGGACGTCTAACTCCAATTGTTTTTGAGAATTGGCCAGCCTCATGGATTCTTGCATCAATCTCTGTTTCTTGAGAATCAAGATTATTTTTCTTCTCTAGACTAATATCATAGTTGGCTCGTAAAACAGGGTCACTTAAAAGATCATAAGCCTCGCAAACACTTTGAAATTGTCTTGTAGCATTCTCATAAGGAAGAGAAGTAGTATCTGGATGAAGTTCCTTACTAAGTTGACGAAAGGCCTTTCTCAGCTCTGCATTATTTGCCGAGCGAGAGACTCCAAGGAGTTCATAACAATTGCAAGATGAGGTCAACTACAGAAAAAAAAAAAAAAAAAAATAATAAATATATAGAAATATTATTTGACCATAAAAAAAAAAGATCTAATAAATATATAGAAATATTATATGAACATCTCAAACCTGACTAGTTCACCAAAATAAATTGAGAATATCTACTAACGCCAGTAAAGAAGATTTAACGTTATCTATATGGAAGGGTATAAAATGGCACCCTACAAAAGATCAAATTGAAAAATTTATTCAATTGCAATTTTTATTAGAAGAATGGAATAAAACCACTAATCTTACTCGTTTAATTCATGGAAATGATTACTGGATTTCTCAAGTTTGCGATAGTTTATGGCCACTTACTAAAGAACTTCAACATCCAAACTTATCTTACAAATGTATAGATGTAGGGTCTGGCTGTGGCTTCCCTGGATTGGCGTTAGCCATAGCCCTGCCTAATGCCAACATTACTCTTTTAGACTCTTCCAACAAAAAAACTACTTTTTTAAAAGAGGTATCCAAAGAAATTGGATTAAAGACACGAATACAAATCATCACAGAAAGAGCAGAAATAACAGCTCACAATCAATCATTCAGGAAAAACTTTGACTATGCCATGGCCAGAGCCGTAGCCCCTGCTGCAGTTGTCGCTGAATATCTCATACCTTTTTTGAATTCAACAGGTCAAGGGTTGATTTTCAAAGGGAAATGGACTGATCAAGAACAAAATAATCTTAAAAGAGCATTAAGCACACTCAATGCAAAGTTGAAAGAATCACAAAAATTTGATTTACCAGATAATCGAGGAGTTAGAAATGTAATTAGAATCGAATCAATAGGTGAATGTCCAAACAAATACCCAAGAACCGTTGGAACACCAAGAAAAAAGCCATTAGGCAATTAGAGACCCCACAGCCTATCTCTTCTTTCTCCACCTAGTTGATTTTTCAATTTTCTAAGAATTCCTGGTATTTCAGAGCTCCATGGACTATTAATAAGAACTTCTTGCAAATCCTCCTCACTTACTTCACAATCTAAGCTATCTGCATTTAAACCAGGGAACCAATGGCCACCTCTTCCAAGAAGACCATAACGATCCTTTGCAAAACCTTCCATTTCCCAAGATTCAATTAAGTTATAAAGCCAAAGTAAAACAGGTAAATTTATTTCTCCAGGTGTTTTTTCCCATGTAGGTAATCCTAGATGCCAAGTAGTCATCCATAATTTTCCAAGAGATGAATATGAGGCATCTATTAATCTATTTTCAATTCTTTTAATTAACTCAGGAGTATCATCACTATCTATTAGAGAGATAGCAGTTAAATGAATCTCAAGATCTTCAGGTTTTGAGGCCCCCACACTTAAAGTATTAATTCTTTTATCACTCAAGCAAAAAAGATCATTAAACACTATCGGATGTAAAGGGCTACATAATTCTAAAAGTTTTGATGAAGGAGTATGTAAATGACCACCCTTATCAGTCGGACTAATAATAAAAACTCCCATATCATTTGAATGAGCAGCATCTAAAGCTGGTTCATTGTCTTGGCGAATAAAATACCAATGCAAGTTCACATAATCAAAAAGACCTGTTTCAATTGTTCTAACTATAAGATTTACATTTGCATGAGTAGAAAAGCCAATATGACCAATAAGACCTAAATCTTGCCAACGACGAACAACTTCTAGACATCCATTAGGACGAATAGTCATATCCAAATGTTCGGGAAGATTTATACCATGTATAGCTAATAGATCAATTGTCTTACAACCCAACTTTGAAAAACTCAGCTGAAGTTCAGCCTCAAATATTAAAGGATCATTATTCGGAGGGATCTTAGTTTGTAAGATCCTTTTTGGATCATGAAATTCATTCATGGCCCAACCTAATTGAAGTTCAGATGTTCCATAATGACGAGCAGTTTCAATATGATGTAAACCCTTTTGAGCAGCATGAGTCATAGTTTTCTGCAAGATTATTTGTTTTTGATTATTAATTTCTTTTGGATCTAAATCCTTCCAACTTTGCTGAAAACGCATTCCACCAAGAGATAGAACAGGCATTTCAATCTCTGTTCGCCCGAATCGTCTACTTGGTATTAATAAATTTGAAGGGGTTTTATTGCTTGTCAACTTAATCTTGCACAAATCACGTAACTGGTGGTAAACCTAAATTTCTGAAATTATGTTTTTTCAATACTTCTCTACGTTGATTTAATTCTTCAAAGGGAACCCATTCAATACAGTCTACTGGACAAGTGTCTATGGCTTCTTGGATTAATTCTTCATTATCTCCATCTTGTCTAAAAGCTCTTGCTCTTCCTTGCTCAGGTTCCATATAAAAAGTGTTAGTTGCAACTGAACCACAATACGTACAGCCAATACATTTCCTCTCATCGACCCAAACTGCTTTTTCTTTAAGTTTCCCACCGAGAACAGGATCTCTGCCACTTAATTTATAATCATCATTGATAACAGCCTCAAAGGCTGCACTTGGATCATAAGTATTGGTTAATGATTTAAATTCAAGAGAGGTTGTTTCAAAAGCTGCGGAAGGGTCCAAGGCAAATTTAACTTCTTATGAATCCCAACGAGTAACAACAAGTTCTATAGATCCATCTAGATTTTTCTTTTGCTCTGCAATTTGGAATCCCTCTTGAACAGTTGTTTCTATAACAGTATTGAATGCATACCTTTGTGTTAACTGGGAGAGAAATCTCTCAACTGGTATTGACTGTTTCCAGAGATCCAAGTCTGTAACCAATTCATAAGATTTTGATACTTTATTCCAACGAAATCCAATATCACCTCCTGTATTCATCTTTAAAGTCATTTCTGCCAACACTGTTTGACCTCTGAAGCCACGAACTAAATTTTCACCTTCTTGAGGCAAATAACCCAAATCAATAAGAGCCTGTTTTAAATGCTCTTTTTTGCGTAGTTGAGTTTTTACTGTGCTGAAATGTGACATCAGTGAATTTTGGCAGAAATAGTCTGTTTTTGAACCTCTTCACGAAGGAATGCTTCCGAAGTAGATTTCCTTTGCTCAACGCTTCCTAAAGCTTCTTCAAGCTTCTCAGTTAGATGAAGGCATGCTTCTCCCACAAGGCCTTCGACGGTCTCTTCAACTCGTCCATCTTGCCGAATTTTGAACCGAAGAGTTCTTTGAGGCATCTATATTTACTTTTAAGTAATGGATGATAACCAAAAAAAGCCAATGTGTGCGATTCAGTTATCAGAACGAATTATTTGAATATTTAAACTAATTGTCCTTCATCCATAAGTGCTTTGAGTTTCTTTTGAATTTGTGCATTATCCATTTGCTCTAAAGCCATTCGGCCTTCATATCGCACAGAAGGTTCCGCATCATTTAAGAGAACAGAAATGAGTGCTTCTTCTACTTGACTTTTGATTCCATCATTCAAAATGCTGTAAAGGCGTCCAAGGGACCAAATACAATTACTTCTTACAATTGGTTCACCGTCAATTTGCAAACTTATAAGTAATTGATCTGCTGCTTCAGAGCACTTCTGGGAGGAGTTGAGTCCAACCTCTGCAAGAGAACTTGATGCCCATAATCGAACAGCCGCAACATCTTTTTTCAAAGCATCAATAAGTGGCTCAAGAACAGGGGCATCAGAGTAATTTCCAAGACTCCAAGCAGTAGCTTTTCTTACATATGCATTACTATCAAATTTCAATAAATTTAATAAAATATTTATGGCTTTTGGGCAAGGATTTCTCCCTAAAGCGTACACAGCACTCATCCTCTCGACAGGGCAAGGTACATTTAACAAAGGAACCAATAAAGGGAGTGCTCTAGGATCTCTATGTTCGCAAAAAACTCGAAGCCCTTGTAATCTCTCTTCATGACCAGATTGAAGCCATTTCAGGGCAAGCTCACATTCCTTTGAAGGATTTTTAGACTCACTATCACTACTACTAAATTCAATTTCATCTAAGGGATCTCCCACTAATTCTGCAGCTAATTCTTTCGCCAAGACATCAGGATCTATGGCAAGGTTAGCCAATCCATTATTAACAAGTTTTTCGTTTACATCATTCATAGCTCTTAAAAAAGGAGAACCAGCTCAATTGACTGGAGCAGGTGCGAGCATGTCACCCGGCAGCCAAATACGTGCTGTAACTGCAAACAAAGCTATCCCAAAAAGACTAACAATCAAAATAGGAAAAAGAGTTGAACGTAAAAAACCCAAGTTTGAAAATTAATAAGAACTATATTCTGCTCTAAATTCTGTTCAATTGGCTAAACATGCTCAAATGAATGAGTAATTAGTCGTGTTTTGTTGAGCAAAAAGCCAGAAGATACTGCTACTAAAAGAGCAATCCAGCCTCCTCTTTCTTGATGGAGTAAGAAAGATCCAATACTTAGTAGGCAACCATAAAGAATTCCGGAACCAAAGACAAAACGCAACAAAAGTACAAATAGAGAATCAAGAGGCTCCAAATTCATTCGATCTCTCACAATTTTCCACCCAGGTCCTGGTGGTCTTACTTCCTTCACAAAATTATCAAGTGTTTCTTCAGACTCTGGCTCAGTAAACAATAAAGTAATAAGCCAAATGACAGCCGTAAATAAAGTCGTAAATAAAAGTCTGTTTCCAAAATCATTTATTATAAAAACAGGGGAAAGTGACGTTATTAAACCTATAAAAAAACCACTTAACATAGCAGCAAGTTCAGCTTGAGAATTAATCCTCCACCAAAACCACCTAAGGACAAGAACAACCCCCGGTCCAGTACCTATTGCAATAACAAGTCTAAATATTGATCCAATACTATCACTTATTAATGCGGCAAGAACCCCAATTAAAAGTAACAAAACACTTGATAATTGCCCAATCAAAATAACTTCTTTTGGACCAGAGTATGGTCTTAAAAATCTTTTATAAAGATCATGTGTTACATAACTTGCGCCCCAATTAATTGAAGTGCTTATTGTGCTCATAAAAGCAGCAACTAATGAAACGACAACAAATCCAAGAGCTACGGGTGGTAAATATTTAACAGCCAAAGATGGATAACTTAATTCCCAGTCAGTTTGATAAGGCAATAAAACCAATCCAGCCAATCCAACCACAATCCAAAGCCAGCTACGAATAAGATAATTAATAATTAAAAAAACTATACCTGCTAATGTTGCTTCTCTCTCATCTTTAGTAGCCAACAAACGTTGAATAAATTCGCCACCTCCATCACTTCGTCTAAAGCTCCACCATTGCAATGCAATAAAGGATATAAAAGTAGTAATACTTAGACCTGAACTATCAATCCAATGTATCCCTTCTTTATCCCAATTCCATGGGAACAAAGAGAGTAGTTCTGGTCGATCAAGTTTCTCTAATTTCAATAGCAATTCTGCCATCCCCCCAGAAGCATCAAGTACGACATAGCACACTGCAAGGGCTCCTAACAGCGCTAACACAAGCTGGATAGAATCATTAATTACTACTGCCCAAAGTCCACCTAAAACGGTATAAACAAGCATAAACATAGCCACTAAGACCATCAGGATTATGGTGTCAGTAAAAAACCAGAAGACATGATGACCATCTACAACTCCTAATGCTTCTGCTACTTTTCGCATTGCTAAGAAGGCATAGCCAATTCCTATACAATTAATTGGAACTGCCAGTAAAAAAGCTTTGACTCCCCTTAAGCAAGCAGCTGCTTTTCCACCATATCGTAATTCAGTAAACGCAGCATCCGTTAAAACACCACTACGTCGCCAAAGAGGAGCAAATACTACTGTCATAGCAACATGTGCAAGCCCAAAGCTCCACCATTCCCAATTACCTGCTAATCCTCTTGTTCCAATAACTCCTGCAACATATAAAGGTGTATCGATTGAAAACGTAGTTGCAGCCATTGATATCCCAGCAAGAAGACCACTTAACTTGCGACCTGCAACAAAATAATCTTCTTCATTCCGATTTTTTACAGAGATATAAATTCCCAGCCCCAAAGAAAATAATAAGTAGATGGCGAGAAGAAACCAATCAATAAATGTCATAAGAATTGACCAAAATTATCTTTTTCAATTAATTGTGTGATTTGGTTTAGTTTCTACCATTTGTTGTCTTCTGAGTTGTCCACATGCAGCATCTTTTTCCATACCTCTACTTGCACGAAAACTAACTGCGATCCCTTTTTTTTCTAATTGTTCTTTGAAGGTATTAATTCTAGTTAGACTTGGTCGCCTAAAATCCTCTTCAGCAATTGGATTATAAGCAATTAAATTAACATGGCTCTGAAATCCGCTTACAAGATTGGCTAATTCTTCTGCATGCAAATCTTTATCATTTAAGCCTCCAAGAAGAATATATTCAAAACTTACTCTTCGACCAGTAAATTCTACATACTTTTTACAGTCTCTTACTAATGAAGTTATAGGGTAAGAACTAGCTGAAGGAATTAAAACCTCTCTTAAGTCCTGATTAGGGGCATGAAGGCTGACTGCAAGAGTAAATTTAACTCTTCCTAAACGATCTAGCGCTAGCTTACCAAGATTTGGAAGTGTATCAGGTAGTCCCACTGTACTAACAGTTATTTTCCGTTGACCAATACCAATATCGTTGCTCAAGCATTGAATAGAATCTAATACTGAGTCAATGTTAAGAAGTGGTTCACCCATGCCCATAAATACAACATGTGTTGGTCTTCTATCCATTGCTTCTCTAACACTTATAACTTGATCAACTATCTCGTTCACGTTTAGAGATCTTCTCAAACCTCCCTTACCAGTTGCACAAAATCTACATCCCATAGGACAGCCAATCTGGCTAGAGACACATACAGTAAGACGTTTGGGGGTTGGAATCCCGACTGTCTCAATAGTTTCACCATCAACAGTGCCCATTAAAAGCTTCAAAGTTGAATCATTCGCAACAACCCTACTAATCTCATTGAGGCGTCCAACTCTTAAACCTTTAATGTGTAAATAGTCTCTCCATTGCTTGGGTAATACAGTTATTGATTCTAAGTTTTTAGCTCCTTTTTCATAAATCCATTCATGAATTTGCCTGCCACGAAAAGCTTTTTCGCCTTCCTGTTCAGCCAATTGTTCAAGGTCATCTGAACTTAAGCCAAGCAAAAATTCGTTTTGAAATGACTGAGGAACTTTAATCACCAGCTAATTACGCCATGCCCCATTTTTAATTCCAAAATAAGTAAGGCAATAAAACCAATCATTGCCCAACGTCCATTAATACGTTCAGTATGAGTATGAAAACCATAGCGAGGTAATTTACGCTTGGGAACAACAGGTGGTTCAATCATCGCAAGTGCTCTTAAGTGGGCAAATTAAATTTTAGAAAATCAAAAGAAAATTAATTAATCTTCATTTATTCATCAGAAAGCAATCCTTCTTCTTGAAGTCCTTCTAATGCTGCGGGATCTGGCATTTGATCCACTGGAGACTCATCATCTCCAGTGGGCCTAGTAAATGCCGCAAAGTTACTCTTTGTCGGATCAATCCCATGTCTATTTCTAGTTGCTTCTAGATCTTCAGCACTAGGATCATCTAAAACGGAAGTATTCTTAACGACTGGAGAGGATGGCATATCAACAGTGTAATCAGGACGGAGATTTTGTATTCGTCTATATCCAGCAGGGTCTTCAGCCAAAATATCTGGATGAGGGCCTGCTTCAGCACTTAATTCCTCTACAAATCCACTAAAGCCAGTACCTGCAGGGATTAGACGTCCAATAATAACATTTTCTTTGAGTCCCCTAAGCCAATCTGACTTACCCTCAATTGCAGCCTCTGTAAGAACTCTTGTAGTTTCTTGAAAAGAAGCAGCAGAGATAAAACTATCGGTATTAAGTGATGCTTTGGTAATACCAAGTAGAACAGGAGTAAATTCCGAGGGGGCCCCACCAGTTATTGAAATAGCTTGATTAGTGTCCTCAACTTGTCTGAGTTCAATCAATTCGCCAGGTAAAAATGTTGTATCACCAGCATCTTCAATACGTACTTTGCTTGTCATCTGACGAACAATCACCTCAATATGTTTATCATCAATAGAAACTCCTTGTGACTTATAAACATTTTGAACCTCACTTACCATTCTGTGTTGAAGTTTAGCGATAGCTTCCTGGGCAGCCTCCATTAACGGCTTCCTATCACACAAATCTATAAAGTAACATTCCAAAAGTTCATGTGGATTAATCGGACCATCGGTCAAAGACTCTCCAGCTGCAACCTGTTGACTATTACTTACCATCACATTACGTCCAAGAAGAATGGGATAATCAGAAATTGAATCATCAGCCTGAATAACAGTTACAACAACTTCATCGTCTTCCTTTTTAATATCGACTGTTCCAGATTTTTTACACAAAATGGCTGAGTCTCGGGGTCTACGTGCTTCAAGTAATTCTTCAATTCTAGGCAAACCTTGAACGATGTCTCCTGTTTTTTGCCTTTCAAAAACAAGCAAAGCCAATCCATCTCCTCTCTGTACTAAATCACCATCACGAACGTGAAGAACTGAGTCAGGTGAAACCATATAAGGTCTTCCAAGACGAAGCTTGAGAGTTTTCTCTTCTATACTTTCAACCTCTCCGCACGCGCCAACTGGTTGATCTTTGCCAAGCAAATCCCCATCAACAACTCTTTGACCTACTTTTAGTAGAGGAGAGCCATTATGACTTATCTTAATTGTATCTTCCTCTCTCTCAACAATAAGTCTACGAATAGGCTCATCATCTGATGAGCTAGGGAGTTGCATAACTCCTTCGTGCTTGCATAAGATTTGTGTTGTTGAAACGACATCTCCTGCTGCTACCAATTGTGCATTCTTAACCTGCAATTCAGTATGAGTTGAACCATGACTTGAATCGGAGGTAGTATCTCGACGAACTAATATACTTTCAAGTATCACTAATTTAAGTCGATCAATAGTATTGGCTTTTGAATCTTTAATCGTTTCTACGTCTACTGTCATTTGAGGGGTAGTTCCAATCGTCTCAAGCATAAGTTGAGTTTTCAATAACTCAACACCTTCAACAGATTTAATTAGCTCACCATCTTTAAAAGTAAGTCTCTGGGATGCTTTAATCCCCAAAGATGGACCATTGGGTTGATTAACATGATCAAGTTCAGGTAATTGAGCATGATCAGGAATTGTGTATTCCTCAACGGGTCTAAGTAATAGTCCCTTACCATCAGGTGTTTCAACTGATTGAACCATTACCATTAAATCAGTTTTAATACCTTTCGCGATTGTTTCACCAGGGTTAACTATTTGGCCATCGCCTTCAAACCTATCTAATACTTTGTTCTCTTTGCAGAGTTTAAAAGTACCACTTCTAACAATAATTTCTCTTAGGATATCGTTTTTTTGAGTAACAGTAACTATGCCAGCAGTCTGACTAAAAATATCCTTTACAACTTCTGTTCCTGCTTCAATCCATTGACGATCTTTGATCATCAACAATGAAATATCTTTATTAATTTCATGTGTCTCTTGAGGAATCCATAAAAGAGTCCCTCCTTTGCTAACTTCAAATCCATTTTTGGCTGAGCGAGCTTTTTTAACTGTCAAACCAGGAGCATATTTTATAAGCCCTCCCGTTTCTGTCTTAAAGCGATCATCTGCTAACTCTGCTATAACTTCGTTGTTTCCTATTTTACTCCCAGGGACAGTATTTAATCTATAACGAGTGTCATCTTTAGCTTCAAGATGCCATATCTCACCCGAATGAGTTGTTTCTTCAAGTAATTTAAAATCCTTTAAAACCATTGATGTGGTTACTATCTGCACTTCTCTAGAATCGCCAATAGAATCTCTGAGCCTGACTTCTCCACCATATTCGCTTGATTGACTTGCTTCAGCTAAAACTTGTCCATTAGTTACTCGTAAATTTCCAGCTATAACTGGTTTAGCGTTTGGAGGTAAGTTGTATACATCTCCAGCTAGAACCCAAAGCCTTCCAAGACGTTGAGCTTTCAATGTTACATTTCCTTGTCTATCTGTGACTTCTTTGGGCTGAATAATAGTTTCATATTTAACTTGTCCAGCCAAATCACAAATCACATCTTTAGTTGCTTTCTCAACACTTTTTTGAATAGATCCAGAAGTGATCTGAGCAACAACTATATCTGAGTCAATGACTTGACCATTATCAACAAACAATAGTGATCCATTAGTGATATCAATTTTTTGAGGTTTACCAGTACTTGAAGGTACAATACTTAAAGTAAAATCAACTTCTGCTTGTTGAGCCTCAACACCGTGAGGAGTCCTGTACCCTCTAACACGAGCTTTTGTACCAAATTCAACTTTCCCTGAAACAATAGAGCGAACAACGCCAGTTTCTGCCGTTGACACTCCACCCGTATGGAAAGTTCTCATTGTCAATTGAGTCCCAGGTTCACCAATAGATTGAGCAGCGACAATGCCAACTGATTCCCCTAGATCAACTAATTGATTATGTGCAAGAGCCCATCCATAACACTTTCGACAAACTGATCTCGTCGCTTCACAAGTCAAAGGAGACCTAACCATTACACCCTTTACATTCGATTGTTCAAATTTCTTTGAAAGCTGAGGATCAATTGGAGTATCACGCTCCGCCAAAATCTGTCCGTCTTCTTTTAGTACTTGTTCAGATGTCAAACGCCCAACAATTCTGCTCCCATACTTTCCATCTTCAGCTCTTACTAAAATGGCTCTTGTCGTACCACAATCCTCTTCTCTAACAATTACATCTTGAGCGACATCAACCAAACGTCTAGTTAGATATCCAGAATCAGCGGTTCTCAATGCAGTATCTACAAGGCCTTTTCGCGCACCATAAGAAGAGATGACATATTCAGTAACTGTTAATCCTTCACGAAAATTAGTTCTAATTGGCAAGTCAATTATCTCACCTTGAGGGTTTGCCATGAGACCTCTCATTCCCACAAGCTGACGAACTTGAGACATATTCCCCCTCGCGCCCGAATTAGCCATCATCCATACAGAATTAAGAGGATCATTTTGATTGAAATTCTTTTTAACTGCATCAACTAATCTTTCATTAGTCTCCGTCCAAGTATCTATAACTTTCGTATGCCTCTCAACTTCCGTTATTTCTCCTAACCTATAACATTCTTCTGTAGCTGTAATTTGCTCTTCAGCTTCCCCCAGTAAATCTTGCTTAGCTTTTGGAACTTTTAAATCCTCAACAGATATTGAGACTGCAGCTTGGGTTGCATATCTAAACCCCAGATCTTTCAAATTATCTGCCATAGCAGCTGTTGCGGCTGTTCCATGATTTTTATATGCCCACGCAACTAAGTTTTTCAAAGCTTTCTTATCTATTACTGTATTTTTGAAAGATGGAGGTGTTTTCGAAAGTTTTTGGAAAACTTTCAAAGCTGCTGTTTTTTTAGCTTTAGAACCTCTTTTTGTTTTTGACTTGGTGGAGGATTTACGGGTTTTAGAAGAAGAAGTCATAACGAAAAACTAATAAATTGAGGAGAAGTAAATTTTTAGAGATTATTTAGAAACGGCTACTGCTTCAATAATAGTGTCATTCATTACGACACGGCCAACTGTCGTAAGGATATAACGGCTTAACAAAGCTCCATCCTCATCTAATCGATCGCGTCGATATGTCCATTCTTCGATTCGAGTGCCATCTCTCAAGACTTCTGTTTTTTTAGGTTTATCAAGTTCATCTTCATCTTCAACATCACCCAAGAAACGAACCCAAACCCAATCATGAAGATTAATTCTTTTGTCTTCAAAGGCATGGATAACATCCCCAAGTGATGCATAAGTTTGCGCATAGTTTCCAAACTTAGGCTGAACTGCTTCAGGCTGAACTGCTGTGAGGTAATAAGAGCCTAAAACCATATCTTGGGATGGCGTAACAATAGGGTCCCCAGTAGCAGGAGAAAGAATGTTATTGCTAGCCAGCATTAACATTCTTGCCTCTGTTTGAGCCTCAATAGCTAAAGGTACATGAACTGCCATTTGATCGCCATCAAAATCAGCATTAAAAGCAGGACAAACTAATGGATGTAACTGAATAGCTCGGCCAGCAACCAATTTAGGCTCGAAAGCTTGAATACCTAAGCGGTGCAATGTAGGAGCACGGTTAAGAAGAATTGGGTGACCTTCGATTACTTCTTGCAATACTTGCATGACTTCATCATCAGCTTTTTGTATTAATTTCTTTGCGGCCTTAATGTTATTAACAATATTCTGACGAATCAATCTATGAATCACAAAAGGTTGAAAAAGCTCTATAGCCATTTCTTTTGGTAATCCACATTGATGCATTTTTAATTTTGGACCTACTACGATTACTGAACGACCTGAATAATCAACTCGCTTACCAAGTAAATTCTGTCTAAAGCGACCTTGCTTTCCTTCAATAATATCGCTTAATGATTTAAGAGGGCGATTGTTTGCACCTACAACAGTTCTTCCTCTTCTGCCATTATCGATAAGTGCATCTACAGCTTCTTGCAGCATTCTTTTTTCATTTCTTACAATTATCTCAGGAGCTAATATTTCCTGAAGGCGAGCAAGTCGATTATTTCTATTAATTACTCGTCTATATAAATCATTCAAATCGGATGTTGCGAATCTACCACCATCCAACTGAACCATAGGCCTGAGATCTGGAGGTATTACAGGAATTGCATCTAAAACCATCCATTCAGGACTTGCACTAGTAGCAATGAAATTATCTATTACTCTGAGTCTTTTGATTAACTTGGCCCTTTTTTGACCCTTGCTAGTTGCAACATCTTCTCTTAATTGCTCTGCCACTTCCTTAAGATTCAAATCTTCTAATAATTGTTTTAATGCTTCTGCACCTATGCCAACAATTGGTTCATTCTCTATAGTTGAATCTTCAGCATAAATTTCATCTTCTATCTCCAACCATTCGTCTTCAGTTAGTAATTGCTTGTACTTTAAATCTTTACTATCACCTATATCTAAGACAACATAACAATTAAAGTATACAATTTGCTCGACATCCCTCAACGGCATGTCTAATAAAATTGCGACATAGCTAGGAATACCTTTTAAATACCAAACATGAGATACTGGGGCCGCTAATTTTATAAAACCCATTCTATGACGTCTAACGCGGCTTTCTGTGACTTCAACACCACATCTTTCACAGACTATTCCGCGATGCCTGACTCTTTTATATTTGCCACAATGACATTCCCAATCTTTAGATGGTCCAAAAATCTTTTCACAAAACAATCCATCCATCTCTGGTTTGAGAGTACGATAATTAATCGTCTCAGGCTTAGTTACTTCACCTACAACTTGTCCATTAGGTAATGTTCTTTGCCCCCATTCCATAACCCTTTCAGGAGAAGCTATTTTAATTTTGACGTAATCAAAATGATTCTCTGTTCGTAAATTGCTGTTGGTCATGAATAAATAAAGTGTTTTTAATAAATGTTTTTCGTACTGAGTTGATTACTCTTCGTAATCTGATACCCCCAACGATTCATAAGTAGGCCTGCTTGGTGTGTTTCTACGCGGATTTACATCTTGCATTAGATCCACCTCTTTTCCTTCATCTGTATAAACACCAATATCTAATCCCAATGACTGAAGTTCTCTCATTAAAACTTTGAAAGATTCAGGGGTCCCAGGTCTCGGAATTGGCTTACCTTTTACAATCGAATTAAGAGCCTCGTTACGACCTTGCATATCATCTGACTTGACAGTTAAGAGTTCTTGCAAAGTATATGCAGCGCCATAAGCCTCTAAAGCCCATACTTCCATTTCACCCAATCGTTGTCCCCCTTGTTGAGCCTTCCCTCCTAAAGGTTGTTGTGTAACCAAAGAATAAGGTCCAGTCGAACGTGCATGAATCTTGTCATCGACTAAATGAACAAGCTTCAGGAAGTGCGCATAACCAACAGCAACTGGTTGATCAAAAGGTTCTCCACTGCGACCATCTGTTAAAAGCAACTTTCCTGGATCATCCGGATTGAAAACCCATGATTTACCTGGTTGCTTAGCTGCTTCTTTCAAATAAGCTTGAACTGTCTTATTAGACATCTCCGGTCCATACATCTCATCAAAAGGCACAACTTTAACTCGACAATTCAAGTTTGAGGCAGCCCACCCCATAAGAAGCTCAAACACTTGTCCTACATTCATTCTACTTGGGACACCAAGAGGGTTCAGACATATATCAACAGGTGTTCCATCTGGAAGATAAGGCATATCTTCTCTTGGAAGTATTCGACTAATAATTCCTTTATTCCCATGTCGGCCTGCCATTTTATCGCCAACTTGAATCTTTCTTCTTTGCGCGACATAAACTCTAACTACCATATTTGCCCCAGGTGGTAATTCGTCACCTTGTTCTCTGGTATAAATTCTCACATCGACTACACGTCCTCTTTCTGTTGAAGGAACTCGAAGAGAATTATCTCTAACATCTCTTGCTTTTTCGCCGAAAATGGCTCTTAAAAGTTTTTCTTCTGGTGGTTGATCTGATTCTCCTTTTGGAGTTACTTTCCCTACAAGAATATCTCCACTCTCAACAAAAGCTCCTGTTCTAATAATTCCCATTTCATCCAGATTACCTAGATTATCTTCTGATACATTTGGAATTTCTCTTGTAATTTCCTCAGGTCCTAGCTTGGTTTGTCTCGCTTCAATTTCATATTTTTCTATATGGACTGAAGTATAAAGGTCATCTTTTACTAATCTTTCACTTACAAGAATAGCATCTTCATAGTTGTAGCCTTCCCATGGCATATAAGCAATTAAAACATTTTGGCCAAGGGCTATTTCCCCCCCTTCACAAGCTGATCCATCAGCTAAAACTTGGCCAACAATAACTGGATCGCCGTTAAAAACTATTGGCCTTTGATTCAAGCAAGTATCTTGATTGGATCGTTGATATTTTTGTAAATAATGGGTGTGATCATTGCCTTCATCGTCAGTAACTATGATTGCATTAGCGTCTACATAGGTAACTGTTCCATTCACTTTTGATATTGGAACCATTCCCGAGTCTCTTGCGACTTGAGGCTCCAAACCTGTTCCAACAAGAGGACGTTCTGGACGCAAAAGAGGAACTGCTTGTCTTTGCATATTTGAACCCATTAAGGCTCTGTTTGCATCATCGTGCTCCAAAAATGGTATTAACGACGCAGCTACAGAAATAACCTGAACTGGTGATAGTTGAACGTAATCAACTTGCACAGGAGGAACTGTTTCAAAATCTTGTCGATACCTAACAGGTATAAGTTCTGACAAAATTTTTCCTTCTTTATTTGTAGCAACGTCACCTGGGGCAACTCTACATTCATCCTCCAAGTCTGCAGATAAATAAATAGGGTCACCTTCTTTAATTACACGACCATTTTCCACCTTCCAAAAGGGTGTCTCAATAAAACCATATTGATTAACTCGGGCATGAGTAGCTAATGAATTAATAAGACCTGCATTAGGACCTTCAGGAGTTTCAATTGGACAAAGTCTTCCATAATGTGATGGATGTATATCTCTAACAGCAAAACCTGCTCTTTCACGAGTCAATCCACCTGGACCTAAAGCAGAAATACGCCTTTTGTGTGTTAATTCCGCTAATGGATTTGTTTGATCCATAAATTGACTTAATTGACTTGAGCCAAAAAATTCTTTAATTGCAGCAACCAAAGGTTTTGGATTAACCAATTGTGCTGGAGTAAGAGAATCAGTTTCTCCAACTGTCATTCTCTCTTTAATTATCCTTTCAAGTCTATTTAAACCAACACGAACTTGATTTTGCAGAAGTTCTCCAACGGATCTAACTCTTCTATTACCTAAATGATCAATATCATCTAAAGTCGCACCACCAACATCTAATTCTAAATTGATCAGATAATCCAAAGTAGATAGAACATCTTCATGTGTCAGAGTTCTTAAATTATCGGGTATGGTTAAACGTAATTTCTTATTTATTTTATATCTTCCTACTCTTCCTAAATCATAACGCTTAGGATCAAAAAATCTTGTTTGAAGTAACTGCTGTCCTCCACTTACAGATGGGGGCTCACCTGGTCTTAATTTCTTATAAAGTTCTAATAAAGCCTGATCTTCTGAACTAATACCTTCTTCATTAGCTGAATCAATTGATTTTTGATAAAATTCAGGATGACGTAATTTATCTATCACATCATTATCTGATAAACCCATTGCCCTCATTAGGACATGCGCATTTATTTTTCTTGTTTTATCTACTCGAACATGTAATAAATCATTTTTATCAGTTTCAAATTTCAACCATGCCCCTCGGTTAGGAATCACACTTGCATTGTAAGTTCTGCGACCATTTTTATCTTGCTCATCTTTAAAATAAACTCCTGGACTTCTTACAATCTGATTAACTATTACTCTTTCTGCACCATTAATAATAAAGGTTCCCCTTTCTGTCATTAATGGAAGTTCTCCTATAAAAACTTCTTGTTCTTTAATTTCACCAGTCTCTTTGTTAATCAATCGACAAGTAACATACATTTGAGAAGCAAAAGTTGCATCTCTTCTTTTTGCTTCTTCTACATCATGTCTAGGGCGCTTTAACCTATACTCTGCACCTATAAAATGTAATTCTAGCTTACCTGTATAATCAGTAATAGGAGAAAAATTATCTAATTCTTCTATCAACCCTTTATCCAAAAACCACTTAAAACTTGATCTTTGAACCTCAACCAAATCAGGCAGATATGTAGCTGATTTGGCTACCTGAATCGCGCTTCTGCTCATTCGAAACCTAAGTTTATATTTAGAGGACTGGGGTGGGATTTTGCATTAGCCTGAAAGCTAAGAAGGAAGAAATAAAAACAATTCAAATAGTAATCCTGAAAAAAGATTTATTTGAATTGAATCAATAAGAACTTACTTAACTAGACTTTGCAAGGGTTTAGCGCAGATCCCAACACTAAACCACGACAAAAAACAATTCTACACTTTAAATAGATATTAAACCAGAGAAAATGTCAATTTTTAAGGCAACCCAAACAATCTTCTAGCATTTGAAGTACTTCGTTGGGCAACCTCAAAAAACGTATCTCCTCTAAGGTCTGCTATTTTCTCTGCCACAAATTTGACATAAGACGGCTCATTTCTCTTGCCTCTATTAGGCACAGGAGAAAGGAAAGGACTGTCGGTCTCAATAAGAAATCTATTTGATGGGACTTCTTTAGCGCACTCATGTATGTCTGTAGATTTTGAAAAAGTAATATTTCCACTAAAACTTATATAAAATCCAAGATCAAGAAATCCTTCCATCTCGTAAGAATTACCACTCCAGCAATGCATTACACCTTTTGGGCAAGACCCCTCAGAACTAAGGTTATTAAAAACTTCTAACATTTCTTTTGCTGCATCTCTACAATGAACAATTATCGGCAAATCCAATTCATTGGCTAGTTTTAGCTGGGGTAATAAAACTGTAAGCTGATCATCTAAATTGTCTGCTTTAAAAAGATCAAGTCCTAATTCTCCGATAGCAACAACTCTGGAATCATCAAGAGCTGCATTTCTTAAAATTTCAATAGTTTCTAAATTCCAGCATTGAATATCTAAAGGGTGAACACCAACTGAATATCTTAATTCCTTGAATTGATCCGCCAAAGACTTAATGGCTGGAATTTCAGAAGGTTCTATACAAGCATGTAAAAGACTCTTAACTCCTGAGGATCTCCATCTAGAAGCAACTTCTTCTCTATCCTCTTCAAAATTAGAAAGCACAATATGACAATGACTGTCTATAAGAGGAATTAAATCAGTCAAATGAATTAAGAGACTACTTTATTAACTATATGAATTCTAAATTATTTCAGTTCAATTGGCGTTTTCATCTTTAGTTGCCTTCTTAAGTGCTGTGCTAAGGCGCGATTTCTGATTAGCACCTGTGTTTTTATGCAAAACACCTTTTTTAACTGCTTTATCAATTTTACTAAAAGCAGAGTTAAATATTTTTTGAAGATCAGCTTTTGCCTCTTCAACAGGTTCTCTTTCGAAAGTTTCAGAAGCAACAAAACAATTCTTCACCAATGTACGAACTGTTGACTTATAAGTTTTGTTTTGAAGGCGGTTGCGTTCCGCTATTTGAATTCGCTTTTTTGCTGAGTTGGTATTTGCCACAGAGGCTAACGTTGTGTTTCTTATACCTCTACACTACCTCAAGACCATGAAGAAGAACGACATAAATCATAAATAAGGCATAA
This sequence comes from Prochlorococcus sp. AG-315-C08, assembly GCA_003284185.1. Lineage (GTDB taxonomy): Bacteria > Cyanobacteriota > Cyanobacteriia > PCC-6307 > Cyanobiaceae > Prochlorococcus_B. The sequence continues at coordinate 28,220 of QBWB01000007.1, forward strand.
GATAACCAAATTGAACCTATAGCCAAAAGTTCATGACGCAAATATTTAATAAACAGGAGTCAAAAAATTCTGTTTCTAAAAAATTTATTATCAAGTCCACCAACAAAATAGAACAAGCGAACTTTGAGTTAAACAGAATAACTGAGAGAACATCTGGAGCGATTCAAGAACAAGCCTCTGAAGTAGTTAGAGAAATTCTCCAAAACGTAAAAGAAAGAGGAGACGAAGCTCTGCTGGAATATACGCAAGTTTTTGATGGATTCCTTGCCAAACCATTACAGATTTCCTCAGAACTAATCTTTAAAGCTTGGGAAAAAACCCCAACCCCTTTACAAAAAGCCCTTTTAACAGCAAAAAAAAGGATCGAAATTTTTCACAACCTTCAAATACCAAAAAATATTTATTACACAGGTCCTCATGGTGAATCTCTAGGGAGGCAATGGAACCCTGTTGAGAAAGCAGGTATATACATTCCTGGAGGGAGAGCAGCCTATCCAAGCACCGTTTTAATGAATGCCATACCTGCATTAGTTGCTGGCGTAAAAGAAATTATTATGGTCTCTCCTGCTAATTCTCAAGGAGAGATCAATCAAACAGTTTTAGCCGCAGCGCACATTTCAGGTATTAATAAAATTTTTCGTGTTGGAGGGGCCCAGGCGATTGGAGCACTTGCAAATGGAACTACTTCAATTCCAAAAGTAGATGTAATTAGTGGTCCTGGAAATATATATGTAACTCTGGCAAAGAAAATTGTTTACGGAACAGTAGGGATAGACTCTCTTGCCGGACCTAGTGAAGTTTTAATAATCGCAGATCATTCTGCAAAATTAGAACACATTGCATCAGACCTTTTAGCGCAAGCGGAGCACGACCCACTTGCCGCTGCAATTTTAATTACTACTGAGAAAAGATTTGCAGAAGAACTACCAAATGAACTCGAACGTCAACTGACAAATCATCCAAGATCAGAAATCTGCAAGAAATCACTTATGGACTGGGGTTTAATAATTACTTGTGATGATTTAAAGACTTGCGCACAATTAAGTAATGATTTCGCTCCAGAACATCTTGAATTACTTGTAGAAAATCCTAAAGAGTTCTCTACAAACATTAAGAATGCGGGCGCAATATTTATTGGTTCATGGAGTCCAGAAGCTATTGGGGACTATCTCGCAGGTCCGAATCATACTCTCCCAACCTCAGGCACTGCACGCTTTTCAGGAGCTCTTGGAGTCGAAACATTCATGAAAAATACTTCAATTATCGAGTTCTCAAAAAGAGCCTTTAATGAGACAAAACAAGATGTAATACAACTAGCGCAAAGCGAAGGCTTATTTAGTCATGCAGAGTCTTTAAAAATAAGAGATACTAAACTCTCTTAAGAGAGTTAACACTTGCTATTCCATCATTAATCTCTCCCACTAATACTTCATCAGCAAGATTCACAAAAAGACCGTTTTCCAGTACACCTGGAATATTATTAATTTGACTTTCTAGAGCTTTGGGTAGATCAATCCCATTTTTGAAAATCACATCAAGAATTAAATTGCCTTGATCAGTAACCACTGGGCCAGCTTTTCTTTGAGCCATCCTTAACTCACTTATTCCACCCATATCTTCTAAGGATTTACGCACTTGTTTCCAAGCCACAGGTAGAACCTCTACCGGCAATTTAAAATCTAGATTCAACTTCTCAACAACTTTAGATGAATCAACTACCACCAAAAATTTTTTTGAAATAGCCGCAACAAGCTTTTCCTGTACGTGACAAGCACCCCCACCCTTAATAAGTTGAAAACTTGGATCAACCTCATCTGCCCCATCAATTGCTAAATCAATCTGTGAAACTGCAGAAAGAGAAGTCAGAGGAATTCCTAAGTCGCCCGCTAAAACTTCCCCTTGGAAAGATGTAGGGATACCCAAAACATCTTTAATTTCACCAGAATTAATTTTTTGACCTAAAGCTTCAATCATCAAAGCGGCCGTTGAACCCGAACCGAGCCCAAGAACCATTCCATTATCTATTTGATCAACAGCAGCTTGAGCAACTGCTTTTTTCATCTGAGTTTGTAGATCCACTTTCTGAAATATCACTTTGAGTGACAGTAGCAAGGTTTTCAGCCAATTCCAGGTAATGCAGCTGGCTTTATAGAAAGATTAATTTCTTGGTTATTTCTAAGAACTTCAATTTTAAAAGGTATCCCTATTTGAGCATTCTCAACTTGCTCAAGTAAAGACTTTGGATCAGTAATTTTCCGACCCTCTGCGTTAACAACAAGATCTCCTCGACGCAAGCCACCTTCCTCCGCTGGACTTTGAGGAATGACAACTTGAACTAATGCTCCTGAACGTTCCGGCAAAACAAATATTGAGTTTGGATCTTGATTATGTTCTTTAGCTATTCGTTCATTCAATAAAACTAACTGTGCCCCTATATATGGATGCACTACTTCGCCATTCGCAAGTAGCTGGTCGGCAACCTTTGAAGCAAGATTAATTGGGATAGCAAAACCAAGGCCAGCCCCAGGCCCTGACCTTACCAGAGTATTTATACCTATCACTTTGCCTTCTGAATTTATTAATGGGCCGCCAGAATTGCCTGGATTAATAGCAGCATCAGTTTGTATTAAATCTAATCTCTTGTCTGAGAAACCGAGACTATTAATATCTCGATGAAGACTACTCACTATCCCTAATGTAACTGTACTTTCAAGTCCATAAGGTGTTCCAAGCGCTATTGCCCAATCTCCTACTTTAATCTCCTCAGAATCACCCAAATCAACACTCTCTAAACTAGAAAAGTCGTTAACTTCAACTAATGCCAAGTCAGTTACCAAATCAGTTCCTATCACTTTCCCATCAACTTGATCTCCATTTTGAAAAGTAATAATTACGTTATCCACTCTCTCTACAACATGAGCATTTGTAAGAATTAGACCTTTGCTATCAATTACAAATCCTGAACCTTGAGCCCTCTCTTTTTGAGGGGATGTCCCTAAATCTCCTAAAAGATCTTTCAGAAGAGGATCCAATAAATCAGATTCAAATTCTTCCATTTCAATATCCCTTTCAATATCAATCCTCACAACTGCTGGAGCAACTTGACCTACAACATCAGCAACAAAACTATGTTTTTTACTGGATTGGAAGTCATCGGAAGCAAACAATGGAGAAGCTCCAAATAAAAAGCTAAAGATCGCTAAGGAAAGAATGATGAAAATTCTTATAAACCTTTTAGAGCTAATCCTTTTTGGGATTACAAATAGTTGGCCAGAATGTTTTTCAAACATTAAACACGACAACTCAATTGAATTTAAGAATTTCATTTTATAGTTAATCAAGACTTTATCGAGTAAGATTTAATTGCCTGACGGTTACCTCCCAGCTGGGGAGGCAGGTCAAAACTAAAACCGCTCGGGCTACATAGTCCGACTTTGACACTGCCTTTTGTCTAACCCCATCGCTTCAGAACTAAAAGAAATTGCATCAAGTGCAGCCATTATTAATGGCTTTGAGGTCGTTGAGATAGAGATGCTCACTCATTCAAGGCCATTATCCATTCAAGTTAATGTTCGACATAGAGATCCTGGAAAGGAAGTTACTGTTGATGATTGTGCATTTCTAAGCCAACCCATAGATGAAGCTATTCAAAACTCATCTACTATAAACCAACCATTTATTTTAGAGATAAGCAGCGAAGGTATTGGTGAGTTTTTGACTGAGGAAAGAGATTTTCAAACGTTCAAAGGATTTCCAGTTGAAGTTACTTATCAGGATTTAAAAAAAGTTGAACAACAAAAAAAAGGTTTACTTCTTGCCAAATCCGAAGATGATCTTCAAATAAACCAAAAAGGAAGGATTAATCGAATCCCCATAAAAGATGTCCTCAGAGTTCGCCTTAGCACATCTTCTGGTTAACTTCTAGATATATCAATTATCTAACCAAATCATTCTCCTCTATATATCCCATCCTCGATGGCTCTTGTTCTACTCCCAGGCTTAAACAACTTAATTGAAGACATCAGTGAGGAGAAAAAACTTCCTTCACAAGTAGTCGAGGCTGCTCTAAGAGAAGCTCTACTCAAAGGCTATGAAAGATATAGAAGAACTCTTTATTTGGGTATTAGCGAAGATCCATTCGAGGAGGACTATTTTAGTAATTTTGATGTTGGTCTTGATCTAGAAGAAGAAGGCTACAGAGTTTTAGCAAGCAAAATCATCGTCGAAGAGGTTGAAAGCGATGATCATCAAATAGCAATAACAGAAGTGATGCAAGTCGCTGATGATGCTCAAGTAGGAGACACTGTTGTTCTTGATGTAACTCCAGAGAAAGAAGAGTTTGGACGAATGGCTGCAGCCACAACGAAGCAAGTATTAGCTCAAAAATTGCGAGACCAACAAAGAAGAATGATTCAAGAGGAATTTGCAGACTTAGAAGATCCAGTCCTAACAGCCAGAGTCATTAGATTTGAACGCCAATCAATAATCATGGCTGTCAGTTCAGGTCTTGGCAGACCAGAAGTTGAAGCAGAACTTCCAAGAAGAGACCAACTGCCTAATGACAATTATCGAGCGAATGCAACATTTAAGGTCTTTCTCAAAGAAGTTAGCGAAGTTCCCAGGCGAGGCCCTCAACTTTTTGTAAGCAGATCAAACGCTGGTTTAGTTGTATATTTATTTGAAAATGAAGTACCTGAAATCCAAGAAGGATCAGTAAGAATTGTTGCAGTAGCGCGTGAAGCAAATCCTCCTTCCAAAGCAGTAGGACCTAGAACAAAAGTTGCTGTTGACAGTATTGAAAGAGAAGTCGATCCAGTAGGAGCTTGCATAGGAGCTAGAGGAGCTCGAATTCAACAAGTAGTCAATGAACTCCGCGGAGAAAAAATTGATGTCATTCGCTGGTCATCTGACCCAGTTCAATACATATGTAATTCATTAAGCCCTGCAAGAGTAGAGGTAGTAAGACTTGTAGACCCTGAAGGTCAACATGCTCATGTTTTGGTGCCTCCGGACCAACTTAGTCTTGCCATTGGAAGAGAGGGGCAAAATGTAAGACTTGCTGCCAGACTCACAGGATGGAAAATAGATATTAAGAACTCTCAAGAATACGATCAAGCTTCTGAGGATTCTGAAGTTGCTGAATTAATTGCTCACAGAGAAGAAGAAGAATCTTTACAAAGAGAAGCCGAACAGAGACTTGAAGCCGAACAAACTGCAAGAGCCCAAGAAGATGCAAGATTAAGAGAGCTTTATCCTCTCCCAGAAGATGAAGAAGACTTTCCCGAAGATCAATTATCAAATATAGATTCGGATGAAAAAGACTTGGCTAAAACTGAAACAGAAAAAATAGATGATCAATCCGAAATTAATCAAAATGAAGAAGTAACAGAGGAGGAAGGAACCCGGTGAGTCAACGTCCCGTTCTGCGTCGATGTGTAGCATGTAGAAAAGTTCTGGATCGCCAGCAACTTTTAAGGGTTACTAGAGATTTCCAGAATGGAGTAGTGCTCAACGGAGGGATGGGAAGATCTGCCTATCTTTGTCCTAATGAGAAATGCCTTGAAGATGCTTGGAAGAGAAAAAGACTGCAAAAAGCCTTAAAATGTGAAGTTCAATTCAGCGTTATCAATCTGCTCCAAAAGCGACTTAATACCTGCATTGATTCCAATACTGAGGCATGATGAAGGATATAAATCAATTCGCTCACTAACCAATCCTTGAAGAAAGGAAACATTAATGACCAGCAGCGTTAAAATCAGGATTTACGAGTTGTCAAAGGACTTAAACCTTGACAACAAAGATGTGCTTGATGCAGCTCGAAAACTTGCTATTGCAGCAAAGAGCCATAGCAGTTCAATAAGCAATCTTGAAGCTAATAAAATTAAGAATTTTCTGAAAGAGAGCTCTTCTTCCCCCAAAGTAAAAAAGCCTAGTCAAAAACAAACTAAAGAGATTCTTTCAGTAAAAAAAGCGTCCTTAAAACCTCTAAAAAATGTTAGCGATACAAAAAAAACCCAGAAAATAGATAAAAGCCAAAATTCAACTTCTAGTTACCAGTCTTCAAATCCAAGTTTGAAGGTACCTTCTAAACCAAAACAAACCTTAATTCCATCCAAGGACAAATCCTCTTTCCTCAAAACCCAACAAAAAACCAATAAAAACTCTGAAAAAGTAATAAATGAACCTCCTCAACCTAATAAGCCATTACCTCCTAGCCCAAGACAAGAAATAAAACCTTCAGTTCATAAGCAGCCAAATAATCTTGTTGTGCCTAAGGAGATTATTAGTCAGAAAAAAGAAAGCAATTCAAACCCAAATCAAAGAATCTCTCAAACTCCTAAAATACCTATATCAAAAACTCAACTGACTAGTAAACCTGAGCCAAAGAGACCCTTAGCTCCACCAAATAGACCTCAAATAAACCTTCAAGAGACTCGAAAACCTTCATTCATTAATCAAAGAAATAAACCTGGAATAACTCAGCGTTTAGTAACTCCTCAGAAATTAGGCTCTGGAAATCCTCAACGGACTAATAATCAAAACAAACAGAC